>CAJOPG010000027.1 GCA_905236355.1 Paludibacteraceae bacterium | reverse complement strand
ATGACCACCAGCAATGCCATACGCACCCTCGGCGACTTTGCACAAGAAGGCATTGTTTCACTTGACGGACGAAAAATCAAAATTCTCGACATCGACCAATTGGTAAGAGTTTCACGACTGGGCTAAAAGCGCATTACACTATGTTGCAGACTATTGAAGAATCGCTTTGCCAACGCCATCTTATGACAGCCCTGCAGGCTATGAAGTCGTATGCACTGAAAATGCAAGACACACAGTATTACGAAATCCTGCAGAGTATTGAAGAAAACTACGGATTTCTTCTCTCCTATTATGCTGCGGGTAAAAACGACCCTATGAGAGACGAGGTTCTCTGCGGCATCTATCGAAGCGCCTTTTCTATATTCGACATCATCCGACGGACAAAAAAGTTCACTACCAAACCTGCTAAAGATATTCTCCGAAAAGCAGAAGCCATTACGCAAGAAGCAGAAGACCCGCACAACCTGAAACAACTGTTCTATGCTACATGGACTGGCAAATATCTTACGAAGAAAGATGCCGAATCGCTTGACAGCGACCAACTCTGCGTCTGGGCATCCGCTCTCACTCTTCGGTTATTGGATTATTTCCACGAAGACCATTTCCTGCTTCTGCTTCAAATAGCCGACACCCCCTATCCTGAAGCCGGACAGCGTATTCTCACTGGCATCTTTCTTATCTATCTACGCTATTACAACAGACTCTTCTGCTATCCCGATATTCTGAAAGAATTGCAAAAACTATGCAGAAACAAGCAACTACAAAAAGAATTGCGTAAGCTGTCTGATTGCATTCTTAACACATACCTTACCCCGCAAGTGGACAAAGTGATGGAAAGTCTGCAACAAGATATTCTGCCCACGCTGCATAACAAAGACCACCACATTGTCATTACCCTTGATGACAGCGACGAGGCCAACCCCGAGTGGGGCGAAGAACTGAACAAGGCCATGCACAAACACATCGGAGAAATGTCGAAACTGCATGAGCAAGGAGGCGACTTCAACTATGCATCCACAAGGGCAATACTCAACAATGTGTTTTTTCAGGAAGACCCCGCCAATTTTTTTATCCCGTTTCGAGAAGACAATCAAGAACTCAATATCAATTTCGCATCCACTGAAGGCAAACTTCTGCGCGGACTAATGAGAGCTAATGCCGACGCTTGTGATGTGGACAAGTATGCACTCTGCCTCATCTACCGTAACATCGCAAAAGAATCATTCACACAGCAACTACCTGAAGTATTTAAGGAATTAGGAACCCTGGCCAACGATGACAATCAAGAGGCATATCACGAAAGCAACTACGCCCAAAACTATATACGCTGCCTGTATCGCTACTTCAACAATAATCCCATGAAGGACGACAATGCACTCCTACTGTACAACAAACTGCCGGAAACCGGCATCTTCCCCCATCTTTACGATGAATCACACCGGCAGGAGTTTGGAGATAAGTGTTTGGCTTACAAACTTTATCCGTTGGCGGAACAGGTATTTGTTGACAACAATGGCACCTCTCTGCAGAAAAAAGGATTTGCCCTTCAGAAACAGAACAGGTTTGAGGAAGCCCTCAATTGTTATCAACTTGCATTGCTCTCCTCTGACGACGAATGGACACTCCATCATATTGCCGTCTGCCTCAGACATCTTAACCGAACGGAAGAGGCAATCAATACCTACATGACGCTTGCAGAACGCTTTCCCGACAATCCAACCTATCTCCGCCAGCAGGCGCAATGTCTGCTCGCGCTCAACAGATACGACGAAGCGTTGCAAACTTTCTTCAAGTTGGATATACTCTTCCCTGACAAACAATCCAAACGTGGTGTTGGATGGTGTGCATTTTTATGTGGAAAAACCGACATTGCAGAGCAATATCTTGAGCAACTTGCTTTTGACGCCGATGCTACCGACAATGACTTGCTCAATTATGCTCATTTGCTTCTTGCCACCTCACATCGGGAAGAGGCGGTCAACATTTATGTCAAATTGGCAAAACGCTTGGACAAACCATCTGATTTCATTCAGCGCCTCCATGCCGACACACCTCTTTTGCTCAGCAAAGAAGTTTCCCTGTCCGACCTCGCCCTTATGGAAGACGCTGTCCTACACATACTAAACACATAATGAATAAAGCCGTTTCAATATCCCTGATAGTGTGAAAAGTTTACGGGTTATAATAGCAGGTGTGTGTTGCGTGATGACTATGATGCTCAACGCAGAAACACGGATTGACCGTGTATATTGGTCACACGAAGTCCGTGTGGGTTGGGGTGACCAACTCTTTGAAACACTCATGTGGAACAAACCTGCGCATATCGTCAACACACTGCCGGCTTCTTATAACGAGACATATCATGAGAACTACCGCTACTACCAGCATCTCTGGGCCGAATATCAATACCGGATCAATGATTGGTTTTCCGGTGGTGGAATGTTAGACTTAAGCGGTGTGAGTTGGGATGATGTTATGCGTAACGGAACCGGTACGGAAATAGCACGCGATGCAGGGCACTATTTCTGCAACGCTGTACTAATGCCAACCGTCCGGTTCACCTATCTGCACCACGAATATGTTAACCTCTATTCCGGATTAGGCCTTGGAATGGGGATTAACACTGGTACAGAGAAAAATAGCAGAGGGCATCGCACAGATGTAGGAGCGGCTTTTAACATCACCCTTATCGGACTTAGCGTCAACTATCAACGCTGGTTTGTAAGCGTAGAAGGCGGCGGAATGTATTCGCTCAAAAATTTGAACACCATATTTTTAGTCTCATCCAGAATAATAAGTGTAGGAATAGGTGCGCGGTTCTAAAATCTACATAGCAGGATTGTTGTGCATGCTACTGGCAGGGTGTCAGTTCCATGGAGACAAGTTTGTTGACTTCACAGACATTGAAGCAGCCAAACAACTGAAGTTTCAAGTGATACGCCAACAGGAAACCGATTTGAGCAATGGTTTGCCCTATAATTGTTTCTTACCTGACGGAACTCCGGTAAATGAGTATCATGATACTACACAATATGCAATGGCAAACGGACTGCGCAGAACAAGCAGCGTGACGGGAACGGCCATTGTACAGCAACTTCTCAAATACGGAAATCAGCAAAAGGTTATTGAGATAGTTGGCACCTACCCTACCCATGATGCCGAGGGGAACGAAATCACACTCTCAGGCAAAGTAATGTTGCCGCATGGGCGTCCTCCCAAACGAATGATTCTCGTAAGCCATTATACCGTTTGTTCCAATGCAGAGGCACCAAGCAACTGCTTCTCACTGGAGGGCATATTGGTCAAGTTGGGATACGGACTGATTATTCCTGATTATATGGGCTACGGCATCACCGCCAATCAGATACATCCCTACTTAGTGATGGACCAAACGGCCAGAAATGTGCTGGATATGTACTTGGCTGTTCGGCCATGGTTAAAGGCTGTCGGATATGAACCGGAAGAAATGGATATAGATTTGATGGGTTATAGTCAGGGAGGTGCTACTGCAATGGCCGTGTTACGATTGATTGAAACCGAATACACTGAAGAAGATGTTGAGATTGAAGAAGCGGTTTTTCTGCATCGTGTTTATGCCGGCGGCGGACCCTATGATGTTAAATCTACCTATGAACGGTTTGTCACCACCGACACCGCAAGTTACCCCGTAGCCGTCCCGTTAGTCGTGCAAGGAATGATCAAAGGAAACAAACTGAACATTCAACTGTCCGATATGATGCAACCATGGCTATGTGAACACATGGAAGACTGGATTAACAGCAAATCCCTTACCTCTGCACAAATTAACGAACTCATCGGTAGTCATGTCACACATGATTTGCTGACGAAGGAAGCTATGGAACAAAAGTCCGACAAAGTGGCAGAGTTATACAAAGCTATGACTGTCAATTCCATTATCTCGTATAACTGGATACCAAAAACAAGCGTCTATATCATGCATTCCATGGACGACGAGACAGTGCCGTTCGCTAATGCTGCAAATGCCAAATCAAAATGGAAAGATGCCAACATTACATATAATTTCGGGCACTACGGGGGACATGTGGAAACCGCCTTACGCTTTATCTATTCGGTACAGACATTGATTCAGGAAGAAGAAAAGGAAAGGACCAAGTATGAAAACTAATTTAACCATCGCCATAGCAATACTAACTCTCTGTCTGGTATCTTGCGAACCCGAAGCAAAATGGACAGATGAAGAAGTAGAGGTAACAATGGAAATCCGGACAATTTCCGCAGGATTCATTGAGTGCTCTTTCTCCACCAACAAGGATGCCTACTATCTTATCTCAATAGAGGAACCATGGGAAGACTTCAATCCCCAATTTAATTCCAAGCAGTTTATGCAACTTGCATTGGACAGTGCCTATTCCGATTATCTGAGATGGCGCAACAACCTGCTGCGCAACAAAGAGTTCAATATTGCGCCCTTTGCCAGCCATTCCCTCCAATACGGTTCGATAAACCATTTCTTCACAGGGCTCTTGCCTGATACCGACTATTGGCTCTTTGCATTCCCGGTCAATCCGGAAACAATGAAACCCATCGGCAAACTGCAACTTGTGCACATCCTCACCTCCGATACCAGCATCATGAATGTAAAATTCGATTACCGGGTCAAAGGAGATTGGGACTATATCTACCCTATTGACGAACAGGGAAATATAGTTACTCACTTCCCCTATATCGCCACTACAAGAGACAGTTCCACTTTCTCCGGATTTGCCGGTGACCCAATATTGGATTTAGGCTATTGGGCACTCACACGATTCATCTCACCTGATTCTGCAAATGTGTTGTATGGAGTCAGCGCGATGGAAAATGATGCTGTAGATTCATACCTGACATTCGAAGAAGGACATACCTACTACACTGCAATCAGTGGATACGACGGCAGTTTCAAACAATTCACACTCTACAAATTCCATTGGACAGAAGGATGCGAATACTTCTTTACAGACTCCATGAATATCGCCAAAGGTTACTTCAACGATTAAACCCAAATCGGTCATTAGCGTTTTGATGATTATGGCTTTATTTTTGATTAGATTTTTTGTCGGTTTGAAGGCGCAATGGGGT
>CAJOPG010000026.1 GCA_905236355.1 Paludibacteraceae bacterium | reverse complement strand
ACCCCATTGCGCCTTCAAACCGACAAAAAATCTAATCAAAAATAAAGCCATAATCATCTAAACGCTAATGACCGATTTGGGTTTAATCCTATATTGATGCGGTTGTCCTGCGTTTATTTTTGTATTGTGGATATCAAAAGTATTTACTACCTTTGCAGCGGTATTTGGCAGGTACATTTTTGTTGTACAAAATTGTTGTGTTGTATGGATTATCTTCGGTCGCTCTTTATAGAGCCTGGAATCACGCAGTCGCTGCTTGTTCTTGTCCTCACTATTACTGTAGGATTGTTTCTTGCCAACAAACTTAAAATTAAATCGTTCTCATTGGGAGTTACCTGGATTCTGTTTTGCGGGATCATCTTTTCCCATTTTGGTTTGCGTTTGGTTCCAGAAGTGGAGCATTTCGCCAAAGATTTCGGTCTTATTTTGTTTGTCTATTCCATCGGTCTACAAGTAGGTCCTTCCTTCTTCTCCTCTTTCGGGAAAGGCGGCTTGAAGCTCAACCTGTTTGCGGCAGGCATTGTGTTACTTGCATGTATTGTAACATGGAGTATTGCACGCATTAGCGGCGAAGATATGGCAACAATGATAGGCGTTATGTCCGGCGCTGTAACCAACACTCCCTCTCTTGGAGCTGCGCAACAAGCTTTTGCAGATGCATTTGGTGAGGGTGGTGACAATATTGCTATGGGTTATGCAGTAGCCTACCCTTTGGGTGTTGTGGGAATCATCTTCTCTATGCTCATGATGAAGTGGATATTCCGCATCAACTTAAAAAACGAAGAGGCTCAGTTGCTTCAACATTCAGATGCTCAACATAAAGAGCCACTGCTTGTAGATGTAGTGGTAAGTAACCCTCAGATTGAGGCCATGTCAATTAGCCAGTTGCACCACACAATGAACATCTCAATGGTTGTCAGCCGAATCATTCATAGTGATGGTCAGCAAATAGTGCCTCAAGCAACAACGGAGTTTCATCAGGGGGACACATTGCGTGTATTGCTTGACCGGGACCACTTGGATATGCTTCAATTGCTGGGTCCTGTTACAGAACACAAGAAAGAGGAAAAGAATATTTCTTCTTCCAATCTCATATCCCGCCGTATTGTGGTGACAAAGCCGGAATGGAACGGCAGGCAAATCCGCCAACTTGATATCGGTGAGCGTTATCATGTTACTATTACTCGCGTCAAGCGTGCCGGTATCGACCTGATTGCAACATCCGATTTACATCTGCAGTTGGGTGACCGCCTGATGGTGGTGGGTGACAAAGATGAACTACAGAAGGTGGCGGATGTTGTCGGAAATGAACTTAAACGGCTTGATGTGCCGAACCTCTTTCCTATCTTTTTCGGCATTGTATTGGGTGTTATTATAGGCACTCTTCCTATCGCTCTTCCCAGCTTGTCTTCCCCTTTCAAACTGGGTTTGGCCGGCGGCACACTTATCATTGCCATACTTATTGGGCAGTTTGGTCCATACTACCATATGGTAACATTCGCTACGACCAGTGCCAATATGATGATTCGGGAGATAGGTATTTCTCTCTTCCTTGCCGCAGTGGGTCTCGGTGCCGGTGAGAGTTTTGTTTCCACCATTGTTTCCGGAGGTTGGGTATGGATTATCTACGGTGTAATTATCACCTTGTTGCCCCTTCTGTTTATCGGTTTTATAGCGCGCAAATGGGGTAAAGTTGACTATTTTACCCTTATGGGTCTTATGGCAGGTTCCACAACCGACCCCCCTGCCTTGTCATTTGCCGTTGATTCTTCCGGCAACACCAACAATGCCTCTGTTGCCTATGCTACAGTCTATCCTCTTACCATGTTTCTACGCGTTATGGTGGCACAACTCATGATTCTGCTACTTTGCTAACACCCCCTATGGCCAAAAAACGCGCATAGTTCTTGCTGATTTGATAAATAAATTGTATCTTTGGCGCGTATTATGGCTGATAAGTATCTTACCATAGCGTCCCCAGCTGTCGGTGTATATAAAGACAAAGGCAGCAAGTTTTTAGCCTTTGCCGAGCCTGTTGCATCTGCCCGGTCCGCTCAAGAGCGCATAGCGGCCTATCGCAAGGAATATTATGATGCCCGCCATGTCTGCTATGCCTATATGATTGGTGCCGACCGTACAGAATACAGGGTTAACGATGATGGAGAACCTTCAGGAACTGCAGGAAGGCCTATTTTGGGGCAGATTAATTCTCACATGCTCACCAACATATTGGTAGTTGTGGTCCGCTATTTCGGGGGAATACTTCTTGGAACCGGCGGACTTATAGTAGCGTATAGAGAAGCAACTGCAGATGCCCTTAATAATGCTCAAATAGTACAGCAGGATGTGCTGGTTAATAAAGTATTGCGTTTCCCTTATGAACGAATGAATGAGGTAATGCGTCTGCTGAAAAGTATTGATGCACAAATCGTCAGTCAGCAATACGACAACGAATGTATAATAGAATGTAATATAAAGCAACAATATGAAAGCAGAATATGAATCTATAGCCGCCTACGAGCCTGAAGATTTTCTCCCCGCCATTCAGCGTTTAGTGCAGGACCCTTCTTTTTTTAAAGTAGTAGAGAGTGTATGTCATTCTTTGCTTGCAGACAAACTCCCGGCTGAGCAGGTTATATCAGTCATGAGCCAACTGAAAAATCTTGATGAACTTGATGACAAACTCACATTTCCGGGTCTTACGATGTTGTCGGAGCATACAGGCAAAGGTCTGTTATTGCGAGGACAAGAACATCTCTTCGACAATGCTCTTTTCATCACTAATCATCGTGACATTATTCTTGATGCCGCCTTCCTTTCCGTCATGGTGAAAGAAGTGCTTGAAAAGCGTTTCTACATGGGTGTAGGCACGAATCTTTATGTCACTCCGTGGATAGAAGACCTTGTTCGGCTTCATTTATGCTTCAATATCATCAGGGGCGGTGCACCCCGTGAACTTATGGCACACTCCAACCTTCTGTCTGATTATATTCACTATCTTATTACAGAGAAGCACTCCTCTGTATGGATAGCACAACGCGAAGGGCGTGCGAAAGACTCAGATGACCGCACACAGCCTGCACTACTCAAAATGCTAACTATTGCAGGCGATGGCACCTTTATTGAGCGCATCAAAGCACTCAATATTACTCCGGTGTCACTGAGTTATGAATACGACCCCTGCGATTGGCTGAAAGCACAAGAGATGCAACAGAAGCGGGACAATCCCAACTACAAGAAAACGCCTCAAGACGATTATATCAATATGCGAACCGGCATTTTCGGATGGAAAGGACGCATCATCTTCACCGTCACCCCCTGCATCAATAATGAACTTAACGCCATCGCCGCCGCCACTTCTGTCAGAAATGAACAGGTTGTACTAACTGCCGAATGCATCGACCGACATATCCACAAGAACTATGCAATATTTGCGAATAACAAAATTGCCTACGATTTGCTGACAGATACACCTCGTTTCTCTGCTGACTATACAAGCACGGAAAAATCTGATTTCATCGATTATATCAATGGGCAAATTGACAAAATTGAGATAGAAAACAAAGATATTCCCTTCCTGCGCAGTCGCCTAGTGGAGATGTATGCCAATCCGCTACGCAATCAACTCGCGCTTGAAGAAAACACATCAAATAAACAATAAACAAGCAATATAGCAACTATGAATATCGCGGTATTTGCCGGTACTTTCGACCCCTTTACTATAGGTCACAAAGACATTGTAGAACGGGCGCTTCCGCTTTTTGACCATATTGTCATTGGCATTGGTCATAATGCGGACAAACATCCTATTTTCCCTATTGACCAACGTCTGCAAGCTGTGCGTAATGCTTTTGCCGATGAAACCAAAGTAAGCGTGGAGATATTTGATGGTCTTACCGTTGATTTTGCTCGTAAGCACCATGCCTCCTATCTATTACGCGGAGTCAGGTCTGCTGCTGACTTCGATTATGAGCGGACTATGGCAGATGCAAACAAAGAAATAGGCAACATAGAAACCGTCATTCTCTGCGCACGCCCCGAATTTGCACATATTTCGTCTTCATTGGTACGCGATTTGTATCGGCATCACTATGACATCAAAACCTATATTGTATGAAAAATCGTTTGACTATATTATTCTGTATCATTTTTATTATTGTTGTTCAGCCTATTAAAGCGCAAACAGCAACCGTTCAGGCAGACAAGTGGATGACCATCTACAACGATGTTCTGCGACAACTGGACATCAACTATGCCGATACGCTCAATTACGAGCGTCTGGTTTCTACCAGTATCAATCAAATGCTCAGGCAGATTGACCCATACACCATATATATCCCCGAAGAGAAATCTAATGACATTCGTCTCATGACAACCGGCAAATATGGCGGTATAGGGGCACTGATAATGCAGAGAAATGGCAATGTGTATATCTCTGACCCCTACGAAGGTATGCCTGCACAGCGCAATGATGTAAGAGCGGGCGACAAAATATTGGAGGTTGACGGAAAGAAAGTGACAGGTATGACAACATCCGAGGTGTCAGCACTATTACGTGGAACCCCCCACTCTATGGTATCTTTGAAATTGGAAAGAGAGAGTGTTGCCAAACCTATCTCAGTCAGTTTTGAACGCGAAGAGATTCAGATCAACCCTGTAGGATACTACGAAGTGATTGAACCTCAAACAGGCTATATCTTTTTCCGCGAGTTTACGGAAGGTTCTGCCGATATCTTTAGAGATGCCGTTAGAGAGATGGTCAAAAGCGGGCAAATCACTTCCCTTGTGATTGACCTTCGCAGTAATGGCGGCGGAATTATAGATGAAGCCGTCAAACTGATGGGTCTTTTCGTTGATAAGGGTACCGAAATTGTTTCCACCAAGGGCAAAACCGGTACCTCCAATCGCACTTATCGCACCCCGTATCAACCTGAATTTAAGGACATGAAACTGGCAGTTCTTGTAGATGAGAACACAGCATCTGCAGCAGAGATTGTTTCAGGTTCACTTCAGGATCTTGACAGAGCCGTTATCATTGGCAAGCGCACCTATGGGAAGGGACTGGTACAGGTGATTCGCCCTATTGCTTACAATGGACATTTGAAAGTTACTACTTCCAAATACTATATTCCATCCGGGCGATGCATACAAGCTATCGACTACTCCAAGCATCGCTCCGACGGCTCCGTTGAGAGAGTACCGGACAGCCTTACGCATGCATTTCAAACCAAACACGGGCGCATCGTTCATGATGGGGGCGGCATCGAACCTGACATCATCACTGAGGAAGATTCTTCCAAGGTGGATATTACTTACACCCTATACACACAGCACATGTTTTTCGATTATGCCACCCGCTACCGCGCGAAGCATGATACTATTGCAAAAATAAGCGCATTCGCCCCTACGGACGACGACTTGCGCGATTTCATCGACTTTTTGAAGGAGAAGAAGTTCTCTTACGAGACTGAAACGAGCAAGTATTTCAAGGATGTTATCAAGATGGCCAAGCACGAAGATATCGACACTCTGCTTGTCGCTGAATTGGAACAAATGCAACAGCGTCTCACACCCAATTATGAAGACGCTATCATACAACATGCTACTGAAGTCAAAGAATTGATGGGAAGAGAAATTATCCAGCGCTACTACTACGAACACGGTCTGATATCCTTCACCCTCAGAACTGACAAAGAACTCAAAACTGCCCTCGAACAACTACATAAAAACCAATAATACACATATCGGTGTTCTCCATATATATTCCATACTCATTAGCAAACGGTATCATAAGCTCATCATACCATCAAAAGAACAGACGGAATATACAACAAAGAACATCCTAACACGAATCACTATACATTATCTCACTATAAACCATGAAAATTCAATTTTTAGGAGCTGCACAGGAAGTAACCGGCAGTAAGCACCTACTTACCGTTGGGCGCAGAAAAATTCTGCTGGACTGTGGACTATATCAAGGGAAGGGACTGGAAACCGACCATGCCAACCGCGATTTAGGATTTGAACCTTCCGATATTGACTATATCGTGTTGACACATGCTCATATTGACCATAGCGGACTTATCCCCTATCTCTATCGTAAAGGATTTCATGGCACTGTAATTTGCACACCTGCCACCAAAGACCTCTGTGCTATCATGTTGCTTGATACCGCTTACATTCAAGCGCAAGATGTCAAATGGTTCAACAAGAAGCAACACCATTTGCATCTCCCTCCTGCGGATGTACTCTACGATGCCCAAACGGCACAACGCTGTATGCGACTTTTCAAGACTCTTGATTATAACCGCGACTATTTCCTCTGTGAAGGCATTATGCTCCGCTTTACCAACTCCGGACACATGTTGGGAAGTGCGATTGCTAACTTTACTATTACTGAGTTTGGGGAAGTCAAACGCCTCGCATACACCGGTGATATCGGTCGCCCGCATAGTCACATCTTGTATCCGCCTCAACCTTTCCCGCAGGTTGATTACTTGATATGCGAAAGCACTTATGGCAACCGCCTTCACGATGAAACCGAGGTTACTGAAAACGAATTGTTGGAAATTGTACGCGACACCTGTGTTACCAAGCAAGGAAAACTCATCATTCCCAGTTTTTCTGTCGGGCGCACTCAAGAAATTGTTTATGTCCTCAACAACCTTTACAATGCAGGTTTTTTGCCGCATGTGGATGTATATGTTGATAGTCCGCTTTCTGTTAATGCCACTGATATTTTCCGACAATATCTCGATTATCTCAATCAGGATGTGCAGCAGGCCCTCAAACACGATGATAACCCGTTTGGATTCAACACACTTCATTATATCAGCAACATTCAGGAATCAAAGTTGCTAAATACTGACAAAAAGCCGGCAATTATAATATCAGCTTCCGGCATGTTGGAGGCGGGACGGGTAAAACATCATGTTGCCAATCATATTGAAGACCCCAAATGCACTATTCTAATAGTCGGATATTGTACACCCACTTCATTGGGAGCAAGGCTACTCAATCTGGCAGGTCTTGGCGATAGTCCAAGAGCATTCGTCAAAGACAACCCGCTGAAACTGATATCTATCTTTGGTGAAGAACACAAAGTGCGTGCCGATATACGTAAAGTGGAAGGCTTTTCTGGACATGGCGATTACAAAGAGATGATTAACTATCTTTCCACACAAGATGTCTCGCAAATAAAGCAAGTCTTTGTGGTGCATGGCGAACTAAAATCAGCTGAAGAATACAGAAGTCACCTGAAAGACGCAGGTTTTAGCAATGTCAGCATACCCGCCAAAGGCGAAGAAGTAGAGTTATAGGAGCAACAAACATCAATATCTCATTATATGAAGCAATATCTTGATTTATGCAGGCGTGTCCTTGAAGAAGGAGTACGCAAAGAGGACAGAACCGGCACGGGAACCATCAGTATTTTCGGACATCAGATGCGGTTCTCTATGCAAGACGGTTTTCCCCTACTCACCACTAAAAAACTGCATCTGAAGAGTATAATATACGAACTTCTCTGGTTCTTGCGTGGTGATACCAATGTCCGCTATCTACAAGAAAACGGAGTCCGCATCTGGAACGAATGGGCGGACGAAAATGGTGAATTAGGACCGGTGTATGGACATCAATGGCGCTCCTGGCCCGATTACAACGGCGGCACTATCGATCAAATTGCACAAGTTCAGCAAATGATTCGGACAAATCCTGACTCACGACGACTGATTGTTAGTGCATGGAATGTGGCGGAAGTCAACAAGATGGCACTACCGCCTTGCCACAGCTTGTTCCAGTTCTATGTGGCTGACGGCAAACTCTCACTCCAACTCTACCAACGCAGCGCTGACATCTTTCTCGGTGTTCCCTTCAATATTGCCTCCTATGCCATTCTGCTGCAAATGATGGCACAAGTAACCGGCTTGCAGGCAGGCGATTTCGTACATAGTTTTGGTGATGCGCACATATACCTCAATCACATTGAGCAAGTCAAATTGCAACTCACGCGTGAACCAAGACCATTGCCACAAATGCTGATTAATCCGGAGGTGAAGGATATCTTCAGTTTTAACTATGAAGACTTCCAACTTGTGGGATACGACCCACACCCCCATATATCCGGTAAAGTATCAGTATAACCATTAATTCATAACCACTAATCACTAACTCTATGATATCCATCATCGTTGCTATCGCTGAGAACAATGAAATAGGCAGAAAAGGCGACTTGCTCTGCCATTTGCCCAACGACTTGAAACATTTCAAGCAGACCACTTCCGGTTGCACCGTCATTATGGGTAAACGGACTTTCTTCTCACTTCCCAAACACCCGCTTCCTAATCGCCGGAATATCGTCATTACTGACATTCAGGGGGAGACTTTTGAAGGTGCAGAAGCGGCATATAGTATAGAAGAGGCAGTAAAGATGGCGGACTCCGATGCTGAAAACTTCATTATTGGAGGAGGCATGGTCTATCGGCAGTTTATGCCCATTGCCGACAAACTCTACATTACACATATCCGCCACACATGGTCTGATGCAGATACTTTTTTCCCTGCAATTGAACCTTCGGTATGGAAACAGGTGGCATTAGAGCATAACAATGCCGATGACAAAAACCCCTACGACTATGACTTTGCGGAGTATGTAAGACGATAATACTTCCTTGCATACATATAACAAAATAGTGAGTTCCTTACTTTAAGGTACTCACTATTTTGTTAGTAATATGTCAGCATTTAGAAATTCCTTTCCATGCCTATTCCATTACGAGATGCTTGCAGTCCAAATGTGATTTTCATATCTTAAGAATAGTGTCCGGCCTTCTTAGACTCAAGTTACTTACTAAAACGCTATATTTTTATGTAATGTCTATTCAATTATATTTTCATAGGCACACTCATTAATTTGAATTAAACATTAGATATGTTTCATTATAGCTCCTTCTGTACTTCCACTTCTTCAAATGCCTCGATGATATCGCCTTCTACTATATCGTTATACGACTTCAGACTCACACCGCATTCCGTGTTCACGCCGACTTCCTTCACATCGTCTTTCTGACGCTTCAAAGCGGCCATATCACCGGTATGTATTACAATACCATCGCGGATAACGCGCACTTTGTTCGAGCGCTTGATTTTACCTTCACGCACAATACAACCCGCCACTGTTCCTACCTTGGTGATACGGAATGTCTGCAGCACTTCCAAGGTGGCAGTTACTTCTTCCTTCAGTTCGGGAGCCAGCATACCTGCCATAGCAGCCTTTATTTCTTCGATGGCATCGTAGATAATGCTGTACAGACGGATATCTATTTCTTCCTTCTCTGCCAACTTGCGAGCTGTTGCGGTAGGACGCACCTGGAAACCGACAATAATAGCATCTGAAGCCTCTGCTAACAGAATATCACTATCGGATATAGCACCTACGGCTTTGTGAATAACATTCACCTGAATATTCTCTGTAGAAAGCTTTATCAAAGAATCAGACAATGCCTCTACGGAGCCATCCACATCACCCTTGACAATAATGTTGAGTTCCTTGAAATCACCTATTGCCAAACGGCGGCCAATCTCTTCCAGACCGACATGCTTCTTTGTACGAATACTTTGTTCACGAGCAAGTTGCTCACGCTTGTTGGCTATATCGCGGGCCTCCTGCTCTGTGGGCAATACATTAAACTCATCGCCGGCCTGCGGAGCACCGTTCAAACCTAATATAAGCGCTGGCTCGCCGGGTTTAGCCTCTCTTATTCGCTGACCACGCTCATTGAACATCGCCTTAATTTTACCATGGGCTGTGCCGGCAAGAACTATGTCACCCATGTGCAAAGTACCATCACTCACAAGCACCGTTGCCACATAACCGCGTCCTTTGTCAAGTGAGGACTCAATGATAGAACCTTTGGCACGACGCTTGGGATTAGCCTTCAAATCAAGCATTTCTGCCTCAAGAAGCACCTTCTCAAGCAATTCATATACACCATCGCCTTTCTTTGCACTGATATCCTGAGACTGATATTTGCCGCCCCAATCTTCCACAAGGATATTCATATTGCTCAGTTGTTCCTTTATCTTGTCCGGATTAGCCCCCGGCTTGTCACATTTGTTAATTGCAAATATCATAGGAACACCGGCTGCCTGCGCATGGTTGATGGCCTCAACTGTCTGAGGCATCACGGCATCATCGGCAGCCACGATGATAATGGCGATATCCGTCACCTTGGCACCGCGGGCACGCATTGCGGTAAAGGCCTCATGACCGGGAGTATCCAAGAAAGTAATATGCTGACCATTCTTCAGTTTTACATTGTATGCACCGATATGCTGGGTAATACCACCTGCCTCACCGGCAATAACATTCGTGTTACGAATATGGTCAAGCAGCGAAGTTTTACCATGATCCACATGACCCATGACGGTCACAATCGGGCAACGGGGCTCTATATCCTCTGGATTGAGTTCTTCATCTTCATTCAAAGCTTCCACAACCTTGGCACTCACATACTCTGTAGTATAACCGAACTCCTCTGCCACAATGTTGATTGTTTCAGCATCCAAACGCTGGTTGATGCTAACCATTAAACCCAACGACATACAAGTGGCAATAACCTGATTGACGGATATGTTCATCATCGTTGCCAACTCATTGGCGGTTACAAACTCTGTCAATTTCAGCACTTTCGATTGTGCCGCCTCTTGCTCCAGCAGTTCCTCCTGATGCTGACGAATATTCTCTCTCTTCTCTTTGCGATATTTAGCTCCGGCATTCTTGCCTTTCCCTGCTTGCATTCGATTGAGAGTCTCCTTTATTTGGCGTTGCACCTCTTCGTCGTCCACTTCTACACGAATAGGTTTCTTGCCTTTGGCAGCTTTGCCGCCTTTCTTGAAGTCCGGATTGTTTACATCCACTTTACCGGAACGTATTCGCTCGCGGCGTTTACGCTTGGGTTCATCGTCTGACTGAACTGATGTCACACCGCCCATTTGCTGTTTGTGCTGCTCGCGAAGTTGCTTCTTTTCCTCTTTTGTGCGTTTGGTCGGATGAGTGGACTGGTTAAGCGAATCCAAATCTATCTTGCCTACCACTTTGGGTGAATTCTTCAATACGGGCTTACCTAAACTGAAGACTGCCGGCTGCTCTGCCTCCACCAACTTAACATCCTGTTTCTTCGGCTCTGCAGGTTGAGAAACTTCTTCATCCAAAACAGGCTCTTCCACTTTCGGTTCCGGCTCGTCTGCATGTTTAACCACAGGCGTTTCCTTCTCTTCTGCAACCTGAGGTTCAGACAACTTGACCTGCTCGACCTCTTTCACAGGTTCTTCTTGTTTGGGTTCCGGATTGGTCTCTTTCGGCTGCTCAACCACCTCATCCTGCGGAAGCTCTGTTTCCACCACTTTCTGCTCTTTCTTCCCGTCAAGATTAATTTTACCGATAACCTTCGGCTTCTGCACTACTGGCTCTTTGGCGGGTTCCGGCTCTACCGTTACTGACTGCTGCAGTTCACGCTCCTGACGTTCGCGTTGCTGCTTCTCGGCTTCCATCTTAAGAGCCATATCTTTGTTAAACTCCTGTGCCAACAGCAAATACAAATCGTCATCTATTCGAGTATTCGGATCGGTGGCAATCTCCTTACCGCGCTTTGCGGCGAACTCAACGGCTGTGGACATACCAATGTTGAGTTCTTTACATGCTTTAATCAGTTTTATCGCCATAAAAGAGTGAATTTATTACAAGTTTATCTATTACATTAATCTGAATCGGTACTAACCGTGCGGAACCTCGTTGGCTGCTCTATCGTTTATTCTTCAAATTCGGTTGCCAATACACGCAATACCTCATCAACGGTTTCTTCTTCAAGGTCGGTGCGTTTGAGCAATTCTTCTTTGGGTTCTGCAAGAACAGCCTTCGCTGTGTCAAGACCTATCGACTTGAATGTATCAAGCACCCATTGCTCTATCTCATCGTTGAACTCATCCAGATATATATCCTCAGTATCTTCTTCTTCCATCTCACGGAATACATCTATCTGATAACCGGTTAACATTGAGGCAAGACGGATATTAAAGCCGCCCTTACCAATAGCAAGACTCACCTCATCCGGTTTCAAATACACATTGGCCTGCTTGTTCTCTTCATTGATTTCCATCGAAGATATCTTTGCCGGAGCAAGAGCACGCTGAATGTACAGATTTATGTTAGAGGTATAATTTATAACATCAATGTTCTCATTCCGAAGTTCGCGAACAATACCATGAATACGGGCACCTTTGATTCCCACACAAGCACCAACAGGGTCTATGCGGTCATCAAAACTCTCTACGGCCACCTTCGCACGCTCACCCGGAATTCGGGCAATGTTCTTGATTGCTATCAGACCGTCATGCACCTCAGGAACCTCCTGCTCAAACAAACGCTGCAAAAACAACGGAGAAGTACGGGACAATATTATCTTCGGGTTCTGATTCTTGTTTTCTACCGATACTACCACTGCTCTCACCACATCACCTTTCCGATAAAAATCTGTGGGAATCTGATTCTGCTTGGGCAGGTAGAGTTCATTGCCGTCTTCGTCAAGCAATAGCATCTCCTTTTTCCAGACTTGATAAAGCTCACCACTTACCACCTGACCCAACATTTCGGAATATTTGATATACAAATTCTCCTTTTGCAAGTCAAGTATCTTGCTGGCTAAAGTCTGACGCAGGTTCAATATCATACGCCGTCCGAACGACATGAAGTCAACCTTGTCTGTCACTTCCTCACCCACTTCTGCCTCATCATCTATCAAAAGGGCATCTTTAAGTTCTATTTCCGTGTTTTCATTCGTCAACTCGCCATCCGAAACGACAGTACGGTTACGATAGATTTCAAGGTCACCTTTGTCAGGATTGATAATTACATCGTAGTTTGCATCTGTGCCGTACATCTTTGCTATCACATTACGAAAACTGTCCTCCATCACATTGATGAATGTCTGACGGTCAATGTTCTTAAGTTCTTTGAACTCAGAAAAAATCTCAATCAAATTGGTTGATTGTTTTTTTGTTGCCATTGTCTTATAAATTTGAATTTTGAATATTTATCCGTAATTAACCCGTCATATCCGCGGGCAATTTAAATATAATAATACACCTTTGTCCCTCTCAAAATTTAAGATTATATTGTGTATAATTGATTTCGTCATAGCCGAAAGTGAGAGTCTGCAACTGTTTTTGCTTACGCTTCTTCCCCTCCACTGCAACCAACACCTCTGCGTCCACACTAAAACTATCACTATCTACACTCACAAGCACACCTCTTATCTTCTTTCCATCCTTGCAAGCCACTTCCACCTCATGACCCAAATTCTTCTCATATTGCATCCGAGTCTTAAATGGAGCCGTCAGACTCACCGAGCCCACCTCAAGTTCATAATCCTCCTTATCGCGATCTAAATGCTCTTCTATATAGTGATTCAGGTCCGCACATACATCTATATCAACCCCCGTATAAGAATCTATCTCCACTAATATTCGGTTATCAGAACTGACTTGAATATCTGCCAAAACATAATCCTTATCACAAAGAAACTCATCAACAATCTCTTTTACAACTTGTTTGCTTATCATATCAAAACCTCTTTCAATGTTATACGGTGTGTATTTCTAACAAAGAAGGGAACCTCTCGGGTCCCCTTACTCAATACGACTGCAAAAATACAACAACTTTTCCAATTATGCAAGAGTTTTTTCCATTATTTTTTCTCTTTATGATATTTTATTAATATAACGCGACTGATATGTAATCCTGAGTCATCTCGCTTCAATAGCGATATTGGGTGATTATTGGGTGATTATTGGGTTATTGTTGGGTGATTCTAAACCTACCATGATGTTACAACGATATTTGACAAATAAGAATAATGTACTATCTTTGTAATCCCTAATCAATGCAATCAACGACTATGGGCAAGACCGGAAAATTATTTGGCAAGGCTGCTGCGCTTACTGCCGTCATCGGTGCTGCCACCGGACTATTTTGGGCGGCAATTGCATGGTTCAACAAACAATCTGACAAAAGTAATTCCCAAAAGAATAATGAATAACTCCAATATATTCCACCCTGTTACTACTCACCGCATGACGGCACAATTACCTGTAACGGAGTATATCGCACGGTTCTACTGTCCCGACTGTTTTCTCAATCTCTGCGCCGAATGTCACAACTATGGGCAGCGATATACTTGCCCGCCCTTCGACTATGATGTATTGGAACGCATATCCCACTACTCCATCGCTACCATCATCGGTGTGCAGATTATTCCGGAAGAAAAAGACCTGCCTCTCTCTGCCGCTCAAGAAATTATGACACCCCTCATACGCAGCCTAAGCGATGAATTACTCTGCGAAGAACAACGCACCGGAGGTTTGTCGTTCGGGTTTGCCTGCGGCTGCATGTGGTGCGGCCATCTACCTTGTGCACGCTTGTCCCAAGAGCCCTGCCGCCATCCGGACAAAATGCGTCCATCGCTCGAAGCATACGGATTCAACCTCACTAAAACTGCAGAAGAACTTCTCCATACTCCCCTTCTTTGGGGTACTAACAATCAGCTCCCGGCTTATCTTATGCTCATTTGTGGCATATTTGATTAAGGCTTCTCTTAAAAGCGTGGATTTTTTTAGAGGTACTAACAAACGAGGGCGTGTCAGATAGTTGACACGCCCTCGTTTTGTCAAGTGACCTAATATTACAGGTTGTTGTATCTTTTACTTCACCTCCTCGAAGTCAACATCGGTTACATCGTCTTTACCGTTATTTCCGTTGTTCTGACTGCTTTGATTT
>CAJOPG010000025.1 GCA_905236355.1 Paludibacteraceae bacterium | reverse complement strand
GGTTGTATTGTTGTGTATTCATATTCTGTTTTTTCTTTCTTTTTTCGCTTTCTGCGGGATTTTGTTTCTCGGTCATCGCTCGGTCATTGTATTATCTATGAAAGTGACATTTACTACGACAAAATCTCCCAATGCCCGCCGAAATCACCACCGACACGGCGAATAATACCCAGTTCGCGGAGTTTTTGCATATGTTTGTCTATACCTCGCGGAGTTTTATTTAATAGAGTTGCTATCTGAGAAATGGTGATTTTAGGATTTTTCTGAATGATATCCACAATACTTTTCCGCGTACCTGTCAACGTACCTGTCAACGTACTTGTCAACGTACTTTTCTGTGTGGTTTTGCCCCCTTTCTGTATGGTTTCTTCCGCTTCGGCTGTTTTTCCTGTTTGTATGGCAATAAACTTCTCACGTTTGATGGTGACCAATATACCACCACGGGTTTGTTCAAACGCAGGTTGCGTCAGATGTTCCCGGACAAAAGCATCGTGAATCTTCTCATACCCTCGTCCCCAATTCTCTATAAGCCCTGCCAGATAAAAGACTTGTGCAATCAGAGGATTACGCGGATAGGATTCGTGTGTCTGCAATAGTCGCTCTATGGTATAGTCATTTGGCAGATCGCCGTAGTTCCATAGTTCTACATGTTCATCCCAAATGCGCATTTGGATATGCGGACCCAAATAGTTCTTGTGTACGATAGCATTACAAACCATTTCACGCAAAGCATCTTCCGGTATCTCCAAAGGCTCAACACGCTGTAAGCCCTCATAATGGATGGGAGCAACAAGGTAACGGGAACGCAACGTCAACAAAACTCTTTCCGGCATATGGATAAGCGGACAAACGATATTATCCTGAAAGAGCAGATTCGCCTGTGACTGTTGAAAACGCCCTATACGGAATGATGCCATTAAGTTCCACTGCTCAATATCTTTGCCGAACAACAGCAGCGCCGCCATTGTCAGTTGATTGTTTTTATTGATCAGTTTGAGTTTGCGGAGCACTTCAATCACAGATAGACGCGTTACGTTTTCGTCCAATCGTTGTGCAGCGATACCTTTATGCACGAAATAATCAACTGCTTCGGAATCAATATCATCAAGTGTCGCTTCCGGAACAATACTTTGATCCCATGAGGTATTGCTCTTTTCCTGCAAGAAATCGCGCAATGCCACACCGTTCATTTCCTGCAATGTAGAGCCGGTACGGTAATAATATTTTCCGTGATAGGATATGGGTTGACTACTCGGATTGATATGGATGGAGATATATTCTTTCGAGTCTTTGGTTAGGAGATTTACATCCGCCAAGATGCCCATTAGTTGGTTAATTCGATTCGGGAGATTTTCCAATAAAGTATGTGCATTCTTAATACCGCATACCTCTCCCATGTCGTCAATACCTATATACAGCGTACCGCCTTGCGCGTTCGCAAAGCCGCAGATATATTGCAGGTATTCATCGCGCCAAGACTGTTTGAATTCAATATGTTGGTCTTCTTTCATTATAAAATGCAGTATGTAATTGTTCTCCTTCGGTTCCGTCAAGGACTTCGTATAAGCCCGTTTTGCTTGCCATAAGGCGACAATTACTCATTGTACAAAATATGCCACAAAATTACGTAAAAATCTTTGTTTGTGCAAATAAATTTGCAAATTGTCATCAATTTGTACTATCTTTGCTGCGTATCATAATGTCAACCGCCTTAGGATTGGAGTAAACATTCTCAGTAAACGAGTCAAAAGTTTACGATTATTAAGATTATATCCCGGTGATCGAGTCATCCTTTTTCAGGTTGCGTCAAGGTTTAGTCAATACAATGTTCAGTAGGGGGCGTTGTTATTGCTATCCCTTCGGTATCCCTATAGTATCCCTTCGGTGCGGGTAGCACTATCCTACGGCTATCCTTGCTTTAACCCAAAGCGGGGACTTTTTGCGCTCGCGCGCCGCACTTACTCTTCACTCAAGCCATCGGCTTTCGTTCGGTGCGGTGTTATTACGATGAGACTTCGGTATTAGTAGCACTATCCTACGGCTATCCTACGGTTATCTATCGGTTATCCTACGGAGTTTCTTGCTGAACGGGGGCTGAAAGGGGGGCTGAACGATGGGTGAACAGTTGCTGATTGTTAGTGGCAAAGGTGCTGTATTTTTCAGCAACCACCGGAGGATTCAATATATTTCATAGACATAAGAAAGAAGTCTCGTTGTCGGAATAAAGATGTAGTACCTCTGCTGCCGATTGGAAGCAAAATAACGGCAATAAATCTTTAGTGATTCATTAGTGATTTATTAGTGATTCGTTAGTGATTCAGCAGACCACACCATAGTAATTACATGGTCAGCAGCAACAACATGCCGATAAATAGAATCAAATATGCACCGGTTTAATTCCGCCAACAGGTAAAGAAGTAAGGAACTTTTTAGTATAATAGCAGATTGGCATTTTTTTTGTAACAAAAATACCAAATGCTGAATAGTTATTGTTTCTCACGAATTTGGGCCGATAAATGAAGAGTCAGCCTCCAAAACAAATTCATAATAACAATGATGAGCAAAAGGTTACTTACATCCATGGCAGCATAATGTTTAAGGGTTAACATTAAAGACAATGGAATATGAGATTAAACAAGACTTTGATACTATTAGCGTCAGTAATATTATCTGCAACAAGCAGTTATACTTATGGAACAAGTTATCAGACTTGTGTTATAGGTGATAACATAAAGACCTTACGGATTCGATATGCAGGTAGCAATATGCCGGAAAGACCTATAATAAATTTGAATGGTGAGGATATATTAGAAATAAGTTTTGATGAATTGAGTCATACCAATCATCAATATTCCTATACACTGCTTCATCTGAATGCAGACTGGACTGAAAGCGGACTGATGAGCACTGAATATGTGGATGGTTTCACTACTGCAGACATCACTGATTATGAATATTCGTTAAACACCCAACAATTGTACACTCATTATCGCTTTGAGTTGCCCAATGAAGATATGCATATCAAGGCGAGCGGAAATTATGCAGTGAAAATATATGAAGACGGAGACATTGATAATGTAGTAGCCTACGCATGTTTCAGTGTGAGTGAGCAGACAACTGATATAAAGGTGAACTTACGTCATAATACAGACATAGAACTATCGGGTAGATATCAACAATTGGACATAGATGTGAGTACGGAAGGTTTAAGACTGACCAATCCTCGTGAGGAGATACATGTGTATGTATATCAGAACGGACGGCAAGACAATATGGTGAGCAAATTGGTCCCGACATACATAGAAAGCAACCGCTTGCGCTATATGAATCAGCGGCAACTTATATTTGAGGGAGGCAATGAATATCGGCATTTTGACATCAATTCGGTGTATATATTGGGTTATGGTGTGAACAAAGTGGAATTTGACCGCGAGTATTATCATGCCTTCTTATTTGAAGACGAAACAGACCCCACTCTACCCTATACAACCGCGCCGGATGCTAATGGCCAGTATGTAATAAATGCGGAACGAACAGATTATGATGATACGGAAGGCGAATATATGTGGGTACACTTCTTTATGCCTAAATCATCGCCTTGGTTTGACGGGAGCGTATATATATTGGGCGATATATGTCAGAACAGATTAGATGCAACAAGTCGTATGGAATATGACAACGAACACAAAGCCTACTACAAGTCATTATACTTGAAGCAGGGTGCATACGACTATGAATATGTATTTGTTCCTAAATGGGCTACCAAGGGTAGTCTGCTCCGCACAGAAGGCAGTTACTGGCAGACAAGCAACGAATACACGGTGTATGTGTATTATCGGTCGTTCGGCAGCAGAGGCGACCGACTAACTGGTGTCTATAAGGTACAATAAAAAAGAAATGGCTAACTTACTGTCAGCCAATTCTTGTGATTCGCCTGGGGCTCGAACCCAGGAGGGATTAAAGTAAATGTGAAATTATTTCCTCGTTGTCTTTAAGACAGTTATACATTGTTCTCACTATATTTATCAATTTGCAAGTCAGAGTGTTGTCCGACCAAACCGGATGCATTTCAAACTGACCTTCAAATCATTAAATTACACATTTTGTTAATTAAAACTATTCAAAATACATAACGCAAAAACAACCATTTTGTATTCACTTTAGGTGGTATCTATTTGCTTTCAATTATACGCAATAGTTGGTTGTTTTGCTCAATAACAGACTGCGTGAGCTTACGCTGCTGAGCAATTTCATCCAGAAATTTCTCAATGATTATGTTGGAGTTAGAGTGATTCATTGCTCCTTCTCCCTGTGCATTTCCACCTGTCTTTGTAGTTTGCTTCAACATCTCCCCCTCACCGGTAATAAGCCAGTTGGCGTCAATTTCCGGCAATTTATTACAGATAATCTTTATATTAGGGCTGTTTCTCCGGATCCAGTCCGCTAAATTTTGTTCAGAAACTTCTAAAAATGCAGCTAATTGGCGCTTTGTCTTGATTTTTTTATAATCCATTAACTCGCTAATAATCATTTTTGTATTCATAAAGCAAACATTTATTTTAGTTAGAATTAAAGATTTTCTTTGGTAATTAAAAATATTCTTGTACCTTTGCCGCGTGATACAATACTGACATGAGTCGTTACAAAACGACCGTTTTAAGTCGCCAAAGTTACATATAATTTTTGATATGGACAAAAAGGAAATCATCTACACCAGTTATCTGTTTATTCCTCCTCCACCCACCGGGTTTGTGAAACAGTTGGAATCTGAGCTGAAGGTCAGCCGTCAGACAGTGAACCGTGCTTTATACAAAGGAATGATAAGCCGGAACGCAGAACTGATTAGAAAACGCTATTACGAACTCTATGTAAAACCTTACCTCCCCCAGGAGGATTGACACCTAATATATATGGTTACAAATTGCATTCCTATTCCGGGCTCGACACCCGTTACCGTCCCCAACGCGTGCCAACAAGGTCAGACGCAGCCCTTTCCCTACTCCGCTGTGTCTGATCTGAGCCTGTATAGGGAGGATGGCAGCATTGAGTGGTATGCAGAAGAAGTAGCGCGTGTCGGGGAGAACCGCCTGCGAGCGATGTACTGTTATCTTTACCGGCTTGCTGCCTCGCTACATATAGGAGAATGCATTGATATTCTCAAGATCTGCAGCGATGAGCAGAACCATCGTATTGCCGTAAAGGTGTGTTGCGAGATAATAAACACCTACCGGTTGGGATGGCTCAATCGGACAAAGCGTTTGCAAGAACAAAAGAAGAAGCCGACCGTCGCTGATGAAGTGCAGGCAACAGGTTTGCAGTTTGAATTCAACGAGACTTTCACCCGGATGAAGCGCATCCACTGAAGGCTCTGGTAAAACTATAAATAAGCACGAATAGCCCCCCTCCGGAGGTTTCCGGGAACAAACAACAACCTTTACAATTATGGCAAACATCAGCAAACAGTATGACATCTGCGTCATCACGGGCAAGTACCGTGACCAGTTGGGACAGGAGCACAACCGTTACACGCGTGTAGGTGTACACTTCGTCTATGATGACGGCACCTTCTCAAGCCGTTTGGAAACCTTGCCCGTAGTACCATGGAGCGGTTCGCTGTACTACTTCGAGAAGAAGGAACAACAGACGGCCGTTTCGCAGACACAGCAACCCGTCTCCCAACCCGTGTGGGATGACAGGGGAAATATGCTGTAAAAATAAACCTGCTCCGTCCACCCTACGCAGCAAACTACGGGCATCGCCAAATATTATCTTTTACTTCTTCAAACCCATCGAGAAACCATGACACAGAACATTTGCATCCGTCCCGGCTATAGTCTTGATGCCGCCGACAACCGCATGAATGCAGAACCGGACCACATCATCGTCCAGTTTGAGGGGCGCAACTACGCCACCAGACTGGCGGACTGGCTTGACAACACGAACGGTCTGCTGGGCTCCGTACAACTGATAGAGTATGAAGGTGACACAGTGCGCATCGACCTCGCCATGATGCTCAGCGAAGATGAGCCGTCCATGTTCCGGATGCGCCTGGTGAAACAGAGCATCGAGAGTTTCTGCTATAGTATGAAATGGGACGCCGCTCCCTTTATTGCCAAAGACCGGTTATGATAGTCATTCCTCTCACAGTTGCCCCCTACATCGCCTGCTGGGCGAGACAGCACTATCCGAAAGCAAATGACGCCGTACTGATGCCCCGCGAGAGTTTAGCACTGTATGCCATCGTCAACCGGCTGCAGCGCCGGCCACGCAATGTGGTTCCGTCGGGCGGCAACCTGCTGATCGGAATTAGCGAGAAGAAGGTGGACAAGGACCTTCAGACATGCAACTGGCTCCCGCCGACTGCAATGACGCACATTGAGAGTATGCTCCGGATGGAATTCGACATGCAGCTGCACAACTACATGGACAAACGCTACTACCGCGATGGCATTGACTATAAAGTGAGCGCACAGGTCTTCCATGATCACTACGGATTAGGCGACACCATTACCGAAGAAGCCCTTCTGAAGAAACATGTGCGTTACAAACAGATGCGTCTCAAGTACCGGCGGATGGCACAACAGACCGAACTTACATTCTGATACGAATATGGACACGAGAAAGCCTTACAGGGCACCTTATAGTATAGAGCGTACCGATCCTCAGGAGGATGAGTTGTTCCCATGCTGCGGGCGTTGTGAGTTCTGCGACATAGCATTGGTATCATTAGAGCGGAAGCGTTATCAGGAAGAAGGCAGCCGCTGGTGGCGCAATCCGGACGGCACGCCCATCAAGAAGCAGAACGATGGCCGGAATCTCATCTGCTCTCTCAGCGGCACGGGCACCGTTGCCGATCAGGTTTGCCCCCGCTTTAGGAAGGCGGACGTCATCTGGAAATAAGACATAGCCTGCAACAACGCAGGTTGACACAAGCGATCTTTGACATATTGGATTACCACTAAGGGTAAAATCATCTCATTATATACACGAATGGAGCCGCAGGCGGCTCAACCTGCGGCTCCGGGGTGGAACTTGCCCAACGATGAGTCGGGTATGTTCCGAGGGTGTCAATCAAAAATAACTTGTACAATGAACAAGTGAGCCTTATTGTGCTGCAAGACATCTCCGTCCCATTTCATGGATGCCGGAAATTATGCGTTCGCGTTGTGCCGGCTTTGGATGACGAATGCCGCGTGCATATTGTGACAGCATTACATTGCTGATACCTGTGACATCTGCGAGCGCACGAATGTTGATAATATCCTTATATTCCTGCAAGAGAGCGCTAATGTCATATACAAACTCGAAGTCTGCATCGATATATTCGCCGGTGCTTTCCTTGTAGTCGTCGCGGAAAGCCTCAAAAGTGGCAATGAAATCCTCCTTTGCTTTCTGGACAGTTCGACCTTCTCCGAAAAAACCGAAGGGAAATTCATCATTGGTGTACACGGTGTAGTAGCCTGTACTATTGCACTCGATGTGCGCTATTGATTTGATTGTTGCCATAGTTGTATGTTTTTTGTCGGGATGCGGGCTTACTTTAGCCCCGCATCCTTAAGAATTGAATTTAATGTTCCGTTTTTAACCTCTTCACTTCCGTGGTGGCTCATTTTGAAAGCCTTTCCTGTTATCGGGCTGTACCATTTAGGGTGTCCGTTCAATAATTGTCCGGTGTCGTAGCAGCCTGCTTTTTTGAGAACTTTCTCTAATTCTTTGTACTTCATATCAGTTATTATTGATTTGACACTACAAAGATAATGCTTTTTTTTTATTTAGCAAAATATATTCTACAAAATTTGCAGAAAAGTCACTTTTTTCAATATATATAATTAGGATAATAAGGAGCCGCAGGCGGCTCAACCTGCGGCTCGGGTGTCTTAAGATAAGAGTTGAATTACAACACTGAGCCTATAGTGTATCTGCTACACGGCGTATGCGGTCTGACAAGTCAACCAATGCGCCTTTGAACTGCATAAGTTCCTCTTCGGAGAACTCCGCTACTTTTCCGTTTACCGTGTTACGGTTGATTTTGTTATACAGCCACGAAGGTGTTTTGTGGAAGTATTGCATACAAATCTGTCCGTAACTCACTTCTGCCAGGATGTCCTGTAATTTGGACTTCACTATATTTTCTGATTGTACTGCCATAAGATATATTGTTTTTGGTTTGTCCGAAAGGGGGCTTAATTCAGCCCCTCCGGATAAAGGATTTGGTCTAAAACCGAATGAATGTAGAAATAGAATTCCTGTTCGTAATCCATGCGCCCCCTTGAGGCTTGGAAATTCCGGATAACTTCAATGAGTTCCCGTTCTTGTTTGTTAAATCGTTTCATATTAACTCCTTTCTTAAGACAATACAAAGGTAATATATTTTTTTATATTATGCAAATTATTCTATCAAAAAATTGCATTTTTTTCAAAAAAATAACTTCAGGTATTGCAGGTTCGCGGAAATGTTGTACCTTTGCAGCGAAAACCAAAACACTAAAAGAAAGGGACATCATTATGTTAGGACTTACATCACCAAGAGTTCGAGTTCCCGTTCGCGGCGAGTCTGCGAAAGAGATCCGCGGGCAATTGTTCAGGATGGCATCGAAGTCATCCGAGACGAGCGATGCGAGTAGTCACTCCTTCAAAAAGTGCCCCACTCGCTATTCCCTTACCGGTAAATAACTTATGGAAGAATTAAACTACCAAGAGTTCAGATTGCCGGATATACTACGTGATTTCATATGTGGGATTGAGGTTATGGATCAATTTCTCCATAACCCTGATGCCCTTGTTCAGAGTCTGACCGCTAATGAATGCACTGCTTATACCGTCCACGATGCAGAAGGAAGAATTGTAGGCTTCTTTGCTCTGAATATGGATGTCTTAGATTTGGACGATGACGACAAGGAAGAGATTGTGAAGAAATCGAATGAGCCTATCTAATTAGTACTGCTCTTGACAATTCTTGTCCGATACGATGAATGCCATCTTGAATACGT
>CAJOPG010000024.1 GCA_905236355.1 Paludibacteraceae bacterium | reverse complement strand
TGGAACCCCATTGCGCCTTCAAACCGACAAAAAATCTAATCAAAAATAAAGCCATAATCATCAAAACGCTAATGACCGATTTGGGATGATGAGCGGACCGCATAACCCCAAAACGCTAATGACCGATTTGGGATAAAAGAATATGAGAAGCAGAGAGAAAATTCTCTCTGCTTCTCATGTTATAATATGACAGGTGCAATCTTCAGTATCGGCTGATACCTGTTGTTTGCAACCGCTCAGTTGCTCATCGTGCAGCAATGATAGTGCAGAAGTCGGGAGCCTTCAGTGAGGCGCCGCCTATCAGACCTCCGTCCACATCAGGATTGGCAAACAACTCTGCTGCATTCTTCGCATTACAACTGCCGCCATACAGGATGGTGGTGTCTTCGGCAGCCTGCTTGCCGTATTTCTCCGCAATAAGACTACGAATGTAAGCGTGCATTTCCTGTGCCTGGGCGGGTGTGGCAGTCAGACCGGTGCCGATAGCCCATACGGGTTCGTATGCCAAAGTGATGTTTTTCCACTCTTCAGCGTTCAGATTGAACACGCTGCCTTCCAATTGGGCGCGTACCACTTCGTTCTGTTTGCCGGCTTCTCGCTCTTCCTTCACTTCACCGATGCAGAATATCGGCTTCAAACCGTTCTGAAGAGCCAGCAACACTTTCTCTTTGAGTATGTCGTAGTCCTCATGATAATATGCACGCCGCTCAGAGTGACCCAAAATGCAGTATTCTGCACCCGTCGAGCGAACCATCTCTGCACTCACCTCGCCGGTGTAGGCGCCCGATACTTTGTCAGCGCAGTTCTCGGCAGCCAAACGGATGGGGCTGTCTTTGATAATCTGAGCCACACTTGCCAAATGGATAAACGGTGTGCCGATAACTACTGCACATTTCGGTGCATTCTGTTGTAGCGCTTCTTTCAATTCTGTGGCGAGCGCAATACCTTCTTGCAGGTTCTTGTTCATCTTCCAGTTGCCTGCTACCATTTTTATTCTCATAAATAGTTTGTTTGTTATATAGTTGTTTGGTTGATTGCTCTAATCTTATTTCTTCTCCCATTTCATCCCCTTTGTAAGTCCTTGTATATCGATAGGGGTCTTGGGTTCTTCTGGGACCGTTCCCAACCTTGGATATATCTGCGGAGTGGATTTGGGTGAGGTTATCTTGCTACAAGTAACTATTTGCGGTTGCGCAAATTGTATTTTTCCGCTACTATACCATTTTCCAACACTATCACACCCGGATTCGCCCGTACTATCGTCTTCAGCGTCACAGGATCGGTTTGACAGAACTTCTCGCTTGGAAGTTGATATTGTAGGGCGAACTGCTTGATGTCTTCCTCACCGCTACCGGTCAGAATGTAGCACATCTCATTCTGTGTCGCATTGATGAACAGCAGTGTTTCCACCTTCGGCATTTGTCTTGTATCTGCTTTAGCCAAATCGTACATTACAATCAAAGTTGCCCGCTCAGCCGTCAGCACATCATCTGTCAGGTCATCACCGTCAAGGGTGCTTATCTCGAAGTCGTGAATAGGAGGTTCATAACCTTTCTTCAGCAGTGTTGTTTGTTGGTCAACAAAGGTCCATGTGCTGTCGCCCCGCGGATAGTCCTGCAAACTGAAGGTCTGCTTCTTCCCGTCCTTCTCATAAATGAGCAGTGTCTCATAGAGGTCAGGTTCTGCATCTTCAGGATACTCCATCAGTTCCGGCAGGTTGTTGCCCACTTTGTACGGACGGAAGTCAATTACAGGCAGATGCAGCCGTGCATACAACATAAAAAGCACAATGCCTGCTAACGATACAGCAAACACCCCCAGTTCGGCTTTCCAATTCAGTGTGAGAACAATGTGCTTTTTCGTGCGTAATAAGAGTATCACCAATGCCAACAGTACAATGTTCTTCCAGAATGTCTGCCAGTTGCTGAGCACAATGGCATCGCCAAAGCAACCGCAATCGCTTATAGGGTTGGTGAGTGCAAGATACAGAGTGAGCGGTGTCATCACCAGCATCAGGGCTAATGCCAGCCACGAGGTCCACCGTGTGCGGATGTTGCATAGCAGGCATACACCTAACACAAACTCAAACACTATCAAGCACCATGCCGCCGGCTCTGCTATAGGCAGCAGAGTGTTGAAGAAGCCTCCAAAGGCTTTCAGGTAGTCCTCTATCTTGTATGTGGTGCCAAGCGGGTCAATCGCCTTTACAAATCCGCTGAAGATGAATGTCAGTCCTAATAGTGTCCGGCTGACAGAACCGAAGATGTGTTTGATTTTGTTTGACATAGTGTGTTGTTTAGTGGTATGGCATCATTCTGAACTTGTCTCAGGATTTTGCCTTTCTACCAATGAATAACAATTCTACCTATACATGTTTTCATCAAGTCGGGGACGCCCCATAGTGTATCAAATCAAATATGGCATAGTTGATGATGTCGAAGTAGTTGCCTTCTACGCCTTCCGAGGCAATGGTCTTGCCGTTGTTCTCAAGGATAGTCTTGATGCGTACAATCTTGGCAAATATCATATCCACGATGCCTTCTTTCGACATCTCGCGCCATGCCTCGCCATAGTCGTGGTTTTTGTTCAGCATCAGGTCTTTTGACTCCTGAAGCGTTTCTTGATACAACGCCATCGCCTCTTCACGGCTCATGTCGATGCTGTCAGCATAACCGCGTCGCGATTGGATGACAGCTATTGCACCATAATTAACGATGGCGCGCAAGTCGCCCCTGATGTCTTCGCCCACCAGACTCACACCTGTTGTCTGAAGCTGGCGTATGTGGCATGCTTTGATATATAATTGGTCGGTGATGCCGTGCAGGCGGAATATACGCCACGAAGGACCGTAGTCCTGCATCTTGTCGGCAAACTCTTGCCGACAAGATGCAGTCACTTGGTCGAATTGTTCCTCTGTCCTGCTTGTCATTGGATTATCATCTTTTCAGTGCTGTCGCCAATGCGGACAATATAGAGTCCGGCTGCGGGAACTGTGAAGCGTGCTTCGCTGCCGCTCTTTTGTTGCAGCAACTGACCGGCAATGTTGTAAATCGACATCATAGTGTCGCTCTTCGTGCTCACCACTACCTGCATGCCTTCCTGACGCAGGCTGTAGTTTTCAGCCTCGATGGAACTTAGTGCACTTACTGCCTCAAACACTGCCACAATGTAGGTGTCAGACTTGACGGTCCGGGAGTATGTCTCATCGCTGCTTTCTTTGCTGCCGTCAATACGCCACTCTTTGAACTCATAGCCGGTGTTGGCAAAGGCTTCCAGTTGCAGGGTGCTACCCTC
>CAJOPG010000023.1 GCA_905236355.1 Paludibacteraceae bacterium | reverse complement strand
TCACCAACATCAATCGCCAGTTGATGGCTACATCATCTACAGTCGGGCAGGTAAAAGTAGAAGCTCTTCGCCGCCGTTTGTTGGAAATCAATCCGCATGCAGACATCCTTACACGGCAGGAAATCTACTCAGCCGAGACGGCAGAGAGTTTCCAACTGGAAACCTACGACTATGTAATTGATGCCATTGACAGTCTGCAGAACAAAGCCGACCTCATTTTACATGCCACCTCACTGCCCGTTCGTTTCTACTCGTCCATGGGGGCCGCACTTAAGATGGACCCGACCCGGATTCAAGTAACGGAATTCTGGAATGTGAAAGGATGCCCGTTGGGTGCTGCGCTCCGCCGCAGGTTTAAACATACAAAACACTTTCCAAAACGCAAATTTCTGTGCGTTTTCTCTGATGAATTGTTACAGAACAAGGGGGTCAACCTTTCCTGCGGAACCGAGAAATGTCTATGTCCCAAAAATCAGAACGGACCGGGCAACCCCGAGCTGGTCAATCATGAATGGTGCTCTCAGAAAGCACAGATTAACGGCACAGTGGCACACATCACAGCCATTTTCGGCTTCACCATTGCCGGACTCGTTTTGCAGGACGCACTAAAATAAGCAAGAGGTCTCCACTAAAGAAGCCCTCTTGCTATAATTCGTTCTCTACGAACTATTTCACCCAATATCTATCCACCAACTCTTGCTTAATATTCACCTCTTCGGGGCGGAAATGTTTAGCAAAGAGTTGCCATGCCACATCCAGCATTTGCGTGGTATTGATGTTGACATCGATGGCAAGAATCTTGTCGGAATAGTCTTTCGCAAAAGCTAAACAGCGGTTGTCATAGTCAGTAAGGTCGAAGCCGTTTTCAAGCTTTGTTTTTGCGTTGGCAGCATCTGCATAGAGTCGCACCGCGGCATTCATCACCTGCGGGTGGTCCTCGCGGGTCTTCTTACCTGCCACCAGTTGTTTGAGTCGTGAAAGCGAACGGAACGGGTCTACAATCACCTTTCCTATATCTGAATCGCGGCGCAGATAGAGCTGTCCCTCTGTTATATACCCCGTATTATCCGGAATAGCATGCGTGATATCACCTCCCGACAATGTGGTCACGGCAATAATCGTGATACTTCCACCGCCGGCCTCTTCTGGGAACTGCACAGCCTTTTCATATATCTTTGCCAAATCAGAATAAAGTGAACCCGGCATTGAGTCTTTCGACGGAATCTGGTCCATACGGTTGCTCACGATGGCAAGAGCATCGGCATATAGTGTCATATCCGTCAGCAACACAAGCACCTTTTGTTGCTTCTGCACTGCAAAATATTCGGCTGCTGTAAGCGCCATATCAGGAATAAGCAGTCGCTCTACTGCCGGATTCTCCGTTGTATTTACAAACGACACGATTCTGTCCAACACACCGGCATTCGAGAAGACATTTTTAAAGTAGAGATAGTCATCATTGGTCATTCCCATACCGCCGAGGATAATCTTGTCGGCCTGTGCCCTAAGAGCCACATTCGCCATCACCTGATTGTAAGGTTGGTCGGGGTCGGCAAAGAAAGGTATCTTCTGACCGCTCACCAAGGTGTTGTTCAAGTCTATACCTGCTATACCCGTCGCAATAAGTTCAGAAGGTTGTTTTCGCCTGACCGGATTGACTGAAGGACCGCCAATCTCCACTTCTTCCCCCTCTATGTCCGGACCACCATCTATCGGATCACCGTATGCATTGAAAAAACGGCCTGCCAATTGGTCGCTCACTTTGAGCGACGGAGACTTGCCTAAAAATACCACCTCTGCATTAGTGGGGATGCCCTCTGTGCCTTCAAACACCTGCAGGGTCACCTCATCACCCATTATCTTCACCACCTGTGCCAACTTGCCATTGACCGTTGCCAACTCATCGTTGCCCACTCCGGTGGCCTTGAGGGAACAAGTTGCCTTGGTTATCGCAGTTATCTGCGTGTAAATTTTCTGAAATGCCTTCGCCATAAATCTTTTCGTTAGAAAGTTCGTTTTGCGTTTGCAAAGATATAAATAAATTGTTGAATGTCCAAACTATTCCAAGCAATCGTCTAAGGCGGACCGAATAGCCTTCTTGTCCAATTGCTGACCGATAAACACTATTCGCTGCATCCGGTCGCCATAACGCTCATCCCAGTCTTTCCGCAATTGAGGCTCGCGCTCAAGCATCACTTGCAACTCTTCTTCAGGCATTGTGGCATACCACTGTCCCGCATTCCGCAGACTCACCTGGGTTCCTGCTTGTTCAAACACATAGCATACATCATATTCCGATGCAAAATAGCACATACCCTTTGCACGAATCACATTCTTGGGCCATCGACGAGCCACAAAATCGTCAAACCTGCCAAGATTTAGTGGCCGCCTGTTCTCATATACGAATGTCCCTATTCCGTATTCTTCCACTTCACCGCCCTCATGTTCATGCTCATGATGATGGTGATGATGCCCGTCATGCTCGTCATGGTGATGATGCTCATCATGGTGATGTTGCTCGTCATCGTCATCATCGTCGTCATCATCATCATCGTCATTTGCTCCATTTTCCACAGCTTGAATCCAGGCCGCAGAACCTGCCACTTCATCAAAATCGAAATTGCCCGTACCAAGCAGTTTTTCAAAGGGTACATCGCAATAGTCGCATTCAATAATCTCCGCCTTGGGCTGTATAGACCTTATTATCTGCCGTATGCGTCCCAATTCTTCCAATTCCACTTCACTCGCTTTGTTAAGCAATATCAGGTTGCAGAATTCTATCTGCTCTATCACAAGATTCTCAATGTCATCTTCCTTCAGTTTCGGATTCAAGAGAGAGTGCCCTGACTTGAACTCGTCTTTCAGTCGCAGTGCATCCACTACAGTAACGATACAGTCAAGCACCGGCATGCCGTACTCATACACCTGAGGGGCCATCTGGGGGATAGAACATATCGTCTGGGCTATAGGTGCTGGCTCACATATACCGCTTGCCTCTATCACGATATAGTCAAAACGCTGCATTGACACAAGGTCAAGCAGTTGTTGCACCAAATCCATCTTCAGCGTGCAGCAGATACAACCGTTTTGAAGCGCTACCAAACTATCGTCTTGCTGACCTACTATGCCGCCCTCCTGTATCAAACGGGCATCTATATTCACTTCACCGATATCATTTACTATCACTGCAAAACGAATACCGCGTTCATTATTCAGAATTCTGTTAAGTAGCGTCGTCTTGCCGCTGCCTAAATAACCTGTGAGCAGCAATACAGGTATCTCTCTCCTTTCCATATTCACTCTTAGTCGTTTTATTAACTTGTTAGTATATCGTCTTTACATTAATCCGCTACACCTTTACCCCACCCCTATTCTATTGACTTGCAAAGATACAAATAATAATGAATAGTGAAAAACGAAAAATAACAATCATAACAACCCTGTCAAAGCCCTCACCTTCTACAACTCCTCTCTAATCTAATCAACAGCGGTTTTGGGTGATTATTGGGTGATTATTGGGTGATTATTGGGTGATTCCGAACCTGTCATGAATATACATAAAGACCACCAGTTAGTTACCTACACTCACGCTACAAATGTCAATTCATCTTTTGAACCCGATACACGCCAATACTCATCAAAACATTTTGTATTTCAACATTATTTGCGTAACTTTGCAATCGAAATATAAAACCAACCTACCTATCCTATGTCAACCCCTATTTCACAAAGAGTCAGTCAACTGGCTGCAAGTGCCACTCTTGTGATGGCACAACGGGCCACCGAAATGAAGGCCGAGGGTATCGATGTTATCAACCTCTCTATCGGGGAACCCGACTTCCCTACTCCTGAACATATCAGTCGTGCTGCAGAAGAGGCCATCCGACAACATATCACACATTACACCACAGTTGACGGCCTGCTGCCACTTCGGCAAGCAGTATGCGACAAACTTCGGAAAGAGAACGGACTGAAATATGACCCGGCTCAAATTGTCATCTCTACAGGAGCCAAACAGTCTATCTGCAATGCTATTCTCTCTCTTGTAGAAGAGGGCGACGAAGTACTGCTTCCTACACCTACATGGCTTTCCTATACACAAATGATTGCATTATCGGGAGCCGTTTGTATTGAACTACCCACTACGATAGAACAAAACTACAAACTCACTCCGCAACAATTAGAGGCAGCCATCACGCCACGCACCAAGTTACTGATTCTCTGCTCGCCGTCCAACCCGACAGGCAGCGTATATAATAAAGAAGAAATTAGTGCTCTGGCAACCGTCTTACGCCGTCATCCACAGGTATATGTCATCTCTGATGAGATTTACGAGCATATCCGCTACACCGCCGAACCACATTGCTCATTGGCGCAACAGGATGACCTGAAAGACCGCATCATCATCGTCAATGGTGTATCAAAAGCCTATGCCATGACAGGGTGGCGCATCGGCTGGCTTGCCGCACACCCCGATATTGCTAAAGCCTGCAAAAAACTGCAGGGACAATATACCTCCTGCGCATCCTCCATCAGTCAAATGGCTGCTTTGGAGGCCTATAATGGTCCGCAAGATTGTGTAGAAACAATGCGTCGTGTATTCCAAAACAGGCGCAACCTCGTACTCAGCCTCGCAAGCCAACTGCCAAACATTCGTTTCAACCAACCGGACGGTGCCTTCTACCTATTAATGGATGTAAAGGCCTATATCGGAAAAAAATACCAGAACACGGTTATCACCGACTCCGCTGCACTCACACTCTTCTTGTTGGAACAAGGGCATGTAACGCTTGTTGACGGAGCACCATTTGGCGCATCGGGCACAATCCGCCTCTCCTATGCTGCTTCGGAAGACGATATTCAGGAAGCCTTCCGACGCCTCCGTTCCACCCTTGCCCTTCTAAACTGACCCATCATTAGGCAGCACTTGACATTGAACAATCAATAATAATATGTGCAAAGGGCCGCCTCACGGTGGCCCTTTTACTATAAGGTATTAGTCTGTTTTGAATTTAAGGTACAAAAAAGATTGTGTTGTTTTGATTACGGTTGCAAAGTAACTACAAAATTTCGATACCCGCAATAGCAGTTTTTATGTTTTGCAACATACATTCGAAACATAAATGTTTCGTTTCTATTTTATAAACAACTGACATTCAATCATCTTCTCTCAAGCTCTATCACCTCCAGGTCTTTCACCTCAGAACCGGATATCTTCAGTCGAAGCAGAGTTTGCACCGTATGAATACCATATTTGCCCGCTGCACCGGGGTTCAAACACAAGCATTTCAAGTAAGGATCATACTGCACTTTCAGTATATGTGAATGACCACAGACAAACAATTGGGGAGGATTGCTTACCAGATTCCGATAGGCAAGCGGATTATACTTTCCCGGATAGCCGCCGATATGCGTCAACAACACATCCACATCCTCCACCCTGAAACGGTAAAATTCTTGTAAAGAATATCTCACATCCCCGGCATCACAATTGCCATAGACTGCCCGTGTCGGTTTGAATTCGCGCAAGCGCTGAAGCACTTCCGAGGTGCCGATATCGCCTGCATGCCATATCTCATCCACATCTTTGAAATGCTCTAACACACGCGAATCCAACAAACCATGCGTGTCCGACAATATTCCAATCGAAGTCATATCATTCAATGCTTACTCTATTGTTTATTTCGTTCCATTGACAACACCGAAAACAGTACGAACAACACCGTCACCGACAAGAAATACACCACATCTCTCAAGTCTAACACACCTCTTGACATTGACAGATAGTGTTCATTCAGTCCACACCACTGCAGACCATTCGCAACTGCTCCGTTGTGAAATAACGATGCCAACAAATCAAACCCCCAATAAAGTACAAAGCAACACAGCAAACTGAATATAAATGCCACAATCTGACTGCGTGTCAGTGTACTCATAAAAGTACCTATTGAGCAAAAGGCAGCAGACAAAAACAGCAGGCCTATAAACGATCCGAAAAATGCGCCCAAGTCCACATTGCCAATCGGCTCTGCCAAATTATACACTAATATGTAGTGTACTACACAAGGCAATTGTGCTATCACCACTATCGTCCAAGAAGCCATCATTTTCCCAACCACTATTCGCCATATCGAATAGGGTTTGGTTTTCAACAGACTCCATGTACCCGTCTGTAGTTCTTCTGCAAACAATCTCATTGTCAATGCCGGACATAACAGCATAAACAACCATGGCGACAAACGGAACAACCCGTCCGCTTGAGCATAGCCCGAATCTGGGATATTCCATTCACCGGGAATCACCCACAAAAACAAACTCACAGTTAGCAGATATAGTCCTATCACTATATAAGCTATAGGTGTGGAAAAATAGTACCTTAGTTCCTTTATATACATATCTTTTATAGGGCATTGCCCTCACTTTATGTTT
>CAJOPG010000022.1 GCA_905236355.1 Paludibacteraceae bacterium | reverse complement strand
GACATCTATTCGCAAGGAATGGGAAGTCACATACAACAAAGTGAGCAAGCCTTGATGCTTGAATATGATATAGACCTGCCTTATACTATACTCGGCAATGGAAAGGAACAAACGATAGCGTTAGCTCATCAGCAGGCGGACAATGTGGAGTATGTATACAGGAGTCTCCCGAAATTGGATGGGAGTGTATATTTGACTGCGGAGATAAAGAATTGGGAACAACTGTCGTTGCTTGATGGTATGGCAAACATCACGATGGGTGACACATATTTCGGGCAGACTTATATCAATGCTTCCTCTACGGATGAGTCAATCCGTTTGACACTTGGCGATGACCCACAACTCAGTATCAAGCGTGAGAAACTATCTCAACTGAGCAAGACCAAAACAGTAGGCTCAAACCAATCGGTAACTCAGACATACAAGATTACGGTGCGTAACAACAAGAAGCAGAGTGTAAAGATAAGTGTGGAAGAGCAATATCCGGTATCTACTGCGAAAGAGATACAAGTGTCTCTTGGGGACAATACTACCCGTTGGACCAAGAATGATACGGAAAAAGGTGTGCTCACCTACGATGTAGAACTGCCTGCCGGAGGGACTCAAGAGCTGATAGTCAGCTATACGATTAAATATCCCAAAGATTGGACAATCAATCTGTAGATCAGCCTGAGCAGGATGTTAGTTTCCCCCCCCAATTGGTCATTAGACTATTTTTTGCTTATGAGGCTTTCTGATTGTTTCTTTGAAGGGCGAGCACATGTGCTCGCCCTTATATTTTTCGGCAGATGGTGAATTTCTAAATTCTGCTTTGCGATTGGTTTTATAGGCGGGACACCTACTTTGCGGGTGTTTGTTTGCGGCGTTCCAGATAGTGTGCGAGATAGACCTGTTCGGGCTGTCCGGGTGTAGGAATGAGTGTAGCTTTATCCAGACAGTTCAAGGCGTAGAGGTCCATAATAGTGGAGTATCCGCTTCGTGCGATGATGGTGTCGGCAGCAAGTATTTGTTTCTGCAAGTCGGCATCATTGAGTGTAGGAACGAGGGTTATATTGTTGTGGGTGATGACGGTGTTGGGTTCATTGGGTTTTCCTCGCACAATAAGCACTTTTTTTTCTGTCCCTTGATAATCCTTAATAATCTGTTGTTCCAATCGGCTACGTTGCGGTTCCAGTCCGGAGAGGACTGCTACTACATCATATTTTTCCTGTTCGTTTTCTTCTGTTTTGTTGGGAGTAAGCACCGGGAATCGCGAAAGCGGTCCGATAAAGCGGGCATTACGCGGGAGAGCGTATTTATGGCTGAGTTCGCCGGAAAGATTGTCGGTACCGGCATTATCAGGAATCCAACATTGGGTGTATTTGGAGATAATATGCCGGTGAATGGATGCCAGCAGCGGTTCTAATCCACAGAGCCAATGGGGAGTTTTAATGACCAACTGGTGGGTAATATAAATAGTTTCTGTGCGTGAGGACGGTTGACCGGGTTTCTCAGGAATCAGGGAGATATAGAAGCCGAACCTGTTGTCAGACACCACTCTGTCGAAATGTTCCCACGACAGCAGGTTTTTCAGTGCATAGTGGTCTTTGATACCCCAAATAATCAGTCTTGGCAGGGCTTTTGCCATAGCCCAAACCTGTGTATTGTGTTTTCCGTAGGTCATATTGAGTTCAGGGAAAGGCAATGCCCGTAAGTCAGGGAATTGTTTTCTGAGCAGGCTGAACGACTCTCCGTCGCCAGCAATCACCACTTCTGCCCCGTCTGCCATGTATTTCTTTATCAGCGGGATACAACGGGTGGCATGTCCAAGTCCCCAGTTCAATGGTGCTACCAAAACTTTCATATTTTTCTTTGCTCCTTTCTTTTTTATTTTAGCAACTAACAATTACGGGGTAGCCTTTTTTTCGGAGAGCAGAGGCTATCTGTTGCATTTTTTGCGGCGGTATTTTCTCCAAGGTTTCGCAGGGTGTTTTTCGGTCAATGACATAAATCATTATTTCTTTTGGCGCCAATCGGTCCACGATATGATAATATTGTTGGAGAAGTTCGTCGGTTGTATTGTCGATTGTTTCCCCTTCAAAAATTCCCCGCAGGAAACAGGTTTGCAGCGTAAAGTCATGTTCAAAACTTTCCATTTGTTTTACGATATCTTCCACTGTTAGTTGTGAGTTGACGGGTTGGTCAATGAGCCGCATCATGTGGTTGGTAGGTGCATCCAGTTTGAGTATGCGTTTGTCGGCTAATCGAAGTCCGCGCACCACATCGGGTCGTGAAAGTTGTGTAGAATTGCTTAGAACAGATAGTTTGGCATCGGGGCAATAGTGATCGCGCAAGTGGCATGTGTCTTGCATGATATGTTCAAACTCAGGATGCAGAGTAGGTTCCCCGTTTCCTGAGAAAGTGATAACATCAATTTTTTCCTCCAGCTGCAGTAACCTGCTTTCCAGCGCTTCTTTTACTTGCTGTCGTGTAGGCAGTAGCGGTTGTCTGACTTTTTTGTTCCAACCGCATTCGCAATAGACACAGTTGAAGGTGCATAGTTTGGCATCTTGCGGCATCAGGTTGATGCCAAGCGATGTGCCTAACCGCCGGCTATGAACAGGTCCATATACTATTCCTTCCCAAAGCATGTTGTTACAGTTGTTGTTTAGCGGCTCTTATAGCGGCTTCAATTTCTTTTAGTTTTTTGCTTTTTATCATATAAGGTATAGGATCTTCCCCATTTTCTTGTGCATGCTGAAGCATAATCAGATTCTCTTCACGCTCCTTTTTGTTGATTTCTTGTTTTAGTTCCAAAATCAGCATCGGGACCAAGGTGGGAAGGCGTTCTGCATCAGTGGGCATGTGTAGGTCGGTTGATACATTTTCCGAGATATTTTTACGCCCCCATATTTTGCTTAAATCGTAGTTGTTAGAGATGAGTTTGATAGCCAGTGATGCGATGTATGAGTTTTGATGGAATTTGAAGAAGCTCTCTGCTTTGAAGCCTTCTTCTGTGGAGTGTTCTTTGTATTCCGTTATCATCTTTTCATATAGCGGATTTTCGAATACGATGTGGTCGTTATCCAACTCGGAGAGGATGTAGCTGCCTACGGTGGTGTCATATAGCGCATAATCACCATATTTGACCAGCACTTGCAGCAGGTTTTGGATGTTGATGTCCAAACGGGATAATTCGGTTGGGGGCGCAGGAGGCATGGAGTCTTGTGTGGGCGGAGTGGTGGAGAAGTGCTCTTCCTGTGTGTATGGAGGCGTATTTTCTTCAGTGTTCGCCTTGGATTGAAATTCTTCTCTGCTATCTCCCACTTTTGGTTGTATATCCCGTTTGTTATAGCGCTCGCGGCGGATTTTGTTTATCTCTCGCAACAATGTTGCTTCGCCGATACCCATTGTCATGGCACAGTCTTTTACATAGACTTGGCGGGTAATCATATCAGGAATGAGTGCAATGGATGTGACAATATCTTTGATTACAGCACTTCGCTTGATAGGGTCATTCTTGGTGTTTTGCAACAGCATGTCCGTCTTGAAACCGATGAAGTCTTGAGCGTTATTTTGCAGGAATTTTTGAAAGTCCACAGCATTCATTTTTCGTGAGAAGGAATCGGGGTCTTCTCCGTCGGGCAGCAAAATCACTTTGAGGTTGAGTCCTTCCTCCAGCATCATGTCAATCCCGCGCAGAGCGGCATGGATGCCTGCCGGGTCGCCATCGTAGAGAATGGTTACATTCTCAGTGAGGCGATGCATGAGTCGTATTTGGTGTGTTGTAAGTGCCGTACCTCCGGAGCTGACCACATTCTCCACTCCGGCTGCATGCATGCTAATGACATCCATTTGACCTTCTACCAGATAGCACATTCCGAGTTTGCTGATAGCCTGTTTGGCTTGAAAGAGTCCGTATAACTCGTTTTGTTTGGAATAGATGGCCGAGTCGGGCGAGTTGACATACTTGCCTGTATGTTCTTTTTTCTTGAGGATACGTCCGGCGAAAGCGACCACTTTGCCGGAGATGGTGAATATGGGGAAGATGACTCTGTCGCGGAAGCGGTCGTAATGCGGGTCGCGTTTTTTCTCTTCTTCCGTTTCTTCATATTGCGAGATGCCGCACAAACCTGTTTTGATTAAGAACTCCTCTTGATAACCGGCTTTGATGGCGGCGGGATAGAGGGCGTTGCGTACCGGTGAATAGCCGAGTTGGAACTTGCGTATCAAGTCGTCACGCAATCCGCGCTCCACAAAGTAGCGATAGCCTATGGTTTGCCCTTCTTGTGTGTTCCACAGTTGGTCTTGAAACCATTTGTTGGCCCATTCATTCACTTTGAAAAGCGATTCTCGCTCATTCTCTTGCTCTTTCTCCTCATCGGTCATCTCCCGCTCTTGTATTTCGATATGATATTTCTTTGCTAATGTGCGCAATGCATCGGTATAAGAGCATTGTTCCGACTCCATGATAAAGTTTACGACATTCCCCGCCTTCCCGCATCCGAAGCATTTGTAGATTCCTTTTGACGGGGATACGGAGAACGAAGGTGTTTTTTCGTCATGGAACGGGCAGTTGCCCCAGAGGTTTGCCCCTCGGCGTCGCAAAGTCATGTAGTCGCCTATTACATCTTCTATCTTTGCCGCAGCATAAATTCTGTCTATGGTTTCTCGGGGTATCATGTGATGCTGTGTGTGTCTGTTAAACTATTTCAGAGAAGGGGGGGGCGCTAAAAGTTCAGGAAATAGATGCCCACTCGGATGTTCCACTCGTCCCATCTACCGCGCATGCGATATTCGGTAGTACCATCGGGATTGGTGTAATACTGGTCTTTGTAATGATTGTAGATACCAAAGTTATATCCGCCTCGCAGGAAGTAGTTTTTATATTGGAATCCAGCCCCTATGCTCCACTGGAGGTTCAGCGGCGAATAGTCGGCTTTATTATCCTGGTCGCGGTCGGCATACTTGCTTCCATTGTCATATTGATTATCAGCAGAGTAGTGATTATAGATGTCCGTGCTCAGCGTGTTGTCCACTTCATTTTTATGGCTCACACTATGTTTGAACATGAAATTGTATTGTATCACGGGACCTGAGTAGAGTATCAAGTAGGTCTGCTGTGCGATGCTGAATTTGTACTGCCAATCAATAGGAATCTCGATGGTTTGTATTAAGTCGCTTGTCTGTCGTTTTTTTGCTGTGAAATTGGTTGACTCTTGAGTCCACGCACTTTTATTAGCTGCCAAGTTGTAATTTACGCCGAGTGAGAATCCGAATCCTTTCACCAACGAGGCGTCATAGACGAGTCCCACTTTGAAGCCGTTGGCGGAGGTGGGGGTGCCCAATTTGTTAGTTGTGGTGATATTGTTTTCTCTAATCAGGGGACGATCAAAGCCAATCTGCACACCCAAGGACTGTTGTTGTGCAGAAAGTGCTACTGATAATAGTGATAAACAGATGATAATTACCGATTTCTTCATATACTAATTGTTTCTATGGTTTTTCTTTTTTTCTTGTTTTTCCACCGCCTTTATTCTCGTTCTTTTTTTCACTTTGTTTTTCTTCTTCACCGTCCGTAGCACTTATTGCCTTCTGCTCCGGTTTATTCACTTGCTCTGTTTTGCGGAAGATGTCGTTTTGTGAAACGGGTCGTGCGCTATCTGCCCAGAAAAATCCTGCCAACCGGGTGATACTTTCGCTGGCTTCATCCAAAGGGTACATAGTGCCGGAGGTGGCAGTAGTGAAAAGGATATGGTCAATCTTCTGGTCAGTGATATAGAGTTTGACATAGCTACTTTGTGTTCGATTGACGCCTATAACTTCTCCGTCATCTTCTTCTTTTGGGTAAAAGACCGTTTCTGCATTCCCGTTCACATCAATGCGGTACAACTCTCCATCGCGCACATAAGCGAACATTTCTTTTCCGGAGAGTTGGTTGAACTGCTCAAGGTTTTCTTTTTGTACAGCCGTGGAACCGCCTACGCCGTGAATATAATCCACGGTGCCATTCTTCATGTAGATGTCTATTCTGTCGGCACTCAACTGTTGGTTGTCGCTCCAGCATACGGGTACTCCCATCATCTGCATTACAGAATCACGGAGGTTGTAGGATATGGAGTCGCAAACCGCCTGCAGGTCACGTCGCCATACGCGGACGCCATAAAATGCTCTCACTTGCCGGTATGTTGTGTCTTGCCATATGGTGTCGGGAGCCTGAGCTGTTAGTACACTATCCACCAACAGACTGTCGCGTTCCAGCAACCTGAATATGCGATAAGGAATTTCTTCTGTTCGCAGAGTGTCTGCATGCATATAAAGGTAGTCGTCTTCCGACCAGTCAACAAACATGGCACTATCGGTGGCAAAGCCGCTCTTGCTGTCTTCATACATCTCGCCGTAGTTGCCATATAGGCTTGCTTTTTGTATGGTGTCACGCATCTCCATGTGTCGGTGCACACGTCCGAGGCCTTTCTGTTTGTCGTAGAAAATGGTGTCGCCCGTCAGCGATTTGCCGTCGGAGTGCACTATACGGCTATGACGCAGCAACATAGACTCTTCCGTACGAGTGTTATACCATCCGAGAGTGGAATAGATGTCTGTTTCCTCTTCATATACGATATGTGTAGCTCCTACCAAATTGGCTATGTTGGTCTGCGTGTTATAGCACAATGTGTCGGAGGTGAGCACAAACTGCTTGTTTACCAGGCGGACATCCGTTTTGAACAAGGCAGTGTGGTTGTAAGGCGTATATTGTCCCCAACGGGAGGTTAGGGTATTAAGAGAATCTTGTATTGTGCCGCCGGTAAAGTACCAAGCAATATTTTGTCGTCTGTCATAGTTCAAAGAGTCGGTAGTCAGTGTAGTTCCCGTATGCACGAGCCGCACATTGTTGCGAAGACGCGCAAAACGACTATTGCCGTCATAGTAAAGGACATCACCATAGCCCGCAATCGTGTCTCCTTGCAACAAACGCACATGTCCGAAGGCGTCTAACGAATTGGTTTTCTCGTAAAAGTAGGCACTATCACAATACATAAGTGCATCTTCGTGCCGAAAACGGACATTCCCTTTCAGCAACTGTGTGTCCGGATGTTTCTCTTCGTCAAACGACAAGGTTTCAGAGTACTCCAAATACACCAGCGTTTCTTTTTCTGCAGCGGCCATGCGTGCATAAAACAAACAACCGACGAGGGCAATCAATATGTAACCTATACTTCTGTTCACTAATTCAAGATTTCTGATTTTTGCCGGAGGAGGTGCTTTGATATTCTTTGTCTTTATATTCCTCGCAGCCTGCTTTCTGTCTGTTATTTTTCTCCCCAGCCCGGATATACCCAATCGCAACCTGCCCATTCGGGGTCAATCATCACATAGGTTTCCCGTTGTTTCTTGCGTATCCAGTTTTCGATAAGCTCGGCTCTCAGTTGATTTTCATACATCTCCCGTATTACTTGATAATCTTCTGTCAGATTGGCTTTATGCGCGCCCGACTTTGTTCTCAGTTTTACAATGGCACATACCTCTTTGTTTTTCTGTATATCCATCATGCTGAAAGGTTTGCTTATTTCGCCGATGTTCATGCTGTATATCTGGCGCGCTACTTCCGGCGGGAGATCCTGATATTCGAACTTGGTTGTTCCTGTTTGCTCATTTACCATTACACCCGCATTCAACGCTGTGTTCTTGTCTTGTGAATATTGCAGCACTCCCTGCTCAAAGGTTATCTTTCCGCTTCGGATGAGGTCCGCTATTGAGTCCAGACGTATCAAAGCATTTTGTTTGTCAATATAACTGATGCGGGGGCGCAACAAGATGTGCCGGCAATTGATGCGTTCACCTTTCTTCTCTATCAATTGAATGATGTGATAGCCGTACTCCGTTTCTACTATACGGCTCACTTTCTTCGGGTCAACCAGATTAAATGCCACATCTGCAAATTCAGGGACTAATTGGCCTTTCCCCACAAACCCGAGTTCGCCGCCATGTTTGGCACTCTCTGTGTCTTCTGAATACAACCGGGCCAACATCGCAAAATCTGCCTCACCTGACATTACGCGGTCGGTGAACTCACGCAGACGCCCCTTAATCCGCTCTGTTTCTTCATGCGGGACAGGTGGCTCAAAACTGATAACCTGAACCTCTACTTGAGCCGGAACCGTTGGAATACTGTCTTCCGGAAGCGAATTGTAGTAGCGGCGTATCTCTGCGGGAGTGGTTTTGATATTTTCTGTGAGCCTCTGCTGCATCTGTTGAATGGTCATTTGGTTTCTCACCGCTATCGTCATCTCCTCTTTCATCTCACTTTGCGTTTTACGGAAGTATTCCTCCATCTTCTCCTTCGAGCCTATTTGCGACAGGTAATAGTTCAGGCGCATCTCTACTTGGTGATTCACGGTGCTCTCATTGACTTCAACACTATCCAACTCAGCTTGGTGCAAAAATAACTTCTGTATAGCCAATTGCTCCGGAATAATGCAGTAGGGGTCTCCGGCGATTTGCTGTCCCTCATATTGTGCCCGCAGACGCTCCTCTTCCACTTCCGAACGGAGTATGGCTTCGTCGCCCACAATCCAAATGATTTCGTCTATCACCGATTGTGCTTGCAGCCCTGTGCAAAGGGAGAGTAGCAATAATGTATATAACTTTTTCTTCATATTCATACTCATCGCTTGATATTGTTGTAGATATTGTCCCGTTCTTTCGTCAGGAACTCCTGCTGTCGTTGCTCTAACAGATACTTTTCAATCTCCGGTCGTGCATATTCGTATGGCATCACATCCCCTCGCATACACTTGTCTGTCACTCGCAGATAATAGCATGCCGTGCTGTCGCTGATGCTTATCAGACGCTGCTCACGAAGCAGGTTTGTCATGTTGCTTCTTGCCAGGGGCATGTGTAGCAATATGCGACTTTGTGCTTGCCATTGATTGGTGAAAAGCTCATAACCACTGGCATTCTGATAGGCATATTTCTCTATTAGTTCCAAATTCTCATCTGTCAAATTTCCTAACCAACTTTGCAATGCTTCTTGTTCCGGAGCTTGCAGAGGGACAACAATAAACAAACCCCGTATCAGATTCTCTTGCAGTGTAAACTGCGATGAATAGGACTCATAATACTTCTTAATGGTATCCTCCGGAATAAATTTGAGCATTTTTTCTCTTACTAACTTGTCTTCGTATGCTCTTACATACAATGTTTTACGGTAGTCTTCCACGAGTGCCTCTATCTCTTTCCCGTTTTTTACCTCCTGTCGTGCACGCTCATACATTGCAGTTTCTATTATCCATTGCCGGATATAGGATTCTGCTATCCGTGCACTGTCTTCTGCATTGGCAGTACCTGCGGTCAGTTGCTGCAGGTCTGTTTCATATAGCGACTTACCGCCAACCGTCACTATCGCATCACCATGACGGTATTGCTCTATCAGATCACACCCCGGCAAACTGATAGTCAGCAACACTAACAGTATTATATAATTCTTTTTCATTTTAGTCTCTGTTTATACTACCTGTTTCCAATGGCAAGTAATGCATATTACTTCAATCTGCAAAATTACAAAAAATGCGCCAAACTGCAAAATCCCGACCTGTTTATCTAGGGCAACCGCATCAAAATTTGTAGTTTTTATAAGCCTTGGATGATTTTGGGTATTTTTTGACACACTCGTTTCTCGCCGATAAAGGCGTTTAGCATGTTTGCGCACGATATATTTCCACTTCGCATAACGGAATTTTCCATCTTGAATACATGCATTTTCGATGTAAGAGTAGGTAATTAGT
>CAJOPG010000021.1 GCA_905236355.1 Paludibacteraceae bacterium | reverse complement strand
GTGAAAGTGATGAAAGTGAAGGTTTGCGCTATCGCCCATACCTTTGATAGTTTTTGTGTGAAGCCGTTGTTTTTTCCATTGGCGAGGAAATAGATGTATCGAATGAGACTTCCTCCCCATATAATGGTGCTCCAGAGTGCGAACAGATTCCACACGGGCATGGGATAAAAGTGTCGGATGCCCCACAAGGCGGCAGTGATACCCGTCAAGAGCGTCATCCGCCAATGCCACGCCATATCCCTCCAGAGTTTGTTGACAATCATTCCAATTCCGTTTAGTCCTCCCCATATCATGAAGTTCCAACTTGCCCCATGCCACAATCCTCCGAGCAGCATAGTGATGAAAGAATTGAGATTGGCATATATTTTTTTGCGTCGTTCTTTGCGGAAAACTCCGACCAGTGCCACAGCGATTCCGATGGCAGCGATGATGAGAGTTATAATCCACGAGCCGGTAAGTATGAGTGCAATGGCTGCAATAAGGAGAATCCAGAAATATGTGCCGAAAGTGGCATTTCGGTTTCCTCCCAATGGGATATAGAGGTATGTCTTGAGCCATCGTGAGAGCGACATGTGCCATCGCCGCCAGAATTCCTGGGGGTTGAGGGCCTTATAGGGTGAGTTGAAGTTTTGTGGCAGATAGAATCCCATGAGCATAGCCACGCCGATAGCGATGTCGGTATAACCGGAGAAGTCGGCATAGACTTGCAGCGAGTAGAAGAATAGTGCTGACAGATTTTCAAACCCTGAGAATAGTAGTGGGTTTTCAAACACCCGGTCAATAAAATTGACGGCCAAGTAATCGGATAAAACAATCTTCTTGATGAGTCCGTTTAGTATCCAGAATACGGCTATTCCGAATTGTCTGCGGCTTAGATGAAATGGCTTGTATAGTTGTGGTATAAACTCTGAGGCCCTCACTATCGGTCCTGCCACGAGTTGCGGGAAGAAACTTACATAGAATCCGAAATCGAGCCAGTTGCTGACGGGCTTTACTCTGTCGTGATAGACATCAGCGGTATAACTGATTACCTGGAAGAGGTAGAATGAGATGCCTACGGGCAAGACGATTTTGTCGACATTGAAGTAGCCCGTATGTGAGAATCCGTTTCCGACAAAGGAGAAAACATCAAACACCTGCAGTTGTGCTCCAAACATGTCGTTGAGCATGTTTGTGAAGAAGTAGGCGTATTTGAAATAGGCGAGCAGCCCGAGGTCTATCGTCACGCTCAATACAAGCCACATCTTGGCAGCGCGCGTGTTGCCATCGTTTTTGTTTTTGTATATCCGTTTTGCTATCAGCCAGTCGGAGAGAGTGACAAATAGCAATATCAGCAACGCTAAGCCGCTTGTTTTATAATAGAAGAAGAGACTGACAAAAAACAGAAACGCATTGCGCAGCAGTCGTTTGCTCTCCACTAATGCAAACACGGCATATACAATTGCAAAAAAGGCCCAGAAATAGAACTGCGTAAACAGCAGTGGGCTATTGGGGTCGAAAGCGAAAATATGTTTGAGGAAAGATAACAAGGCTCCTGAATTAGTTCTGTATTGTTGCGATAGCTGGCATAGGTGCAGGGTCAGTTTTAAGAGCGGAATCGTCCGGTTGCAGTTTTTCTATCGGAGCATGTTGCCCGTTTCGCCATGCATAGTAGCGGTAGCCGGTGAGCAGTGCGTTGACCAGCATGTCTCCCACTTCGTCTGATCCTTTTCTGGTGAAGTGTATATAGTCGCTTCCGGCTAATCCGGACCGCACCCATTGCGCCATTGCGCCGGTGCCCCCCATTGCTTGAAACATGCTCCAGTAGGCGGCTCCCATGCTTGTTATCATCTCCGCCAGCCGCTCGTCAAACTCAGCCAACCATGGGTATGTCTGCATCTTACCTTGCAGACGGGTGGTCATGTCGGAAGGACCTATGAACAATATTTTTGCATCGGGTGCCTGGCGTTGCATATATTGCACTTGTCCTAACAGGGTGGTCAGATAACTTGCAATGGCATTCTCCGTTTTCAGGTATGGCATATTGTTGCCGCCAAACTGCATGATGATGAGTCGTGTGTTGGTTTCGCGGAAATAGGTGGAGAGTTGTGCCGCATCGATGCCACCGAAGATAGTGCCGGAGCATCCGCGCATAGGAATGTTGTCCACCTGCACGCCGGTCAGTCCGTCAAGCATGATACCATACACATCGCCTCTGCCGGATAGAGTGAGGCTGAAGGTGGTGCTGCTGTCAGGCACAGCCAGCTCCGTCATCTGCAGTCGGCTGTTGTCGGGCGTTATTGTCTCGCGTCGTCCCTTCAGGCTTGCATACATGTTGTTGCCCGATTGCGTGAGCAGTTTTACACGACTGAAATAGTGTGCGGGGAGCATGCCTGTCTGCTTGGAGCGTGGGTTGACATTGACAGTAACAGCGGAATCAACCACAGACATCTGTCCCATGGGTCCATACATCCTGCTTCCGCTGCGTCGATATTGTTTCAATCCAAACACCATGTGCCGCTCCGGTTCACGCGAGGTATATTGCCCGATGGTGAGCGACTGAACCGACTGATATAAAGGTATCAGTCCTACACCTATACCGCCGAATTGCTGTTGCATACGGTTGCGTAACACGCGGGAAATACGGTCTTCTTCTATTTGTGAATCGCCATAATGTACGATGCGCATGGAAGTAGTGTCGGCTCCGTCTAATGCTGCATAGAAATCGTCCAAATAGAAGTAGTCTGATTTTCCGTCAGTTGTTTGAGGATAGCGAATACGGGCGGGGTTGTGGTCGAAGAAGTCGAGATATTCTTTCTCTTCTTGCATCCGCATCTCTTGTGCTCGCAACGCTAATAGTTGCTCGGGCGACAAAGCGGGCTCGTCTGCTTCTTCCTCTGCAAGCACTTCGGTTAGGGTAGGGAAGTTGATATGCGTATCGCCGATTTCTATACCTTCCTGCGGAAATACGGCAGCCACAGCAGCCAGGACACCGATGACGCTGAACATAAATAAACTGATGTAATATGGTTTCATCTTGTAGTTACGCATGATTTTATTTTTTCCAGAGAGTGGGTGAAAAGAGTAATAATACGGTGAATATCTCCAAACGACCTATCAACATTACGAAGGTCATTATCCACTTGGCGGCAGTCGGGAAGTCTGCATAAGTTCCCATAGGACCATAGCTGCCAATGCTGATGCCTACATTGCCAATAGCACTCACGGTAGTGCCTATCGCCTCGTCAAACCCGAGTCCGCAGGCACAGAAAGCCACTACAGTGATGATGATAACCAGCACATAGATAATCATAAACGCCACCACATTGTTGATAGTTTGCTGCGGGACGGGTTTCCTGTTCATTTTCACGGGTATGATGGCATTGGGGTGGATTCTCCGTTTGAATTCGGCATGACTGTTCTTCACGATGATAGCGAGTCTCACCCATTTGATACCGCCTGAAGTAGAGCCGGATGAGGCACCGGTAAACATTAGGAAAAAGAGTATAACCCACAAAACGACATGCCATTGCATGTAGTCAGTAACGGCATAGCCTGTGGATGTGATGGCGGCCGTTACCATAAAAAAACCATGTCGGAAAGCCTCCTCGGCTCCTGCCCAGCTGAAAGCACGATTGAAGGCAAACAGCCCGGCAGAGATAATCACGGTGAATAGTCCTACAGCACCTAAATACCAGTGTGTCTCCTCATCATGCAGCAAGCGTTTCGGTTTGCGCATAAACACCATCACAAGTAGCGTAAAGTTGATACCGGAAAGCAGCATAAACACGGCCACTGTGTATTGTATGGCAGGAGAGTAGTTCATCAAACTCATGTTCTTGGTGGAGAAGCCGCCGGTAGCAATAGTGGAAAGCGAGTGACACACACAGTCGAAGATGTCCATACCTTCCAGCCATAGTAGCAATATCTCAGTTCCGGTCAGCAGAATATACAGTATCCACATCAGTTTGGCCGTATCGGCAATGCGCGGAGAGAGTTTTTCGTAACTCACTCCTGTCACCTCTGCTGCATACAACTGCATACCGCCTAAGCCGAAGATGGGTAGGATAGCCACGCAAAGGACCACTATTCCCAAACCTCCTAACCATTGTGCAAGCGCACGCCATAGCAGGATGCCGTGTGTCATTGCCTCTACATCGGGTAGAATGGTGGCACCTGTGGTGGTGAAACCTGCCATTGTCTCGAAAAAGGCATCGGTAATAGTGTTTACCGCTCCGGAGAGATAGAAGGGGAGCATGCCGAATAGGGAGAACACAAACCAGACTAATGCCACAATCAGATAGCCTTCCCGCTCTCCTACACGCCTGTCAGCACGAATGCCGCATAGTCTGCCGATAACTCCTGCCACCAAAGTGATGAGTGTGGACCAAAGGAAGACTTGTGTGTCAGGTTCACCGTAGAACCAGCTCACCAAGGTAGGAATCGACATGAAGAATGCTTCCACAACGAGCAAAATGCCGAGTGCTTTCACTATCAGTCGTGTGTTTACGGTGCGTGTCATAACCTGTTATTCTATTGTTTTTTTTGCGCCTTCTGAACCTGTTATGGTAATTGTATCAGGTGTATGGGCATATTGTGCATATTAAGCCCGCAAAGATACAACATTTTTCTTAATTGCGAAAATACCCCCCCCTAAACCACTCAGGGGCAACCGCATCAAAATATAACAGGCTTTTGTAAAAAGGAAGCAGGTATCTGATAGTCATTATTTATGTCCATACAGGATTAGCCCCCTCTCTGAACCCAAGCCCATATTGATTTGTAAGGAGTTATAAAAGCATTTTTTTTGATGCGGTTGCCCTATAAAACTCTCAAATGGTAAATCCCGTTAGTGAATGCAATATCTGAGAAAGACTCACTTCTCATTTTTTTTACTTTTCACTGTCAATTATTATGTGTACCTTTGCGCTCTTATAACGAAAGTGATTATGCTGAAGAAAATTGTTTTTATTTTTGCTTTGTTGTCAGTCTCGGTATTGCTTGTAGCGCAAAATCCTTTGCAACAACAGTTACAGCAGTTGCCGGGCGTTGAGTCGGTGGAACAAATTCCGGGTGGGAGATTTTTGGAGAAATATGTACTTCAGTTCCGTCAGTTGCGCAACCCGATAGGTAATCCTGCAGATACATCTACATTTTTGCAGCGCGTGGTAGTCGGTCATGTCAGTCTTGACAGCGTGGTGGTGCTTCACACTCATGGATATAATGCGGCCGACCATAACGAGCGCATTCAGGTGCGCGATGAACTTGCCGAACTTCTGGGCTCCAACGATATCTGGGTAGAGCACCGCTATTTTGGCACATCTTGTCCGGCTGACACCAATTGGAATGAAGTAACCACTGCTAATGCGGCTTATGATATGCACCGGATTGTATCCGCCTTGCGGACGATATATCCCAAAGGCTGGGTGGCTACCGGTGGCAGCAAAGACGGTATCACTTCCACATTGTATAGTATGTATTATCCTCATGATGTGGAGGCGGCTGTCCCTTATGTGGCTCCTTTCTGTTTGACGCAGGCAGACCCACGGGGCTATGAGTTTTTAAGCAAAGTGGGTAAGCAAAACCAGCGGGCACGCATCTTCAATTGGCAGAAAGAGGCTCTTCGGAGGCGCACAACACTGCAACCTATGCTTCAGCATTATGCCGACTCAATGAATATGCGCTTCACGGTGCCCTTCGAAATGGTGTATGATTACTGCATACTCGACTATGACTTCGGCATCTGGATGCGGGGCATCCCTACAGACATTATTCCCCAACCCTATGCTTCAGACGGGCAGATGTATGAACACTTCCTCCAATATGCCAATCCGGATGCTTTTGACCGCAACAACATGCCGCATCAGACTTATTATGTGCAATCTGCCAAAGAGTTGGGCAACTATGCCTACAACCTTGACCCCTTCCGTGAGTGGCTGTCGGAAACAACTCTGCAAACCGAAGGCTACCTCGCAGCACTCTATCTGCCGGAGGGCGACTGGGATTTCTCTTATTCCGATGAGGCTTACCAAAAGGTGTTTCGCTTCTTGGATACCACCGACTGTCACTTGATGTTTATTTATGGTGAGACAGATGCATGGACGGCATTCCCCTATCCGGAAACCGATAATGCCAACATACGGAAATATATAGTGCCGGGCGGATGCCATTATTCCCGCATTCAGGATTTGGATGAAGATACACAAACGGAGATACTGAGCACACTTCGGTCATGGCTGAAACGATAAAAGCACAATAGTAGACCAATATAACAACAAACAAAAATAGCAATAATATGTATGCCCTTATTACCGGAGCCTCATCAGGTATAGGAAAGGCCTATGCCACAGTGCTTGCACGAGAATATCAGCACGATGTTCTTTTGGTGAGTAATCAAGAGAAAGAATTGCAACAGGTAGCAAGCGAACTATCAGAGCAATATCATGTAAAGGCCATCCCGTTCTATTGTGACCTTGCCCGACAAGAGGCGGCACAAAACCTCTATGATTGGTGCACTGAGAATGGAATTGAGGTGGACATTCTGCTTAACAATGCAGGTATGTTCTTCTGGCAACCATTGCAGGAAGTGCCTACGCAGAAGTTCCTGACCATCCTTAATCTGCACATGATTACGCTTGCAATGCTGTGTCGCCTGTTTGGAGAAGATATGTGCCGTCGCCGGAAGGGATACATCCTCAATATGTCCAGTATGACGGCCTGGATGCCATTCCCCGGAATACAGGCCTATAATGCTACTAAGGCATTCGTGCTGAATTTCAGTCAGTCATTATGGTATGAGATGAAGCCGCAGGGCGTGGTAGTCACCACTCTCACTCCCGGTGCTATCGACACTCCTCTTTATGGCTTGGATGACAAAACGCGCCGCCGGTTGGTCAAATGGGGAATCAGCCTCACCCCTGAACACTTTGCACAGATTGCACTCAAACGGATGTTTCGTGGTAAAAAGCGCGCTATGCCCGGTTGGGTGAATCATATCGCTGTCCCTCTGCTCAAGCACCTTCCCGATTGGGCTGTCTTCTTTGCAATGAGGCGTCTGCCGCAATATAAGAATATCATAGGCCGCTGATTCTGATTTATGGACATTGTTTCAATCATATTGCTGGCTGTGGGATTGGGCATGGATTGCTTTGCAGTGAGTCTTGCCAAGGGACTTGCCACCCGGCAGACCCCGCAATGGGGGTGGGCCTGTTTGATGGCATTGTTCTTTGGGCTGTTTCAGGGAGGTATGCCGTTTGTCGGTTATTTTGCAGGAATCAGTTTTACTGCTTTCTTCACACGATGGAGTCATTGGATAGCGCTCCTCCTTTTGAGTGTCATCGGGGGAAAAATGCTGTTGGAGGGATGGCAGAATAGAATACATCAGGAAAAGCACAAAGAACAAAACAAAACATTCTCTGTCGGTCTGCTTCTGCTGCTTGCTGTGGCAACCAGCATTGATGCCCTCGCTACAGGTCTTTTGTTTATTCCCCTTCCGGAGATTCTGTGGCTCGCAGTAGGTATTATTGCTCTCTTCAGTTTTGTGATGTCACTGATCGGCTATCTGCTTGGATGTAAGTTCGGCAAGCGTGTCAAAGTGAATGCAGACATCATTGGAGGACTTATCCTGATAGCTATTGGATTGAAGATATTTATTGAACACTACTTATGATATTTCACATACAAGACACACTGGTCAGTCTTGATGTCCTCGAAAAGGAGTTCTGCTGCGACCTCGGCACTTGCCGGGGGTGTTGCTGTATTGAGGGCGATGCCGGTGCACCGCTTACGGCAGAAGAAGAGCAGACGCTTCAGGCGTTGTTGCCGGACTTGCTCCCCATGATGCGCAAAGAGGCGCGGGAAGTGGTGGCCCAAGAGGGTGTTGCCTATAATGACCCTACGGGCGAGCGCGTTACGCAGATTATCGATGGTAAAGATTGCGTTTTTGCCCGTACTGACAACAATGGCTGGTGCTATTGTGTGATTGAACGCTTGTATAATGAGGGTAAGATCGCTTTCAAAAAACCTGTTTCTTGTCACCTTTATCCTATCCGTCTTTCTGAACATGCCTCCTTTACTGCCGTTGAGTATCATCGTTGGGACATCTGCCATTGTGGGCGCGTATATGGCAAGAAACTGCATCTCCCGCTATATCAGTTCTTAAAGGAGCCTCTCATCAGGCGGTTCGGACAAGAATGGTACAACGAACTCTGCCTTGTGGCAGAAGAGTGGAAAAAACAGTCTCAATAACAAACAGAATTATTGATTCCTAAATCCTGAATAGTGTAGCGTCTAATTCTAAGAATCACCGTATGAACGCAGAAATTATCGTTATAGGGGACGAACTCCTTATAGGTCAGGTTGCCGATACCAATTCCGGCATGATAGCCCGCTATCTGAACTCAATAGGTATCAGCATTCTCCGCACCACCGCTATTCACGATGATGCGCAGCAAATCAAACTGGCACTTGCCGAAAGCTTTTCCCGCGTATCGTTAGTGCTGATGACAGGAGGACTCGGTCCCACCAAAGATGACATCACCAAAACAACACTTTGCGACTTCTTTCATACCCGATTGGTCAAATCGGCTGAAGTAGAGCGTCATGTGCGCAGTCTTTACCGAAACCGACCCGATGTGCTTAACCGTCTTACCGAAACCCAGTGGTTAGTGCCGGAGGCATCCACCGTCTTGGAAAACAGGGTGGGGAGCGCACCTCTGATGATGTTTGAATCGAACAACCACACTCTCTTTTCTATGCCGGGTGTACCTTATGAGGCACAAATTGCTATGGAAGAGCAAATCCTTCCCATCCTCAAAAAACGCCTGCAGCATGAGGCTATCATTCATGAAACAATGGTTCTCTATGGTATTCCCGAATCATCACTTGCTATCTTGATAGAAGATTGGGAAGCGGCTCTGCCGCCTCATCTGCATCTCGCCTATTTGCCCAAAGACAGGATGATTCGTCTGCGTCTGACAGGTCATGGCAATTCCGATACATTGCTCAAAGAAATGCAGCAGCAGATTGACCGCCTTCGCCCGCTCATCAAACCCTATCTCATTGCTGAAGAAGATAAACCGATAGAAGTACTCGTGGGGGAAAGGTTGAAAGCGCATAAACAAACCGTATCTTCTGCCGAGAGTTGCACCGGTGGGCGTATTGCCGCATTGCTGAACAAACAGCCCGGTAGCAGTACCTTCTATATGGGAAGCGTGGTGGCGTATGACAACAGCATCAAGCAGAATGTGCTCGGAGTTAGGGGGGATACATTGTCTTCTGTAGGTGCCGTCAGTGAAGAAACGGTATCTCAGATGGCACAGGGAGTGCGGCACTTGATGCAGACCGACTATGCCGTCGCAACCTCCGGTATTGCCGGACCCGGCGGAGGAACTGCCGACAAACCGGTAGGTACTGTCTGGATAGCAGTGGCTGCGCACGAACATACGCTCACCCGCTGTTTCCATTTTATGGGCGACCGTGAGCGTATCACTCGGCAGGCGGCAGTAGCGGCCTTGATATTGCTGCTGAAAGAAATGCTATAGCTATATAAGGGGATGTCAAGGTGAAGCCGATTCACTATATTTAGGTATTTTTTGCTGATGCAAATGAGGCTACCTTTGCAGCGGGTTCGGTAAAGTAATACCCTTTTATGGTGAATAATCTGTCTTTTCAAAGAATGACCCGGCGCTTCTGCGCTGTATATTGCCTGCTTTTGTCTCTCGTCTTTGTGCCGGGTAGGCTTCTCGCACAGCAGGATTCGCTCGCTCTCACTACCTCTGACTTCAATCTGCAGGAAGTATCGGTCAGTGCCCGCCGTGCCTCAACGGTTAAAAGTCGCACCTCTGCCTTTGATACGCAGAAAATCAATTCTTCAGAACTCTGCAAGGCGGCATGCTGCAACCTCTCCGAAGCGTTTGAAACAAATGCCTCTGTTGATGTCGCCTACTCCGATGCCGCAACTGGGGCAAAGCAGATTAGGTTGCTCGGACTGAGCGGAACCTATGTGCAATTACTCACCGAAAACACTCCGGGTATTCGGGGACTTGCACAACAGTTTGGTATGGAGTATATCCCGGGACCATGGATGGAGTCAATACAGGTTTCCAAAGGTACTGCCTCTGTTATTAATGGTTATGAAAGTACCACAGGGCAAATCAATATAGAGTATCTCAAACCCAAAACACAAGACCCGCTTGCCGTCAATCTGATGCTCAACAGCGAACTACATTCCGAAGTCAATCTTATGGGGGCATGGCAGGTCACCAATCCCGATAGTACTGATACTGATGTCTCAACCTCTTTGTTGGCACACGGGCAGCTTATGCCCATGTATATGGACGGAAACCATGACTCTTTCATGGATATGCCCACAGGCGGACAGGCCAATGTCCTTAACCGATGGGATATCTTTCATGGCAGATACACGGGGAGAATACTCGTGCGTGGCATCTACGACCAACGATTCGCAGGACAAGGGGGAACCAATCCTTTTATGCACAACCGCATGACCGCTGCCGACCCCGCATACAATATCAATCTGCTCACATGGAGAGTGGAAGGCTTTATGAAAAACGGCTATCTGATTGACCCTGACAGAGGTATGTCTGTCGGTATCATCACCGCACTCAGCCACCATAATCAGACCAACGAATATGGCAACCGGCAGTGGCTTGCCGCACAAACCAATGCCTATCTCAACGCTATGTTCCAAACTGAACTCGCCGAAGGACACAAACTTACTACGGGACTCTCTGTCAATTACGACAAATATACCGAGAATATCACTCTTGCTCCCGCCGGTTCTGCTGACCTCTCCCGTCAGGAACTCACCCCCGGAATCTTTGCAGAATATAGTTATCTGCTTGAAGAACAACTTTCTTTGGTGGCAGGGGTTAGGGCAGACTATTCCACGCAATACGGATTTTTCTTTACGCCCCGTTTCAACATTCGTTATACACCATGGGAGTGGTGGACCATTCGTGCCGGTGCCGGAATGGGATATCGATCACCTAATATCATTGCCGACAATGCATCATGGCTCGTATCTTCCCGTAAATTTGTCTTTCCGACTGAAGGCATCAAACAAGAGCGTGCTATCAATGCCGGCATCAGCACCACTTTCCATGTACCGATTAAGTCAAAAGAACTGCAACTCTCCGGCGAATATTATTACACCCATTTCCTGCAGGGCACCGTTCTCGACCTTGACACTGACCCGCATACTGTCACATTCCTCAACTCTGACGGCTCACGCAATTTTGCACAGGTATGGCAACTCGAAGCAAGCATGGAGGTCTTGCGTGGCTGGACGCTCACTACAGCCTTCCGATACACCGATGTCCGACAGACTGTCAATGGAGTCTTGCGGGAGAAACCACTCACTCCGCGCTTCAAAGGAATCATCACCACATCCTATGTCACACCCTTGCGACATTGGCAGTTTGATGTAACCGCACAGTTCAACGGAGGTGGCCGTTTGCCTGACCCCGATGCAAACAACCCGCTCTGGCAACCTTATTATAAGTGGTATCCGCAGTTGATGGCACAAATCACCAAGTATTGGCGCACATGCTCACTATATCTCGGTGCCGAAAATATGACCAACTACTGCCAGAAACAACCCGTCATCGCTGCCGCTGAACCATTTGGACCCGATTTTGACGCGGCTATGGTATATGCACCCGTCGCCGGATGGAAAATCTATCTCGGCTTCCGCTGGGCGCTGACAAAAGAATAGAAAAAAAATAGGGATATAATACAATATAATGTAAGGTGTAATAAAAAATAATGTGGAATATGAAAACCAAAGTGTTAGTTTGTCTATTGCTCTTGCTCTCTCTTACCGTGATTGCTAAACCAAAACAACAGCGTGTTACCGCTGTTTTCTGTGTGCCCATCGAATGTGATCACTGTGTGCGTGAAATTCAAAATAATATTGCCTTTGAGAAAGGTCTTAAGGATATGCAAATCAACAAGGAAACTCAAATGGTCACCCTTACATGGGACCCCGAAAAAACAGATACCACTACCCTGAAAAACGCCTTCCTCAAAATCCACAAACCCGTTTCTCATATCCGACTCCTCCCCGCAGAAGAACCGGTGAAATAGTATGTTATTCATCATATAACTGATTGATATCTACTATGAAAGGGACGCATAACCTATCTGCGTCCCTTCATAATTCGCTGTAATTCGCTCATAATCAGTATAGGCAAACATAAGATAAACATAAGATGAACATAACATCAACATAACATCAACATAAAATCGACAGGAAATCAATATATTCTACGAAGCACAGAGTTTATGTAGAAACAACTCTGAACAACTCTGCAAAAAGCACTCCGAAAACTGAATAATTCAAAAAAAATATCACCCCTCTTGCAATATCAAAAAAAATATCGTACCTTTGCACCCGCTTTTGAAAAGCATAAATCATTGTATTATTAATTCGCCTGTCTGGGCAGTGGATTTATCGGTGTGTGACAATAACTAACATGCACATAACCAATAGGTAAATCGTAAATGATGTCTGTCGGGCAGGTCTAAAAACAACAAAACAAGTGGAAACAGTAAGTTTGAAGACTCTGTCGCTCTCCAAAGAAGCCGCTCGTGAACAAAAAGAGTGGGTGGTGGTTGACGCACAGGGTCAAGTGCTTGGGCGTATGTGCACCAAGATTGCCAAATTGCTTCGTGGCAAGTACAAACCGTCGTTCACTCCCAATCAGGACTGTGGCGACAATGTAATCGTTATCAATGCCGCTGGCGTTGAACTCACCGGTAACAAATGGACCAACCGTCAGTATATTCGCTACACTGGCTATCCCGGCGGACAACGCGAGTTCACTCCGGCCGACCTTAAAGACAAGGGCGCTGACCGCCTCATCAAAAAAGTGGTGAAGGGTATGCTCCCCAAAAACCGTCTCGGCGACAAGATTATCAACAATCTTTATGTGTATGCAGGCAGCGAGCATCCGCATGCAGCCCAGCAACCCAAACAAATTGATATTAACACACTCAAATAAAACGCAGCAATGGAAGTAGTAAATGCATTAGGAAGACGAAAAGCAGCAGTTGCTCGCGTTTTCGTGAAAGAAGGTGAAGGTAAAATCACCATCAACAAGCGTGATTTGGAGGCATATTTCCCATCCTCAATTCTTCAATATATCGTTAAGCAACCCCTCAATACACTGGGCGTTGCTGAGAAATACGATATTCAGGCTAATCTTGACGGCGGCGGCTTCAAAGGACAGGCAGAGGCTCTGCGGCTCGCTATTGCACGCGCACTCGTCAAAATCAATCCGGAAGACAAACCCGCTTTGAAGGCTGAAGGATTCTTGACACGCGATGCCCGTGAGGTTGAACGTAAGAAACCCGGTCGCCCCAAAGCACGCAAACGCTTCCAGTTCAGCAAGCGTTAATATTCGACAACTCCAAACTGCGGGGACTCCGCTCTGGCGGACTACCCCGCAGTTCTTTCGGTTGCGCAAAGACTGTTCTCGTCTGCTCCTTTGTTACTATGCCCTCTGTGGCATCCTGAACACCGGGGTGAAAACGACTACCGAAAGAACGGATTTACAATAAAACAATCAACTAACAAAACAACAAAACAAACATGAGAACAAATTTTGAAGAACTGCTTGAAGCAGGTGCACATTTCGGTCACCTCAAGCGCAAATGGAATCCCGCTATGGCTCCCTACATCTTTATGGAGCGCAACGGTATCCATATCATTGACCTCAACAAAACCGTCGTTAAAGTAGAAGAGGCTGCTGAAGCCCTCAAAAACATTGCCAAGTCAGGCCGCAAGGTGCTGTTTGTGGCAACCAAAAAGCAGGCTAAAGACCTCGTTGCCGAGCAGGCAAAAGAGATTGGCATGCCTTACATCACAGAGCGTTGGGCAGGTGGTATGCTCACCAACTTCCCCACCATCCGCAAGGCTGTGAAGAAAATGTCTGCCATCGACAAAATGATGACCGACGGAACTTTCGACAATATCTCCAAGCGTGAGAAACTGCAGATTACCCGTCAGCGCGAGAAACTCGAGAAGAACCTCGGCTCTATTGCTGACCTCACACGTCTGCCAAGTGCGCTCTTCGTTGTGGATGTGATGAAAGAGCATATCGCTGTCGCTGAAGCACAACGCCTCGGTATACCCGTATTCGGTATTGTTGACACCAACTCCGATCCCACCAACATCGATTTCGTTATTCCCGCTAACGATGATGCCACCACTTCTATCGCCGTTATCTTGAACGCCGTAGTGGCCGCTATCAAAGAAGGTCTGGAAGAGCGCAAGGTGGAGAAGGCTGATGAAAATGCCGCTGCACAGCAGGATGGCGAAGAGGCTCCCGCTCCCAAAGAGCGTCGTCAGCGTGTTCGCAAACAAGCTGAGAAAAAAGAGGCAGAAAAGGTAGCAGAAGCTGCTCCTGAAGCAAAGGAAGAGGCTCCCGCTGAAGAAGAGGCTCCCGCCGCAGAATAATAAATTCTAAATCTCTTGAAGTTATGGCTGTAACATTAGCAGATATAAAGAAACTGCGCGATATCACCGGCGCAGGTATGATGGATGTAAAGAAGGCTTTGGAAGAAGCTAACGGCGATTTTGAGCAGGCAAAAGACCTCCTGCGCAAGCGTGGACAGGCTATCGCTGCCAAGCGTAGCGACCGCGAGGCTTCGGAAGGCTGCGTACTGGCTAAAGCGGAAAACGGCTTTGCCGCTATCGTGGCTGTAAAATGCGAAACCGACTTCGTGGCTAAAAATGCTGACTTCGTAGCTCTCGTCAAACTCATCTTGGATGTGGCTATGGACCGTCAACCTGCCAACCTTGAGGCCCTCAAGAACGAAGTGATAAACGGACGCACCGTTGCAGAACTCGTTACCGAACGCTCCGGCGTTACAGGTGAGAAAATGGAACTCAGCGACTATGTATTCCTTCGTGGTGCCAAGGTGGATGCTTATAACCACCTCGGCAACAAACTCTCCTCGCTCGTAAGTGCTGCAGAGGCAGAGGCTCCGCAAGAAGTGGTACATGGTATCTCCATGCAGGTAGCCGCTATGTCACCTATCGCCGTTTCGGCTGAGTTGGTGGCACAGGAAGTGAAAGACCACGAACTTAGTGTGGCTATCGAGAAAACCAAACAGGATGAAATCAACAAGGCTGTTGAGCAGGCATTGCGCAAAGCTGGGCTGAATCCTGCACATGCTGATAGCGACGACCATATTGAGTCTAACATGGCTAAAGGCTGGCTCACACCCGAGCAGGCTGAGATTGCTCGCAACATCCGTAAAACCGTGCCGGCTGAAGCAGAAGCACAAATCAACCTCAAGAAGGTGGAAATGATTGCTCAGGGGCGTCTGGCAAAATTCTTGAAAGAGAGCACCTTGCTGGAACAAGTGTATGTAATGTCGGAAGAAAAAGAACTCGTGAAAGATGTTCTCAAAAAGGCTGGCGTTACTATCACCGACTTCAAACGCGTCACTCTCAACCAAGAGTAATCCTATCGGATATATTTAGGGGAATAGTGGTAGTACCGATGGTCGCCACTCAACGAAAAGAGACAGAGCGCTAACTCTGTCTCTTTTCGTTGTTGGAATTTGTGCAGAGTGGTGCGGATGGTTGGGGGGCGTTTTGAAATAAGAGAATAAAACCGTATCTTTGCAAGCGGAATAAGAAATCTCTATTATGACTAAAGGAAAAAAAACAATAATAGGATGTGCAATAGCGTTGGCAGTATTGCTGCTGGCGGGTGGCGTTATAATTTATGCCGATGTTATGCTCACACATATCGTTGACGGAAAACTTCGGCAACGCCTGTCTGCAATGGATTCGCTCACTATTCGTTATGGCGATTTGGATATACTCTTGGGTGAAGGCAAAATACGCTTGAAGGATGTGGTGTTCTCAACCGATACAACCGACACTCTCAGTGTCGGACACGCCGGCGTGTCGGTCCACATAGAGAAATTGGAGGCCGGCTATCTGAATGTATTCCGTATTCTTCGCACCCGACAAGTGGATATCGACTATGTGGAGATACTGAGACCCGAAGTAGCGGTTGTAACAGTCAGCAAATCCAAACAGAATAAGCAAACAGAAAATTCCTTGTCATCACATGAGTCAGATAGTACAAATGTGTTGCGTAAATATATATCGAAAATACAGGTGGGGCAAATCATAATAGAAGAGGGGAACTTTAGTCTCAGCACCATAGATAGCCGCTTGCATCTATCAACAGAAGATGTCGGTCTGTCAATGACAGATATTGCCTATTCGATTGAAGACAAGCAACTCACCTATAACGATTCCATATATTCGCTCTCTCTGAAGAATCTCTCGTTGCTGACTCGCGATAGTTTATATGCACTGGATTTGGGGGCGTTGCACCATGCAGATGCTGGAGAAGTGGTGTTGGAGAATATTCATACCCGAAATACAGTTGATCGGCATTGTTTGGCAGATAGAAAAGGCAAACAACCCGTCACGTGGAGCAATGTCAGTCTCAAGCAGGTGCGTATCTCTCCGCTCAATCTAATACGTCAGGCAATAGCAAAGCAGGTGAGCATCGATAGCATCAGCATCATAGGACAGAGGGCTGCCATATACCGTGATATGCGTTACACTCCCCGCTCTAACTACCCAATGCCACAAGAGAAACTGATGTCCATCGGTATTCCTCTGAAAGTAAAACATCTGAAGATGCGTATGCCCTCTTTTGAAGCGGAAGTGCTCCGTCCGGCAGGGAAAGCAGGGAAACTGATTTTTACGGATGTCACTCTTGCCACTACGGATATAAGCAATGCCAATGGCAATTGTCTCAATACGCATGTCCAAATGAAGATGGCCGGAGGTGAGGCTGATATGAGTCTGACTCTCACCAACGACAAAGCCTGCAACCTGTCGGCAGAGATGGCTGTGACAAGCATAGAGGGTAGGGCGTTTGACGATTTCCTTCGCCCGATGTTTGGCATGAGTATGCAGTGCGATATAGGCAGTATGCGCGCTTCGTTAAGCGGTGACCGTCGCAAACTGACAGGAAGTCTAACCATGCTGTATGACAATCTGCAGTTGCATATTTACAAAGAAGAAACACCTATGGAACGTCTGGCTAAAAATGCCAATGTGGTGAACACGCTGGCACCAATGGTGATATACAAGAGCAACCCGCGTCCCAACAAGCAGAATGTGTATGTATGCAAAATCAGTTTTGAGCGCAATCCGAAGAAGAATTTCGCCGGCTATTTGACCGGTGCCGTTATTGACGGTATGATGCACACCGCCCTGCAGGAGTCTGTCTATAAAAGCGTCAAATCCCGCATGCAGTAAAGTCGCCACTGCAGTGTATATGCTGCAATGCAAAGTATGACCATGTCTCAGAGCATCAGAAAGTATATCTGATACCAAAGGTGATGGCGTAGTCGAAATAATGGGTAATGCCAATCCATGCCGTTATGTCGATTACGAAGCAGTAGCACAGCGCATGTGGTCGCCCCTCATGTGTTTATGTAGTTTGTTCTTGCCGTAGTGCGATTCGGAGTCGGCCGTTGCTGTTGATGAAATTGAAGTTGTCGTCTTGGAAGGCGTTTTGGAAGGCTCCGGAGCGAATGAGTGCATCGGGTGTGCCCGTTTCTATACCATTCTGCGGTGCCATGAGCCAGATGATATCCGCCATCTGCAGGGCCAAATCCAGCTCATGCGTGGAGATAATGACAGAGCGTTGTGTGTCGTGCACCAACTTACGGAGAAGCAGCAGTATTCGTATCCGGTTGTTGAGGTCAAGGTGTGCTGTAGGCTCGTCAAGGAGGATGATGGGTGTTTGCTGTGCCAGAGCTTTTGCGATGAGTACTCGTTGCTTCTCGCCGTCGCTCATACAATTGAAGGGGCAGTCGTTTTTCTCAGCGATACCCACAGCGGAAAGTGCATCTGCTATCTGTTTCTTATCTTTTTCGGTGAGTCCTCCAAGAAAACTTGAATATGGATACCTGCCCATTGCCACCACATCGTGCACGGTGGTGTTGTCCATGGAGAGCCGCTCGGTGAGTACCAAAGACAGCAGTGTGGCGCGTTGGTGCCTATTGAGCGAGTTGATGTTGTTATCAGCAATGTAAACATCCCCTCCAAGCGGATTCTGGAGTCCGGCGAGAGTGCGGAGCAGTGTGCTTTTCCCACATCCGTTTTTGCCGAGCATGCATATCATGTTGCCTCTTTCAACCTGCAGATTAAGGTCTTGCTGCACGAGGTGCTCTCCGTAGCCGATATCTAAATGTTGTGTGGATAATAGCATAATTGCGGTTGCAAAGATACGGTGTTTTCTCCGTTTATGCAAATGCTGAATTCGCACTACCTTTGCTGTGCAGATGTCATGTGATAGTTGCTTCATGGTAGTTGTCAGATGGTTTTGCCAAATGAAGAATAGATTTTATTGCCGTGGTGTCGGAAAAGTTTACGGACTTCAATAAAGTAATTAGGTTTATCTCAACATTTTTTTGTATCTTTGCAGTCACTAAACAAGCATCTTATGCCCTTTGTATGGCAGCAAGATGGTAAACATTTGTAGGTTTATAAGTTATGATTAAAATTACTTTTCCCGATGGTAGTGTTCGGGAGTATGAAAGCGGTGTTACCGCATTGCAAGTGGCTGAAAGTATCAGCCCCCGTTTGGCGCAAGAAGTGCTTGCCGCCACAGTCAACAACCAACAAACAGATCTCACTCTTCCTATCAGAGAGGATGCTACATTGCGTCTGCACAAATGGGATGATGCCGAGGCTAAACACGCTTTCTGGCACACCACCTCTCACCTCATGGCAGAGGCGCTTCAAGAACTCTATCCGGGCATACAGTTCGGCATTGGTCCCGCCATAGAGAATGGCTTTTACTATGATGTTCTCCCCCCTGACGGTCAGGCTATTCGGGAGCAGGACCTTCCTCTTATAGAGAAGAAAATGCAGGAGCTTCAGCAGCGTAAAGAGTCGCTCGTCCGCTGCGAGATAAGCAAAGCGGATGCATTGAAAGACTTCTCCGCCAAAGGGCAGACATACAAGTGTGAACTGATATCAGAGTTGGAAGACGGTAAGATAACCACCTATACACAGGGCAATTTTACAGACCTCTGCAAGGGTCCGCATATCCCTTCCACCGCCCCGATTAAGGCGGTGAAGGTGCTCAGTTGTGCTGCCGCCTATTGGCGTGGTGATGCAAGTCGTCCGATGATGACACGTATCTACGGCATCTCTTTCCCAAAGAAGAGTATGCTTGACGAGTATCTTGCTTTGTTGGAAGAAGCCAAAAAGCGTGACCACCGCCGCATAGGAAAAGAGCTGGAACTCTTTATGTTCTCTGATATGGTGGGCAAGGGGCTGCCTATATGGTTGCCAAAGGGTACTGCACTGCGCCTCCGTTTGGAAGATTTCCTGAAGAAGATACAAAAACGCTACGGTTATCAGCAGGTCATCACCCCTCATATCGGCTCGAAAAACCTATATGTCACTTCCGGCCACTGGGATCACTACGGCAAGGACTCGTTTCAACCCATCACCACTCCGGAAGAAGGAGAGGTATATCTTCTGAAACCCATGAATTGTCCTCACCACTGCGCTATCTTCAAGAATTCACCCCGCTCATATAAAGACCTTCCTTTCCGCTGTGCAGAGTTTGGCACGGTGTATCGCTATGAGCAGTCGGGCGAACTGCACGGTCTCACCCGCGTGCGCAGTTTCACGCAAGACGATGCACATATTTTCTGCCGTCCGGACCAGGTGAAAGAAGAGTTTATCCGTGTGATGGAGATTATTCAAATTATCTTCAAGGCACTGAACTTTGATAATTTTGAGGCCCAGATATCTCTTCGCGACCCGAATAATCATGAAAAGTATGTAGGCTCTGACGAGGTGTGGGCAAAAGCCGAGCAGGCTATTATTGATGCGTGTGAGGAGAAAGGATTGCCGGCCAAGGTTGAATACGGCGAGGCGGCGTTCTATGGACCTAAACTCGACTTCATGGTGAAAGACGCATTGGGCCGTCGCTGGCAGTTGGGTACTATTCAGGTGGACTACAATTTGCCTGAGCGCTTTGAACTGGAGTATGTGGGCGAGGACAATCAGAAACATCGCCCCGTGATGATTCACCGTGCACCATTCGGCAGTATGGAGCGCTTTGTGGCTGTACTGATTGAGCATACCGCCGGTAAGTTCCCGCTATGGCTCACACCTGATCAAGTGGTAGTATTGCCCGTCTCAGAGAAGAGTAATGACTACGCTTGGAAGGTGAAGAAACTGCTTGAACAGCAAGATATCCGCGTCATTGTGGATGACCGCAACGAGAAAATCGGTCGCAAGATTCGCGATAATGAACTTAAGCGTATCCCCTATATGCTCATCGTGGGCGAAAAAGAGGCGGAGCAAGGGCTCGTAAGTGTGCGTCAGCAAGGCGCTGAAGAGAAAGGTCAGATGACGGTTCAAGAGTTTGCTGATTTCATCACAAAGATCGTTAGCGAACAAATGAATGCTTATTGATACAGGACAAGGTCCTGTGCCAACCTTAGGCATGCGTATAATGTAAAGCGGCAGACATATATTGTTTGCCGCTTATCTTATAACCGGCATGCGCCCTGTCAATATTGGTATTGTTTTTGTTAGGGTATTGTGCAGACGAAAAAAAATATTTAACTTTGCAGACTAATTGTGCATATCGGCACAATGATATTGTTAAACTGAATAAAACATCATTAAATATGGGATTTGTAGAATTTTTGCAGAAGTTGTTTGGCAACAAATCGCAGCGTGATATGCGTGAAGTAATGCCTTATGTGGAGAAAATCAAGGAGGAGTATGCCAAATTGGCAGCATTGAGCAATGATGAGTTGCGGCAATGCACGGAGCAGATAAAGCAGCGTATAGCAAATTATGTGGCTCAAGATAAGACTCGTATAGCGGAGCTGAAGGCATTGGTGGAGAATACGCCTATAGAAAAACGCGAGAAGATATATCGCGAGGTGGATGAACTTGAGAAAAATGTGACGAAGAAATATGAAGAGGTGCTGATGCAAGTGCTGCCGGAAGTGTTTGCCATCGTGAAAGATACAGCCCGCCGTTTTGCAGAGAATGAAACTCTTGAAGTGACGGCAACCGAATTTGATAAATCACTCTCAATAGACCACGATTTTGTTCATATAGAAGGTGATAAAGCGGTATATCAAAACCACTGGATGGCGGGTGGTAATGAGATAACCTGGGATATGGTACACTATGATGTGCAGTTGATAGGTGGTGTGGTTCTTCACCAGGGTAAAATAGCCGAAATGGCAACTGGTGAGGGAAAAACATTAGTGGCAACCCTGCCCGTATTCCTGAATGCTTTGACTCATGAAGGCGTACATGTAGTAACCGTGAACGACTATCTGGCTAAGCGTGATGCCGAATGGATGGGGCCGCTTTATATGTTTCATGGTTTGAGCGTTGATTGTATTGATAAATACAAACCTAATTCCGATGAACGAAGAAAAGCCTATGCATGCGATATCACTTTTGGTACAAACAACGAGTTCGGCTTCGACTATCTGCGTGATAATATGGCCACAAGCCCTATTGACCTTGTGCAACGCAAACACAATTATGCCATAGTGGATGAGGTGGATTCAGTGCTCATTGACGATGCGCGTACTCCGTTGATTATCTCAGGTCCTGTCCCTAAAGGAGAAGAACAGTTGTTTGACGAATACAAACATCGCGTGGAACTATTGGTGCGCACTCAGCAACAACTGACTACCAAACTATTGGCTGAGGCAAGACAGAAGATGCAGAGTGAGGATAAGAAGGTGGCGGAAGAAGGTGAGTTGGCATTGTTCCGCTCATATAAAGGTATGCCTAAGAATAAGGCTTTGATAAAGTTCTTGAGTGAGCAGGGAAATAAAGTCCGACTGCAGAAAACAGAGGAGTTCTATATGCAGGAGAACAACAAAAATATGCATATTGCTACTGATGAACTCTATTTTGTAATAGATGAGAAAAACAAGTCGATAGAGTTGACAGATAAGGGTATAGACGCTCTGACAGGCTCAACCGATGACCCGCAGTTCTTCGTTTTGCCCGATGTGGGAAGCGAGGTGGCGGAGATAGAAAAACTCGCTGTCAGCGCCGAAGAAAAACAGGCCAGGAAAGACGAGGTGTTGCAGCAGTATAGCATCAAGAGCGAGCGTGTGCATACCGTCAATCAGTTGCTGAAAGCCTATACCCTGTTTGAGAAAGATGTGGACTACGTCATTATGGAGGGTGAGGTGAAAATAGTGGATGAACAGACGGGCCGTATCATGGAAGGGCGACGTTGGTCCGATGGTTTGCACCAGGCTGTGGAGGCGAAAGAAAATGTGAAAGTGGAGGCTGCTACACAGACATTTGCCACGATTACTCTGCAAAACTATTTCCGTATGTATTCCAAACTGGCAGGTATGACCGGTACGGCGGAAACGGAAGCGGGCGAGTTCTGGAACATCTACAAATTGGATGTAGTAGTCATTCCTACCAATCGTCCTATAGCGCGTGTTGATATGAATGACCGCGTGTATAAGACAAAACGCGAGAAGTATAATGCTGTGATTGATGAGATAGTATCGTTGGTAGAGCAGGGCAGACCTGTCCTCGTCGGTACCACTTCGGTGGAGATAAGCGAGTTGCTTTCCAGAATGCTCAACATCAGGAAGATTCCACACAATGTATTGAATGCCAAGTTGCACCAGCGCGAGGCTATGATTGTGGCTGAGGCAGGTAAAAAAGGTACTGTGACGATAGCCACCAACATGGCAGGTCGTGGTACGGATATCAAGTTGACGCCGGAAGTAAAAGACGCCGGTGGTCTTGCCATTATCGGTACAGAGCGCCATGAGAGTCGTCGTGTGGATAGGCAGTTGCGCGGACGAAGCGGGCGGCAGGGCGATCCGGGCTCCAGTGTGTTCTATGTGTCGCTTGAAGACGACCTGATGCGTCTGTTTGGCTCAGAACGAATATCAAGTTTGATGGACAAAATGGGCTTCGAAGAAGGCGAAATGATAGAGCATAAGATGATTAGCAACTCAATAGAGCGTGCCCAGAAGAAGGTGGAGGAAAACAACTTTGGTATAAGAAAGCGACTGCTTGAGTATGACGATGTGATGAATCAACAGCGTAATGTGATATATGCTAAGCGACATCACGCATTGATGGGAGAACGGCTGGGAGTGGATATTACCAATATGATCTACGACACGGCTGAGGCAATAGTAGGTGATTCTCATTCCGCATTGGACTATGAAGGGCTGAAGTTTGAACTGATGCAGACTTTTGCCATGGAGATACCTTTTGATGAAGATACCTTCCGCGCCTCAAAGGCAAATCAACTGGCAGAACAAGTGGCTGAAGCAGCTTTGGAAACCTTCAAACGAAAAATGGATAAGTTGATGCAGATTGCCAACCCCGTCATAAAAAAGGTGTATGAGACAAAAGGACAGATGTATGAAAATATCTTGGTACCGATAACCGATGGCAAGCGGGTGTATAATGTGGCTGTCAATCTCAAGCAAGCAGTGGAAACAGAGGGCAAAGAGTTGATAAAAGAATTTGAAAAACGAACATTGCTATATGTGATTGATGACGAGTGGAAAGAGCATCTGCGTCAGTTGGATGATTTGAAGCAATCCGTACAAAATGCAAGTTATGAGCAGAAAGACCCCTTGTTGATATACAAACTTGAGTCGTTCAATCTGTTTGAAATGATGCTCAATAATCTGAACCGTAGGGCAATTGCTATCCTGCTTCGCGGTCAGATACCTGTACAGCAACCCGGGAGTGTGCAGCAGGCACAAGACCCGCAACGCACCGATATGAGTCGCTATCGCACACAGAAAGATGTGATGGAGCAAGGGCGTCAGATGCAGCAACAGGCGGCTGGTCACGACACGCGTGCACAGCAGAAACCGGAACCGATACGCCGTACAGAACCCAAGATTCGTCCGAATGACCCATGCCCCTGTGGAAGTGGCAAAAAATACAAACAGTGTCATGGGAAAATGGCTTGATTTTGCAATTACCATCCGCACCAACCTAAAACACACTGACCATTCTAAACCACTCTAACAAAATGCTTAATTACATCACATGGAATGTGGATCCGGTGGCGTTTTCTGTCGGGCCGCTGGAGATTCGCTGGTATGGAATACTCTGGGCCGTAGGTATCTATCTATGCTACCTGATGCAGGTGCGTCTCTACAAACACGATAACGCTCCCACTGACTGGCCGGACAAAATATTTATGTACATGGTGCTCGGCGTGATTATCGGGGCACGCCTCGGGCATTGCTGGTTCTACGAATGGCACGAGGCTGCCACGCTCGGTTTAGAACCCGTGCAAATATTCGCATGGAATATCAACTATCGCAACCCTTACATAGAGCACCCGCTTGAACTCCTGAAAATATGGCAAGGGGGACTGAGTTCGCATGGCGGAGCAATAGGCCTGATAATAGCAGCGCTGATATTGGACAAACGACATTTTCATACGGGCATCAATTGGATTTTCGACCGCTTGGTGATTGGCGTGTGCATTACGGCCACCTGTATTCGTTTCGGCAATCTGATGAACTCTGAGATTTATGGCAATCCTACCAATATGCCATGGGGATTCTTGTTCTTGCGCAACGGCGATACTTTGCCATGCCACCCCACACAGATTTACGAGATGCTCTATTGCATTGTGGCATTTGTAGTAACACTGCTGATGTATTACAAGTGGGATTGCGGCAAACGACCGGGATTGATATTCGGGGTATTCCTTGAGATAATATTCTTCACACGGTTCTGCCTTGAGTTTATTAAATTGGACCAAGAGGCATTTGAGGCGAATATGTTGCTGAATATGGGACAGTGGCTGAGTATTCCGTTCATATTGTGGGGCGTCTGGCTGATAGTGGATGCTGTGCGCAAACCCGCCGTAAAAGGGATTCCTCAAAAGAGATAGAGAGTAGCCGGTTTGTCGCTGTGTTGCTTCCTTTCGTTTCCTAACTTCATTATGAAGCATCGCGTAATCTGCATAATCTGTATGTTGGTGTCTGCATGGGTAATGTGGGCACAAGGTAAGGTGTTGCAGTATCCTGATACCTTCCGGTTGCAGGAGCATGTGTACCAACTCTCTGACGACCAATTGCTTCTTGAATTAGTTAGACAGCAAGGAGAACAATTGGCGAAGAAAGAGCATGAAGCATATCTTGAACGCCTTCGCACCGACACTACCACGGCTTTTCCTTTTCATATTGGTTTGCGTGATTCGCTGAGGATAGTCCGACAAGTGGAAGCAATGCAGGGGGTGCACCCGCTGACACTGCCCTTACTCTATATTTCCGAAACACGCTCGTTGAGTGTAAAGGAAGATTCGGCATATACAATCGCGAATATCCGCAGAAGTGCGCGCAGGTATATAGCCGCCCGACACCCGGAATTGTATAAGGGAGTGTACGATCCGGCTAAGTTGGAGGAGTTGGCGTACCAGCCACAGGTGAAGATTCAGGAGTTGGAAGTGGAACGAGCCCTGGTATGGGATCCTGCCGAAGACCGCATTGCGCGACTGCGTGCCATTCAAAATCAATATACTCCATGGAGAAAAGAGGCAACCGTCATGCTGCAACTCTCGCAGAATTATGTGTCAAAAAACTGGTATGCAGGCGGAAATACTAACTTTGCATTGCTGGGGATAGCACAAGGGTTGATTAAGTATGACGACAAGAAACGCATCACATGGGAAAATTCCGGCGAATGGCGGCTGGGATTTAACACTGTGGCAGGCGATACGCTCAGAAAGGTGAATACCAACGAAGACATCTTGAAACTCTATACCAAACTGGGCATACGCATTGTGGACAAACTGTCCTATTCCTTCTCTGCCGATTTCCAAACACATTTCTTCAATACATGGAAGGAAAATACCGACAAACTGAAGACGGGAACATTCACGCCGGTGCGCTTCAATCTCGCCACTGGTTTGGACTACAAACCTGTGGAAGGACTATCCATCTTCATTGCACCATTTACCTACAAACTTGTGGCGGCAATGGACACAATACATGTAGCACAAACCAACTTCAGTATTCCTGCCGGAAAAAAAGTGCTGAATGATGTGGGATCGTCATTGAGGGTGGAGTGGACTTGGAAACCGGTGAGAGAAATCGCCTTAGAGAGCAAGTTATACTTCTATACAAACTACCGGCGAGTGGAGATTGATTGGGAAACTTCGTGCAATTTCATTATCAATCGCTTTATATCTGCTCGCATAATGCTGCACCCAAGATACGATAATACCGTTATTCTGCCGGACGACGAGAAAGCAAAAATACAATTTAAGGAACTAATCTCTATCGGCTTCGCTCACAAGTTCAGATAGTTTTCTTTGCTTGTATGCTGATGCAATTACCCTTTCCCATAATCTCAATCGCTCTAATGACCGATTGGGGGATTCAGAAAAAAACTATCGGGAAAATGCCATTGTAACTCATTGTCCTTCAATAGGATTCTTGGGCTCTACTCGGGTCCTTCTAAACATGGTATAAGGCTACATAAAGAATGTCAGGTACTTATCCCTTCAAAATATATTATTGGTACGGTTGCCCTGCGGACAATGCATCAATGCCTTGGGAATATGTCTTACGCATGTTCTTGAGGGGACCGGAATCCTGAGGAACACCCCCAAGTGCTGTTGAAAATTATGCAGTCATATTGATAACATCGGCTATTGTTTGTGCAATTGGGTATGGAAATTTGGTGATTTGATAAAGTTGTTGTATATTTGCACACTTAAAGGAATATGTTATTATGTGTATTTCGCGGGATATGCTAATGCGAAGACAAAGAGCAATATTGATGGTTGGAAGCCTGCTACTGAATTTGTTTTGCAGTGGGCAGACAGTAATGCATATAGAAAATGCTCAGACTTGGACAACTGACAAATTGAGCAGATATGTAGGACAGACCGTGCGCTTTGATGCGCCCTTCTATGTAACCAACAACTATGGGTTCTCATCCGGAACCTATACGGTGTCTCCCCGCCGCATCTATTCTCCTACCAATCAGGAATACCCGATGACTGAGGGCTACACAACAATAGTATCACTCAATACCTCAGGAACACTAAGCCTGTCTGGTATAAGCGGTTACCACCGGATGGGGGAACGAATACAAAACCTGACAGTGCGCATCATCGGCACCAATTCAATGCAATGGGTTAGTGGAGAATGGGTAGGCAATACGCGGACCGAATTGGAGGCAGGTATCCCGTCTGTGGATATACTGGGAGAGCACACATTGCTGGTGTGCGCATTCAATTTGGAGTATTATCTTGCAGAGAATTTGGGAACAGGCTATGGACCCGACAACGAAGTGCAACATGCTCGCCAGAAAAATAAGATAAGTACTGCTCTCAATAAGATTCGGGCAGATGTGTTTGGATTTGTAGAGATAGAGCAGGGGCAAACGGCATTGGCCGAATTGGCAGACACGCTGACTGCTATGACGGGGAAAAAATATAGTTATATAGACGATGGGGGTAGTGCCAACAGCAGTTATACAAAGTCTGGTTATGTCTATTGCACGGAAACATTGAAACCGGTGGGCGCATTGAAATCCAACAATACTCGTGTGCAGAATCGTAAAAAAATGCAGGCTTTCCAAGAAATATCTACAGGTGAGCACTTTATTTTCTCAATCAATCACTTTAAGGCAAAGTCTGGCACTGGTACAGGAATGAATGCCGACCAAGGAGACGGACAGGGTACTTTCAACTACGACCGCGTACAAGAGGCACAATCGGTTTTAACCGATTATCAGAGCAATCGGGCTTACTATGGGGATCCTGACATCTTGATTATGGGCGATTTGAACGCATACGCAAAAGAAGACCCGATTACAACGCTTGTGAAAGGGGGAATGACCGATTTGCATCGCTATTTTCATGAAGATACAGCCTATAGTTATGTCTTTCGTGGCACAGCGGGATATCTGGACCATGCCTTGACCAACAGAACCCTATTGGAACAAGTGACTGGGGTCGCTGCTTATCATATTAACTCTGATGAAGATGACAGTTTTACATACGACGGAAGAAATAACGATGGGACGATGTTTCGGTGCTCAGACCACGACCCGGTGTTGGTGGGCTTGCGCTTAGGAGCGGCGCACACCGATTTGAATATCGTCAGAGTGACTGCCACTTATGGGGGACTGAATATTCTCAACGCTGATGGAGGCTATTACATGGTGGGTAATACCGACGGAACTCTGTTAACCCGCGGCGACATCAACAGCAACGATTATGTGGTCAATCTTCCGCTTCAGAGCGGTTTCTATATAGTGACAGTCTATGCCAATGGTACTGCTGAAGCGCATAAACTGATGGTGGTAGGTAATAGATAATAAGTAACAGGTAGGGGCGCAATGCAATTGGATCTATTCTCCATAGAAAACGGAGAAGAGCAACAGATAGATGCTCTTCGCAAAGAATTGGCAGATGCCAACTACCGCTACTATGTGCTTTCTCAACCGGTATTGTCAGACAAAGAGTTTGATGACAAGTTGCGCCGATTGCAAGATTTGGAGGCAAAACATCCGGAAATGGCGGACCCTGATTCGCCGACACAGCGTGTCGGCTCTGACCTGACTGCCAAAAGCGGATTCCGACAGATGGAACACAAATATCCGATGCTGTCTCTCGCCAATACCTATTCCGAAGACGAAATACGCAGTTGGTATCAGCGTGTATGCAAAGATATTAGTTATGAACCGGAGATAGTATGCGAGTTGAAGTATGACGGGTTAAGCATTTCGCTATGGTATGAAAATGGGGCGCTGACTCATGCTTTGACTCGCGGCGACGGTACCAGAGGAGACGATGTGATTGACAATGTGAAAACTATTCCATCTATTCCTTGGAAGATAGATAACACAAATGTTGGGGAATCGCAAAACGCTGATAGAGGCGGGAAACATAATCAGCCGGACCTGTTCCACATTCTGACACCCTCTGCCGTACCCCTTTCTACCTTTGAAATACGAGGGGAGATTTTGCTTCCGTGGAAAAACTTCGAACGGCTGAATAGGGAGCGAGAGGAGCAGGAAGAACCATTGTTTGCCAACCCTCGCAATGCTGCCTCTGGCACATTGAAACTGCAAGACCCGCGCATCGTTGCTCAACGCGGATTAGATGCCTATCTGTATTATCTGCTTGCCGATAATCTTCCTTCCGACACTCATTATGGTTGTTTGGAGATTGCAAACAAAATGGGATTTCATGTGTCTGATGCCATGCGCGTCTGCCATAGTATAGATGAAATCATGGCATTTATTACTTATTGGGATACCGAGCGTAAAAATCTTCCGGTGGCAACAGATGGCATTGTGCTAAAAGTAAATAGCCTGCAACTGCAAAAACAATTGGGCTACACCGCCAAAACTCCACGCTGGGCCATAGCCTATAAGTTTGCTGCTGAGAAGCAACTGACACTCCTGAAGAAGATAACCTATCAGGTGGGTAGAACGGGAGTTGTAACACCTGTGGCGAATCTGGAGCCGGTGCAGTTGAGCGGTACAATAGTACAACGCGCCACTCTTCATAATGAAGACTTCATCCGTCAGTTGGGAATCTGTGAAGGCGATCGGGTCTGGGTGGAAAAAGGAGGCGAAATCATTCCGAAAATAACAGGAAAAGAGGATGACGGAAATCTGAAAAGAAACGATTTTGCTAAGGAATACAGATTCATAGAACATTGCCCTGAGTGCGGTGCATTATTGTTAAGAGATGCGGACCAGGCAGCATGGCGTTGCCCTAATGAAGATGATTGTCCCCCACAGCAAAAAGGCAGAATTGAACATTTCGTAGCCCGCAAAGCGATGAATATAGACGGATTGGGCACTGAAACAATAGACCTGTTCTACGAGCGCGGTTTAGTGCGTGATGTGGCGGACTTATATGATTTGACAGCAACTGACATAATGCACTTGGAAGGTTTCCAACAAAAAGCAACGCAGAAGATATTGGACGGCATAGAGGAAAGTAAGCAAGTGTCTTGGGGACGGGTGTTGTTCGCGCTGGGAATTAGATATGTGGGGGAAACCACAGCGAAGAAGATAGCACGGCGTTTCCGGTCAATAGAGGCATTGCAGACGGCAAGTGTTGAACAACTGACAGAAGTGGAAGATGTGGGTGGGCAGATAGCAGAGAGTATTCGCCAGTTTTTCAGCAAAGAGAAAAACCTGCGCATACTTGGGCGCTTGCGTGCTGCAGGGGTGCAACTTGAAGACCAAAACGAGACTCCGCAGCAGCAAGAACAGTTGCTTGCAGGCAAAGTGATAGTTATCTCGGGTACTTTTGAAAAGCATAGTAGAGATGAGTATAAGGAGATGATAGAGGAGTATGGAGGAAAAAATACGGGCTCTGTAAGCAAAAACACCGACTTTATTCTTGCAGGTGACAATATGGGACCCGCTAAATTGGAAAAGGCGGAGAAGTTGGGAGTCCGCATAGTGAGCGAGAACGAATTCCTCTCCATGCTGACAACACCGACCCTCTGAAAGTGCCCGATAATAAATGACAATAACTGATTATGAATATAGCTGAAAAAATATTCAACCATCATCTCCATAGACAAACAAGAAACTGCAAAGCCTTTCCTGTGTGGAGCAATGTGAAACATGTGTTAGTGGTGTTTGACAGCGATGAAGATGAACGTAATACGCAGATAATGCAGTTGGTGAAAGAATTGCGGCATGCGGGGAAAAATGTAGAAGCATGGGGCTATTGTGATAAAAAAGATGTATTGAATCCTACCATTGCGGGGGTGCGTATCCTGTCAAGGGCCGATCTTAGATGGTTCGAGCGTCTTCGCAAAGAACTTGTGGATGATTTGCAAAAAGCAAACTACGATTTGTTGATAGACTTAAGTTTGCGTGGAATGTTACCGACACGCTATATCTCATTGTGGGCGAATGCACAATTCAAAGCAGGGAGGCGTGTAGGGAAGGAACCTTATGTGTACAACTTCATGATTGAGTTGCCCGCAGACAAAGATGCCGCATATCTTTTTGACCAAATAGTATATTATTTAAACAACATAGAATCAAATGATAGATGAACAACTGAAAGGCTTGGGAACGGCCCTCGTAACACCCTTCAATGAGGATGGAACCATCAATTATGACTCATTAGAATGCCTGATAGAATATCAGATAGCAGGTGGAGCGGATTATTTGGTGGTGTTGGGCACGACAGGTGAGGCCGCTACTATGAAGAGTGCGGAAAAACGGCAGGTAAGGCATTTCCTACTCGAAAAGGTAGCCGGACGATTGCCATTGGTGTTGGGTATGGGAGGAAAGTGCACTTCGGCGGTATGCGAGGCTTTGCATGCAGAAGATCTGAGCGG
>CAJOPG010000020.1 GCA_905236355.1 Paludibacteraceae bacterium | reverse complement strand
GGTGGAACACTTGTTCGTACAAGTCTTTGAGTTCATCGGGCAAGTTGTTGGCATTGCGGTATGCAGCATCAAAATGGATACCACCATCGCAGTCCTGCTTGAGTACCGTTCCCAGATACTTCTGCACGACAGGCATTTCGGCAGCCTCAGCAGGCAGATTGTTCATATTGAGGAAAGTGGGACGTTGGCGTGCGGGATAGAGCATGTAACTCTGCTGATCCTCGCGGTACAATGCCGATTGGCGCATAGCATCCAACAGGTCGGCAGCCTCGGCACAGGAAAGGATGCGCGCCGAGAGAACAGCTACTTGTCCCTCTAACATCTCATACAATGGTGTTATAGTAATCGAGCGGTTGATTGTTGGCTGCTCATTAACTGATTGTTGAGATTGGATACTATTTGAACATTCATTGGGAACAAACTTAACCAAGTTGTATGCCTCATACAATCCGTCAGCCCGTTTGCTTACGCGGATGGAATATGCGGTCAGTTGCAACATTCTGTCAAGGAAAGCCACGATGGTCGGTGCATCTAGTTCGACCTGTGTACCACTAAATCCGTGATACGCTTGTTCGCGATATGCCTCGCCTGCGCGACCAATGGCATCGGTATATGCGCGCAGAGTTTGCGGAGTGAAGCAGAACGACTGCGTGCCGGCATCTTGATAAGGCAACATGGCAGCCAGCAAGTCACGCATGAGTTGCACCAGTTCGGCATGTACGGTATAAGTGGTATCGCCAGTCTCAGTGAACAAGTCACGCAGCACTTGCATATAACGGTGGATGTAGCAAACCGTTACCATCGAAGCACCGTTACCGACAAGGGCATTGTTTGCATCGTTCCATTCCGGACGTAGCGTATTCATCCATACACCTGCCCCCGGAATATGGTTATACAATTTGGTCAGCAGCGGCACAAGTAGTTTCTCTGCACCAGTCACAAGCAACGGCATACCATGCTTATCCATCAGCAGACGGGCATCCTGACCATAGTCGGGTATAGCCGCCAAGATGTGCTGATGCGCCTTGCTGTCAAAGCGAATAGTATCTTTCGGATTGGCCACAATCTCGTTGTACCCCTTGATGCGATAGGGCACGGCAGCAAAAGCGAACTCGCGCATAGCCAACATATCCAGCAGTGCCTGCGGAGCGTGGTCATGACTTAACTCTATAAGTTTGCTCAGGTAAATAATCTGATGATCGCCCCAATAGCCGATGTTGGACCATGAATTTTCAGGTTCAATCACCTCCCAGTCAATACCCTCGCTGGTTACTTTGTAAGGGTTGTAGCCGTCCACCGTAGTGGCATTAAGAAATTTGCTGATGATACCGTTAATAAATCCGGGATAGGAAACGGACAATGCCTCCCAATTCTGGAAAATATCTCGCCAGTTGCCCTGATATGACACTATAGGTCTGCCTGCATTGTCTTGCACGCGAATGTTGAACAGGTTCCACGGACGCGAGGGGTCGCCATGCCTCCGTCCGAAAGTGATGGGCAGATACTCCATGAACAGCCTCATGAGTTGCGGATCGTTCTGCTCTTGCACAAGTTGCGCCAAATCTGTGCGATTAATAGTTAGCGGCAATGCTTTTAGAAAATCAGCATGTCTATCTGCCACTGCCCTATTGAACAACGCCACATGTTTGCGGAAATCCTCACCTGCAATGATATAGTTGTTTAGATAATAGCCACCACGCATGGTATTGAACAACGTATTGGCAAAATGCCGTGCATCGTTATGTTCATCGGCCGTATGCTGGATGCCATCGTTCTGCCCTACAATACGCAGCAGCGTATCAGTACTCTGCCGGATTGCCGTTTCTATTTTCTCTGCGGCATCAGTATGTGCCGCAAAACGCATCAACTCACGCACCTGTACAGCATCTTGATCTACATCTGCCACAAAATACCATGTGCGTGATATAGAAGGTAGAAGTTCAAAATCCGCATGTGCAAAAATGGAGCCCCTTACACCCTTTGACTCTGTTTCCGGAACAATATTTCCGCCCCTGCGAAAAACATCCAACTGCCTACTGCTGAGCAGATAGTCAGCCTCTGGAATTCCAATGGTGTATATTGTGTTACAACGGAGAGACTCGCTGGGCTCCGCTCTATCCACCAAGATTGCCTCCATGCGGAAGAGCACCATCGTGCCAACTCTTTCGGTTTTTTTGTAGCCGTCAACCAGTGTGGAAAACTCGTTCTGTGTTTTGCGTTCCACGCCTGCGGGCAACACATTCTGCAAACCGTCCAACAATTCTATCTGCACAGATGTATCAGAAAGGTTCTCCAATGTGGCGCGCCTTACCCAGCCGTGCTTTCCCGCCGGGGCCCATAGATAAGAAAATCTCAAACCAAGCGAATGGTTCTCTTCGCAGAAAACAATTTTGTTACCAACAACAGACTTGGCAATCTTGCGCTCAATTTGATATACGCCTGCTTGCCGTTCAGAAAAAGGCTCCCAGAGGAAGACCGCAAAGTTCAAAGAAGAAAGCCCGTTATGGTCTTCCTTGAATATGTTTAGACCTTCGACTTTTGCCTTCCGGCGTTCATCTTTCAACTGTTGACCTTTCACTTCCAACCCGACCTTGATTATCGTTTTTGGCCCTGTCTGCTCATACTGCTCGGTAATCTTGTCGTCGGTGTAATATGGGAACAAAGCATGTTCAGGTGACTGTCTGCCTGCTGTAAGCCCACCCGTTGAAGCAAGATACATCCACAAGTCGGTATCACTTGCAAGGGAGATGAAGAACGGCTGCATTCGGTCGTAGTTCCGTATCTCATAGAAACGCTCACCGCAAATATCTATAAACTGACCGCTAACGGTCTGTTCATTGTATCTAATGGGATTTTTTCCTGAGTATAACATATTTAAGATGTCTATTGTTTTGTAGTTGTATCACTTTTATATTCTGCACGCTGAGCTTCCAGTTCCACTTTCATCTGCGCCATGGTATTGTTGTCAAGATTATAGAAAGCAAGAAAGACAGCACATGAAGCGTATAACACACCTGGAACTATACCGAACATGAGATGAATACTATCCATAATGGCAGGTGTGTTTTGTATCTGCGTCATAGTAAGTGTTTCCACATTATACCCTACCTTCGACATGATAGCCCCAAAGATAGCGGCACCTATTGACCAACCTATCTTCTGCGCAAACACGGCGGCCGACAGGCACAAACCAGTGGTGCGGCGTTGAAATTTCCACTCACCATAGTCAGCGGCATCTGCCAACATCGTCCACAACAGCGATATAGCCGGTGCGTATGCAATCTTTCCAAGACAGTTGAACACATTCACCAACACAAAATTCGTTCCTGCAAAATACAACAAACAGAAGAACAAACCCGACAATAGTGAACATACTATGTACAACTGCTTTGCCCCGAATCGTTTCACAAGAGGCTTGGTCAGCGGTATGGCTATTATCAGTGCTATTGTGCCGAACATATTGAACAACTGCGCCTTTGACTCTGCATCAAGATAATACTTAAAGTAGTAGGTGGCAGAAATGTTTTGTATGGCAAACATAATGAAAGATACGATACCAACCAGGGTAAGTACCACCCACGGACGATTCTTAAACAGATATTTCAGGTCACGACCTAAATGACTATCCTGACGTTTAGGAGGTTGTACACGCTCTTTGGTGGTAAAAAAGGCTATCAGAAAGAGCACAATGCCCAAACATCCAAAGATAGCCACTAAATAGCGGAATCCTACAATATATGACGACTTAACCAATGCTGCATTCTCAATGCTCAATTCCATGAAAGCCTTGCGTTCGGCATCTCCTGACATGATACTATAGTCCATCCCGGTCGCCTTGGCTCCAAGAAAATATACAACATACAACGCCAAACCCGACACTATCAACTGACCTATGTTGGCAGCAACAAAGCGATAACTGTTCAGTCCCGCACGCTCAATCGAGTCGTCGGTCATTACCGCACCTAATGACGAATATGGAATATTGACTATCGCATAGATAACTCGCAAGCCAATAAACATCGGCAGAATATAGGCTATCAGCGCATTGCCCTGCAGACTAGGTCCAAAGAATGCAAGGAAAGCAAAGAGTGCGAACGGTACACAACCAAATAGTAAGAACGGACGGAACTTGCCCCAACGAGTGTTGGTGCGGTCGGCCCAGATGCCTACCACCGGATCCATCACGGCATCCATAATAGTCCCCAAAATAGCTATGGTTGTTGACCATGCAGGACTGATACCAAGAATGTCGGTATAATAAAAAATCAACCAAAAGTTCACCATGTCCCACACAAAGTGCGATGCGGTGTCACCCAGACTATAGCCGAGTTTTTCTTTTACGGAAAGTTTCATATTTTTAGTTGAAAGATAAAAGACAAAAGGGGGAAAGCCGACTTAGTTTCTTTCGCCAAAAAACATAATGGTATCCTTTTGTCGGTTATTATATTGTCATTATATTTTTCTTCATAGGACACATACTAACTGCTGAAATTCAACAATTTTAGTTTGCATGTTACCTCTTTAAGTATAGCACCTTTAGTTCAAAGTGTTTGTAATTAGATTTTATCTTATATATTTCAGCGAAGCGGTCTTCTATCTATGCTTATACACTCTTATATAGTCAACATACATCTTCACCGATGTACCATCCTCAGGCAGAGCGGTTACACGCTTGAACGACGGGTCGTCTGT
>CAJOPG010000019.1 GCA_905236355.1 Paludibacteraceae bacterium | reverse complement strand
CTTTTGAAAAATACCATAACGCATTGCTAATTATCAATGCGTTATGGTTCGTGTTTTACCGAAAACGATTTTTATCGGACAGTAATAGTTTAAAATATTTAGTTATATGATTGTCAATAAGACGGAATAGTAGTTCTCCTTCTTCTGCATATTCTTTGACTTTATCGTATTTCTCAACAATAAGATTTTGACTATAGACACACAAAAAAAGCGTGGAGTTCTTATTTGTACTCATCACGCTGTGTTAGGCCTTCGCAATGCCCTCTCTACTATAACAAGAACAAAGAAGTCCACGCCGGATAGGTATATTCATACGAAAACCCCACGAGATGCTGAAACAAGTTCAGCATGACGAATAGAGGCATCGCAAAAATACAATCCTCGGAACATCTATTGTAACTATGTTCGAGCAGAGATAAAAGTTGCGAAGTTTTACACAGCCGTCACAAGTCGTCAATAAACGCCTTATCAATATGTCCTTACTGTTTAACATCGGTAAGCGACGAGAGGGTTATTTCGTTTCTTCCAGTATCGTCTCAGGGCTTGTGCCCATCAATGTAATTGCAGATAGTTTCTTACCCATGTCTTTGAGCGAATGACCACAATGGTAAAGAATATCATCAATTATCAACCATCTGTCATGTGAAGGCGTTGACCATTTATGCGTAATCACAGGTTGCACACCTTTCGAGGTATTGTGTATGTCGCGCAAAGATTTATATTCGCTATCCGGTATGTTGTTTCATATACTTGGTCGGCATCCATACCCATGTGTTCAAATTTTGCACTTTGATATTGAATCTGCCTTGCCGCATATCCTCAGTGCGTGTTTGCACCTGCAAAGATACTACAAGTTTCCCTTCTATGCAAATAGTTTTTTTGTTCAATCTGTGAATACAGAGAAAGAATAACTTAATCCTGAATGTGGGAAACTTTAGTTAATAAAGGAGGCTGCAACTATAGTTACAGCCTCCCCTATTTTTATGATATCTTCTTTACCTTCTTCCTCCACCACCGGCGGCTCTACCACCACCCGAAGACGCTGAGCCTGCACTACGGCCGCCTCCCGACGATACCGAAGAAGAACGACTTGCGCCACCGCTATAACTGCTCACACTACGGCTGCCACTGCTGTAACTACTTGAGCGAGAGGGCGTCGAAGAATAAGAACTGCTACTCGGTCTGCTTGTTGTCGCACTCGAAGAACGACTTGCAGAAGTTGTACTAGTTGCCCTGCTGGCACTACTAACTGTCGAACTGCTGCGAACACTGGTGCTGGTTACTGCGGAACTCTGCGTTCCCGTAGAGGCGGCACTGCTGGCACGACTGCTCGAGGTTCCCGAGGTGATCGAGGAGGCACCTCTATAAGTAGTGCTTGAACTGGCATTACGGCTGGTCGAAGTAACTGCGGCACTGCGGCTCGTAGTCGTTGAGGCCGCTCGGCTGGCACCGCTTGCTGCACTACTCCTGCTGGTCGTTGCTCCTGAAGCACTTGACGCACGAGCGGGGGCTGTACTGCTACTCTGACCACTTACACGAGTCTGTTCCGAAGAGCGACGTATGTTGCTACTGCCAAAAGTGGCCGTCGAACGCGGATTGTCTGCTGTACCGGCTACCTGAGTATTGTTCAGGTTCCTTCCGCTGCTCAACTCGCGCGCATTGCTCATACCGCCGTTACGCTGACTGAAACCTCTGTCAGGATTGGCTATCGCATAATCGCGCCGGGCTACCGGACTATACATCTCTCTCCAATGAGGACGGGGCTCCGGACGATACCGATAACTGCAATAAGGATGATGATGATGGAAAGCATAGATATGATGCCAATAGTCATGTACCAACCAGCAGTCGTATGCGTACCAGTATGTCGGATAATAGCCCCAATACCAAGGAGAATGCCAGCAATACCAACTCGGACTCCAAAACCAATCGTAGATAATCGGACGAGTGATATATACGGGTTCTATGATATATTGCGTGCCGTAGATGTATTCATCACCTTGTATTTGAACTGTTATTTGTTCGGTTGAAGGATCTTTCTCTACATATATCGTCGCTACATCCTGATATATATCCTTGGCCAATACTGCTTGTAATACTATCAAGTGAGCATTGCCTTCACCCGTTTCTATTACGCGTAGGTAATCAACTATACCATCACCGTTCAAGTCCAAATTAGAGATTCGGGCGGATGGATCATTCAGTTGAGTCTCAAACTCCTCAAGGTTCTTAGCTTCGCCGAATACAGTTGCTACTGCCTTGAGGTCAAGATTCTGCGATATGTCACCGTTAGTGGCGGTAACAGTTACTGTCTCGTCTGCACGGGCGGTGAGCGCCGCCAACATTAGCAGACTCATCATGAGGGTTGTTAGACGCGTTTTCATAACTGTAATTATTTAAAGGTTAAACTTCATCTGAATAAGTACAATTACTATGCCAAATTCATAGTTCACTATGCAATATTACTTATTACCTTCCTTGTACATCCATCTACACCATCTTCAACTGATGATGCATCTTCTCTTTCTTGGTACGCATATATTTTTCGTTCCATGGATTAGGGGCTATCTCAAGAGGGACATTCTCCACTATCTCTATTCCATAACTCTCAAGACCGATGCGTTTGACAGGATTATTTGTCATCAGTCTTAACTTCTTCGCGCCCAGCGTGCGAAGTATCTGCGCCCCTATACCATAGTCTCGCTCGTCTGCATCAAAGCCCAAATGAATATTGGCTTCCACTGTGTCTTCCCCCTGCTCCTGCAGTTTGTAGGCACGAATCTTATTCATCAAACCGATACCTCTCCCCTCCTGATTCATATATACAATTATACCTTTTCCTTCTTTCTCTATCAGTTCCATAGCCTTATGCAACTGCTCGCCACACTCACAACGCTTCGAACCGAAAATGTCACCCGTCATGCAGGACGAATGTACACGACACAACACCGGCTCATCATCATCCCATTTGCCCTTTACTAAGGCTATATGTTCCAATCCGTTGCTCAACTGGCGGAATGGTGTAAGCATAAAATCACCGTATGCGGTGGGCAGATGAACGGTCTCTCCACGCTCTATCAGCGACTCTGTCTGCAAACGATAGGCTATCAAATCTTTGATGGATATCAGCTTCAGCCCATACTCTGCTGACACCTCTTCCAACTGCGGAAGTCTTGCCATCGTGCCATCATCGTTCATTATCTCTATCAAAGCCGCTGCTGGAGTCAAACCGGCTAATCGGCATAAGTCTATTGCGGCCTCTGTATGACCGGCACGCCTCAACACACCACGACTGCGGGCATATAGTGGATTGATATGCCCGGGACGGCCAAATGTCTGCGGTGTGCTCGCCGGATCTGCCAAAGCCAATATGGTGGCGGCTCTGTCTTGGGCGGAAACTCCTGTCGTACAGCCTTCCAGCTTATCTACTGTCACTGTAAACGGAGTGCCTAACATCGAAGTGTTGTTTTCCACTTGATGCGTCAGTTCCAACTCCACACAACGCTCTTCCGGAAGAGGGGCACACAACACACCCCTGCCGTGTTTGAGCATAAAGTTAACCTTCTCTGGGGTTATCTTCTCTGCGGCAATAATGAAATCACCTTCATTCTCACGGTCTTCATCATCCACCACTATCACAAACTTTCCCTCTCGGAAATCTTCAATAGCCTCTTCTATTCTGTTCATATCGCTTATCAATCATTTATTGCTATAAATTCATATTCCAGTTTCTGACCCACTCTTGCCACCATATAGGCGGCCTCTTCTTCCGGATCTTGAAGCGTATCTACTATAATGTACTTCACACCCTTGAAATCCGTGACGTTACGACTGTGGGCATGACCGCTCACATACCAGTCCACATGATTCTGTCCCAACAAATCCAAAATTGCATAAGTCTCTTCCAACACATAATTAGAAGTGTGCCCTTGAGTCCCGTCGTGCTTGAATATGTGGGTATGAGTATATACAATGATATGCCGGTAACCTGCCTCCTGAACCGATTGCAATGTCGTCTTTAACCAGCCGAACTGCTTCCGTGCCAATGTGCCGTCGCTCGAGTCTAAACAGATATATAAATCCTTGGCATTGGGGGTTACCACCTGAAACTTATACACCGACGAACCTATATATTGCAGATATTCTTTCCATTGACCGTAATATATATCATGATTGCCCGCCGTGCAGAACCAACGCTTTGTCAAAGGGGACATGCCCGACAGAAAATGCGGATAATTGTCCTGGGCATTGATTACATCGCCCAATACAATGGCAAACGCACAAGCCGCATCATTCTCTGCCGCCTGAGCCCATTTTGTAGTGTTGCGCCATGTGCTGTCAACATGCATATCCGTACCGTAATACACTTTGTACTCGTCGGTGGTCAACACGATGTCGGAATACTTCTCTGCATGCTCTGCATTGTAAGACTGCGAATCCTCAAAACGAGTGTCGTTACGCGGACTCTGACCATATACCATACCTATCACATCCAAATTCGGCAGAAAGTCGTCTATCGACTTGCACGAACTCAACAACACTGCAAACACTATATAACAAATGGTCTTCTTCATAATCTTGAAATCAGAAATCTTGAAATTAAGAATCTCTTTAGAACTCCCATGCCACTCCCACTCTGCCCTTCACACCATAGAAGGAAGCATTAAGGTGAAACATACCCGTTGGTTTGATTTCCACTTCCGCCAACACATCCAAATGTGATATCGGACGATATCTGCCCCCTATCATAAACAAGGGCTGCCACACCCGCTCCAACTGAAAATCATCATAATTGGCTATACGCATACTCAAATTCCATATCGAAGTCCGCGGGCGTACAAACACTTCCACACTATAATGCATACTTATCGGCTCACCTGCTATCTCATTCTCTGAATGCCAAGGTCTCTTAAACTCATTCATAAAGCGGGTGAATGCACCTAACTGCACATCCACATAGTCCATCCGATAGCCTAAACCGAACGAGGCCCCCACATCATGCACCCCATCTCGAACCACTATCTTATATAACAGACGGGTATCCAAATACATTTCTCCTACAGGCAACGCAAACTTCGGACGCGCATCAAAACTCAGCGTATACACATTAGCCGTTGATAGTTGGACACCCGCATCCATCTCAAAATTCGGATTCAATGGTATCCTGCTCACTATGTCAAAGTCGGCATAACTACCCCAGGTGTAATTATAACCGTAGCCTATATAACCCCGTAAGCGTATCCTGTCCTGCCGAATCCCGCCACGCTCATCTGACGCACCAAACACGGGTGATACGGCCTGCTGAGCATGCAACATCCCACAAACTATCAACGATATAAATAATGCAAACTTCTTCATTCTCACAAACTTTCTCATACCTGTACTTCCGGTTTCCTCATTATTCTGCAGTAGCACTCCATCTCACTTTGCAAAGATAGCGTTTTCTTTTTAATCCGGCAAACAATATTTTTCAGCGCATCTCACATCATCATCCAATTATCACACTTTTCACTTCTCTCACTGATTCCAACAATTCCGGCAATACACAAACACTCAATCATTTACGCCGCAATAATACATCAAAATCCTTTGTAAATCGCTGAAAATCAGCATAGGCAAACATAAGATGAACATAAGATGAACATAACATCAACATAACATCAACATATCCGGAAGCACCCGTATAATACACCCCATGCACCTTATTCCGCATGAAGTTCGTCCGCCTTATTCGCAGAAATAAAATTTTACGGAAAATCTTAACTGAAGAAGGTAAACGGATATAGAGACAAACAAAAAAGTTTGCCTAATTCTAAAAGTTGCAGTAACTTTGTAGCGTCTTTTGACAAGCATTATACATATAATAACGAAACTAAGAAATAAACCATGTATTCTCCTACAGATAAAATGGCTGCAATAATGTGCAACGAACCTGAAACGCTGCAGATTATTGCGCGTTTCAGACTCCCGTTAGGTGTGGGCGACAAAAGCATTCAGGAGGTATGTAAGGAAAACAATGTACATACCGCCACCTTCCTCACTATTGTTAACTACAAAATCAGCAAGGATAGCACCATCATCAATTTTGATAACCTTTCGCTGGCCACACTGATGGAATACCTCCGGCAAGCGCACAACTACTTTTTCGACTTCTCATTGCCGATGCTGCGACGGAAACTTATCGAAGCTATCAACTACTCGGTCTGCGACTCTAAAATTCCTATGCTCATCATCCGGTTCTTTGACGAATATGTCAACGAAGTCTCACTGCACATGGAGCATGAAAACCAGCAACTCTTTCCCTATGTGGAGAAACTTCTGCAAGGAGAACGACCTGACGAATTCAATGTGGAGATATTCGCTCACCAGCACCGTGCCGTGGACGACCAACATATCGCCGACAAAATGACGGAACTCAAAAACCTTATAGTAAAGTACTATCCGCAAACCAACGAGACTGACCTGCTCATCTCTGCATTATATGATATAACGCAAACAGAAAACGACTTGGCAACACACTGCGATATAGAGGACAACATTCTGCTTCCGGCTGTCCGGCAATTGGAGCAGAAACTGCGTAACAATCCCGTTCGCAAAAAAGAAATACAGCCCCAAGAAGAACTCTCCGACAGAGAAAAAGATGTCCTTATTGAAGTGGTTAAGGGACTCAGCAACAAAGAGATTGCTAATGTACTCTGCATCTCCATACACACCGTTATCTCTCATCGCAAAAACATATCGCGCAAACTCAATATCCACTCTCCGGCAGGGCTTACCATCTATGCTATCGTCAACAACCTTGTGGATATCAACAACCTGAATTAGTTCACATCCGGCAAATAATTCCGACATCACAGCATCGTGCTCAAACACATTCAGCAATATATCACAAACAATAATCTGCTTACTATCGACCAACCCGTTTTGGTAGCACTCAGCGGAGGAGCTGACTCTGTGGCGATGCTTGACCTGCTTCTGCGTGCCGGCTATCATCTGATTGCAGCCCACTGCAACTTCCACTTGAGAGAAGATGAATCCGATAGAGACGAATTGTTTGTTCGTCAGTTATGCGAGAAACTTCAAGTGGAACTTTATGTGAAATCCTTTAATACAAAAGCCTATGCCAAGCAGCATAAACTATCCGTCGAAATGGCGGCACGTGAGTTGAGATATGCTTGGTTTGAGCAACTCAGAGAGGAAAAACATTGTCAGGCCGTTGCCGTAGCACACCATCGTAACGACCAGGCGGAAACGCTACTGCTCAACCTCAAAAGAGGGGCAGGCATCCGCGGACTCTGTGGGATGAAACCACGCAACAGATATATTGTCCGCCCGTTGTTAGAAGTATCCCATAACGATATTCTGCACTATCTCACTCTTCGACATCTTCCGCATGTGGAAGACTCTACTAATCAAGACACTTCCATTCCGCGCAACCGCATCCGTCAACTGCTTTATCGGGTGCCCCCCACCGATATCGCACATATCGCCGACACGGCCCGTCGCATGCAGGGATATAATGCCATTGTGCAAGATTATGTAAAGAATATTGCGCCGACTCTTGTACAGACAGAGAAAGAAACCATACAGATTCACATCCCTACTCTCCTGCAAACCGTAGCCCCGGAAACGCTCCTTTATGAATTGCTGCAGCCTTATGGTTTCCCTCAGACCGACCAGATATTCCGCTGCCTCAAGCACCCTTCCGGTCGCCGGTTTTATAGCAACACGCATCTGCTTTACAAAGAGCGTAACCATCTTGTTGTTTGCGCCCTCGAAAGCTGCGAAAGCGCATCGCCGCATATTATTACCACCATTCGCAATATACGCACAAAAGAAAGTTTTCCGCCGTCTGAAGCATGGAATATCATTGCTGACGAGCGAATTACAACTAAACCATTGACCCTCCGCCACTGGAAAGAAGGGGATCGCTTCTGTCCTATCGGCATGAAAGGCAAAAAGAGGCTTCTTTCCGATTTCTTTACTGACATGAAATTGTCTGCTATAGAGAAACAGAAAGTATGGATTCTTTGTTCGGGCGAAGATATCGCATGGGTGGTTGGCTACCGATTGGACGACCGGTTCAAAGTAACTCCATCCACTACTCGGGTAGCCGAAATAGAAATCCTGAATAGCGAAGCGTTGGATATTAATACTAAATAGCGAAACATCTAATACCATCCTTTTTCTTATGCTTAATTTCGGAATAATAGGTAATCCCTTACGGCACTCATTCTCTGCCAAGTTTTTCAACAAGAAGTTTGAAAACGAGCACATTGATGCGCATTATCAACTCTATTCTTTGGAATCTATTGAACAATTCCCCGCACTTTGTAGGGAGCATTCTTTTACTGGACTAAATGTCACCCTCCCTTACAAGGAGACTGTAATACCCTATTTGGACAAACTTGACGACACTGCAGAGCAGATTGGCGCTGTTAATGTGATTCATTTCAGCAACAATTGTCTCATTGGCTATAACACCGACACGCTGGGCTTTATGCACTCTATCAGTCCCTTGTTGCAGCCGCACCACACACACGCACTCGTTCTTGGAACAGGCGGAGCTGCCAAGGCCGTTCATTATGGGCTTATGCGATTGGGAGTAGAATGCCAATATGTCTCGCGTGACAGCAGAAAAGGTATTACCTATGAGCAACTGAACAAGGACATTGTCAATAGCCATCTCGTTGTAGTCAACTGCACGCCGCTGGGAATGTATCCGGAGACAGAAGCATGTGCTCCCTTCCCGTATCAATATCTCACCACGCAGCATCTTGCCTATGATGTCATCTATAATCCCGAGCAAACATTATTCCTGAAAAAAGCGGCAGCACAAGGCGCCACCACTTGCAACGGAATCGGTATGCTTCAAGGACAGGCCCGCGCCGCATGGGAGATATGGAACGCATAACTTTGGACACATGTTGTCATGCGCCTGTATTTCTATTTTTCGTGCCTATATTCCCATTTTTCTCCTGACCACTTCTACATATAGCGTTTCGTCTAATCTATTTCCCGTTCAGAGAGAATATCCATAATAAAAGTCATTCATATTTGCCCATTAAAAAAAGAATTTATATCTTTGCAAGCAGTAAAATGGAGCAGTATGGAACCACGGAAAGTATTAGCGTTAGTTTTATTAGGCATCATGTCGATTGCGAATTCGTCAGCCTTTTCTCAAGCGCTGAGAGAAGGTCAATCGGCATTGGTATATTACATGCCTCAAACCATATTGGTATTTGATATTGATTACGATGTAATCACACAAACGCGTGGCATGTTCTACCAATATAGCGAGCGGTATTTAGGCACGAAAGAAGTTGTGACAGAAGATGCGGTGCAGTATGCTTTGACAGACATCCGTATGCATACACACACACAAGCGGACAAAAGTCGCAGTTATGTGGTATCTCTCAGCGACAAGGCATTGCAGAACTGCCACATCAGTTTGACAGAGATAGGGTTGTTGCGTGGTGTGAATTTGCAGGATATTCCTTCGCAACAACCTCCCAAGACAAAAAGTGCAAGTGAATGTGAGCCGGCAAAGACCAAAGAAGAAACATGTATAATCCCTTATTTGGAAGAGCAGATGCGTGCCAACTCTGTAGCTAAAATGGCAGAGAGCACCGCCAAGCAGATATATCGGATTCGCGAAGCACGTTTGAATATCTTAGCTGGCGATGTGGATCACCTGCCGGCTGACGGAGAAGCCATGAGGCTGACCCTAAAGGAACTGGACAAACAAGAGAAGGCTTTAGTGGAATTGTTTACGGGAAAGCAAAAAGTAGAGAAGAGGCATTACAGCATCGTTTACACTCCCCAAGAAACAGTTAGCGAAGAAGTGTTGATTCGTTTTTCACGCTACAGCGGCGTTGTGGAGAAAGACGATTTAAGCGGTGAGCCCGTCTATCTGAATATCGCAGTTGACAAAACCGAATATGCGCCGGCAACAGAAGAATCCCAAGCACAACTTTCACCCTTTTACTACAATATTCCTGCCATAGGTACGGTCAGAGTACTATACAAAGAACAGGAAATGGTGAGCAAAGAATTATCATTTCCTCAGTTTGGTCTATCGGTAGGTTTGTCACAAGACTTATTCAAGAAGTCCGCTCCTGTGATAGAGATTGACACAAAGACAGGTGCATTGAAGAGTATAAAAAAATGAGAAAGGAGATATTTATATTGTTGTGTTGCTGTTTGCAGCTGACGCTTTTCGGGCAAGAGTTGCGTTGCAATGTGCAAGTAAACAGCGATAAAATAGAAGGATCCAACAAACAAGTGTTTCAAACTCTCCAGCGCTCGATATCTGACTATGTAAACAATACTCGTTGGACGAATATGACTTTCTCTGAAACGGAGCGGATAGAGTGCAACATGACCATTATCCTCTCACAGGTGACTGCAGAAGGCATGTTCTCAGGGGAGATACAAGTACAATCGCGACGCCCCGTGTACGGTTCGGGCTACACCACCCCATTAGTCAACTTCAGGGATAATACTTTCACATTCACCTATCAAGAGTATGACCAACTGGAGTATCAGGAAACAACCTTCACAACCAATCTAACGGCAATGCTTGCCTATTACTGCTATCTGATAATCGGCTACGATATGGACTCCTATTCCCGTTTAGGTGGGACTCCCTATTTCCAACAGTGTGAGAATATTGTGACGGCAGCACAAACAGCAAGCATGGAAGCCTCGGAACAAAAAGGTTGGAAGGCTTTTGACAGCAATCGAAACCGCTATGCTCTAATCAATAATTTGCTTGACGAGGCGTTTAAAAAGTTCAGGGAATATTGCTACACCTACCATCGTTTGGGTTTGGATGAGATGCACCAAAATGTAGGCAATGCCCGTTCCCGCATCGCAGAAGACATAGCCGTGCTGCGGGAAACGAACCGCTCTCGTCCGGCCACCTATGCCGTCAACACCTTCTTGGATGCCAAGTCAGATGAGTTGGTAAATATCTTCAAAAAGGGCACTACCAACGAGAAGAAAGTAGTGTATGAGGTACTGATGGATATTGACCCCACCCGCCAGACCCTATATGATAAGATTAATGAACAGTAAAGAGCGAAAAGTGAATAATAAGGACTATGTTGCAACATCTTCATATAGAGAATTATGCTCTTATCCGTAATTTGGATATAGATTTCAGTAAAGGTCTGTCGGTATTGACCGGTGAAACCGGTGCCGGCAAGAGCATCATATTAGGTGCGTTAGGGCTGATAACTGGTGAGCGTGCAGATAGCCGTTCTATTACAGAAGGGGAAAAGAAATGTGTGGTAGAGGCAGAATTTGTATTTGATGAATATTCTGCCAATCATCTGCAGTTGCCAGCCTTTTTCAGAGCACAGGATCTTGACTACGATTCCCAATGTCTGATACGGCGGGAATTGAATATCAATGGGAAATCGCGTGCATTCATCAACGATACGCCTGTAGGGTTGAGCCTTTTGAAAGAGTTGAGCGGTCGATTGATAGACATACATTCACAACACGAGAACCTACTACTCAAAGACGATGCCTTTCAATTGGCTATTGTTGACTCTGTGGCCAATAACGAAAAAGAGTATCAGGATTACCATGTCGCCTATGAGGAGCATAAAGAAGCAGAGCAACATCTGAAAGAGTTGCATGAGCGGCAAACCAAGAGCACTGCAGACGCAGATTATATAGCCTTTCAGTATCAGCAATTGGCAGATGCCCGTTTGATGGATGGTGAAGAAGAGCAATTGACAGAAGAACTTCAGCTTCTGTCTCACACAGAGGAGATAAAGAGTGCTCTATCCCTTACTGCGACTCTGCTCAGCACAGACGAGGGTGGTGCCAACAAGTCAGTAAAGGATGCTTTAAGCAGTTTGCACCATGTGGCAGATTATCTTCCCCAAAAGCAGAGCGACCTTGCAGAGCGTTTGGATAGTGTGCTTATTGAATTGCGGGACATCGCCTCTGAAGCAGAGCGTGCTGCCAACAATATAGAGTATGACCCAGAACTACAAGCAAGAACTGAAGAGCGACTGGATTTGCTCAACAGTCTGCAGCAGAAACATCATTGCCGGAATAGTGCAGAACTAATAGCACTACGCGAACAATATAAGAGTCGTCTAACTGATATAGAACATTTTGACGAAGACATTTTGGCAGCAGAGAAAACCTCAACCGAAACAATGAAAAGGTTGGAGGATGCGGGTGCATTGCTGACTCAAACACGCCGTGCAGTAACGACTGGCATAGGCAGGCAATTAGAAACTAATCTATGCGCATTGGGCATGAAAAATGCCAAAATGTCGGTAGAACTGAGTGCAAGCACAGAGTATACCGCCTCCGGGAAAGATGTGGTAGCCTTTCTCTTTGCCGCCAACAAGAATCAGCAACAACGAGCCGTCACAGAGGTTGCCTCAGGTGGAGAGATGGCTCGCATTATGCTTTGCATCAAGTCATTGATAGCAGCGGAACGCGGATTACCCACCATTATCTTTGACGAGATTGACACCGGTATCAGCGGTGAGGTGGCAAATACTGTGGGCGAGATGATGCGCACAATTGCAGGCGGGCGTCAGGTGATAGCTATCACACATCTACCACAGATAGCCGCCTGTGGCGAAGCACATTATAAAGTATATAAAGAAGATAGCGCGACCCAGACAGAAACGCATATACGAGCATTGTCGCAGGAAGAGCGAGTGCAAGAGATTGCGGGTCTGTTGGCGGGGGCCAAAATAAGTGAAGCAGCACTGAATGCGGCTCGCGAGTTGATAACGGCAAAACATAGATAGCAGAGAAGTATGCTTCCATTAGCAGAACGGCTTCGACCGAAGACATTGAGCGAATATATCGGACAAACTCATTTAGTGGGTGAGGGTGCCATATTGCGCAGTATGATAGAGAGCGGTAATCTGTCATCGTTTATATTGTGGGGCCCTCCGGGTGTAGGCAAGACCACTCTTGCGAGGATTATTGCCAACCGGCTTGAGCGACCATTCTACACGCTGTCGGCAGTGACTGCCGGAGTGAAAGAGGT
>CAJOPG010000018.1 GCA_905236355.1 Paludibacteraceae bacterium | reverse complement strand
CTGTCTTGATTTGCAACTTGCTGTATGCCCTTTCTGCCTTCTCCATAGCATGTTCCACACTATCGGCTGTCGCAAGAACAACACCCATTCTGCGATGCCCCTTTATCTCCGGCTTGCCGAAAAGGCGTATCTGCACACCCTCTTCTTTCAGCACTTCATCAAGGTTTTGGAATACCACCTCAGTAGTGTCCCCTTCTACTACAATCGCCTTTGAAGCCGAGGGACCGCGGAAAAACACTTCAGGTATAGGAAGTCCTAATACGGCACGGGCATGAATGGCAAACTCTGAAAGGTCCTGAGATATCATGGTTACCATACCTGTATCATGAGGACGAGGAGACACCTCACTGAATATCACCTCATCGCCGCATACGAACATCTCTACGCCAAATATACCATATCCCCCCAAGGCTCCGGTCACGGCCAAAGCAATCTCGTGAGCCTTCTCCAATGCGACATCACTCATCTGCTGTGGCTGCCACGACTCACGATAATCACCATCTACCTGGTGGTGGCCTATCGGACGAAGCATAGTGGTGCCTCCCGAATGACGAACAGTCAGAAGGGTAATCTCATAATCAAAATGAACAAACCCTTCTACTATCACCCTACCGGCACCTGCTCTACCACCCTGCTGAGAACATTCCCAAGCACTATCAATGTCCGCCGCCATTTTAATCACTGACTGACCATGACCCGAGGAACTCATAATCGGCTTAACCACACAAGGAATGCCTATCTCCTTGACAGCAGAAACAAACTGTTCATAGTCGTCTGCAAAACGATAAGCGGCAGTAGGCAGATGCAGTTCTTCGGCCGCCAACCGGCGAATTGCCTCGCGGTTCATGGTAAGAAACGCTGCCTTGGCGGTAGGAATAACACGAAAGCCTTGCTGCTCCAACTCAATAAGAGCAGGAGTGGCGATTGCCTCCACCTCAGGAATAATAACCGACGGTTGTTCCTTCAGAATAACAGACTTGAGAGCATCTGCATCAAGCATGTTAATGACATACGAGCGATGGGCCACTTGCATTGCGGGGGCATTCGGATAGCGGTCAACGGCTATCACTTCTACTCCGTAACGCTGAAGTTCTAATGCTACTTCTTTTCCTAACTCTCCCGAGCCGCAGAGCAATGCCCGAGTCGCAGATTGGGTAAGCGGTGTTCCAATACTTGTCATAATTAGAATGTAATTTATTAAAGTTTAACTAATACCTGTTATTGTTTATCTCCGTTAATGTAATTGATGTTCCGATTATAACAGAACAATGTATTTTCAAGCAACATCGCAATAGTCATCGGCCCCACTCCCCCCGGAACCGGAGTTATGTAAGAAACGATGTCTTTAACATCCTCAAAATCAACATCACCATATATTCTCCCATCATCACCTCTGTTGATACCGACATCTATAACTACCGCTCCGGGTTTGATATGTCGGCGGTCTATACAATGCCGCCTGCCTACAGCAACAACTAATATATCGGCTCTTTGGGTCAGCAATTCCAGATCACGCGTATGAGAGTGAGCAATGATAACGGTAGCATTTTTGTCCAGCAGGAGTTTGGCAATAGGTTTTCCTACAATGTTACTCCGTCCCACCACCACTGCCGTCTTGCCATCTACATTGATATGCTCATGCTCCAGCATATACATGATACCCTTCGGCGTACAGGGCACTAATGTCGCCTTCCCGTTCCATAATTGTGCCACATTGGCAGGATGAAAAGCATCTACATCTTTCTCAGGCGCAATAGCGTGGATAACATCTTCAGTATTTATATGTTTGGGCAATGGCAATTGTACAAGAATACCATCGACCTCATCATCTTTGTTGAGTAAATCAATCTGCTGAAGCAATTCTTGCTCGCCAACTGTTTTTGGGAGAGCAATCAGGCGACTCTGTATTCCGGTCGCCGCGCAAGCCCTTATCTTCCCGTTGACATAGGTTTGGCTGGCAGGGTCTTCCCCCACAAGAATAACAGCGAGAGAAGGAGTGCGTTGTCCATGCTCCTTCAACTGTTCTACCTGCTGGCGCAGGTTCTCCCTAATCTGCCGGGCCATACCCTTCCCGTCAAGAATAACAGGGTGCGTTTCTCCCTCAAAAGCCCAATGTCCGATATCTTTCCGGAAAAACAGAGTAGCACAATGTATCTTTGTCAGTTGTTGATACACCTGACTGTGTGCCTGCTCCAAACTGTCTGCCACAGCAACCGCCATCATCACTCTGCCACCGGCGGTCTGCAACTGACCATCATCCCATTTAGTCCCCATGTGATAGACTATCCCTTCGTAATCTTCAATACCCGTAATGACAACTCCTTTTTTATACTGACCGGGATAACCTGCTGAAGCAAGCACTACGCCTAACACACTTTTGCTACTCCATTGCAACCGAGGTAAAGGTTCACCAACTGCGACATTAAACAACATCGGATATATATCCGACTCAAGCAAGGGTAATACCACTTCAGTTTCCGGGTCGCCAAAGCGCGCATTGAACTCTATTACTTTTATGCCGTCTTCTGTTTTCATAAGCCCGCCATAGAGCACCCCTGATAATGGGCACCCTTTCTCCACCATCCGGTCGGCAACCGGCTGCATAATATGCTCAAAGGCGAATTGTTTGTCTTGTTCTGTAATGAACGGGAGAGGAGTATATGCCCCCATTCCCCCTGTGTTTGGACCTCTGTCATTGTCAAAAGCCCGTTTGTGATCTTGTGCAAGAGGCATCGCAACCACTTGGTTTCCGCTGACAAAGCACATAAGCGAAAACTCAGGTCCCTGCAGATAGTCTTCTATAATCACTTTGTCTGTGCCAAAGGTATTGTTGCATAGCATATCCTGCAACGCAATCCGAGCTTCTGCAAGGTTATTGGCTATTACAACCCCTTTGCCGGCAGCCAGACCATCGTATTTGATAACAATAGGAAACGGATGTGTACTGACATATTCTAAAGCCCGGTCATAATTGTCAAACGGGCGATATGCCGCTGTGGGAACACCTGCCTCCTGCATAATCTGTTTGGCAAAGGCCTTGCTTGATTCAATCCGAGTGGCACTCTTTGTGTGTCCGAATATATTGAGCCCTACTCGTCTGAACTCATCAACAATGCCAAGCGAAAGGGGGACTTCGGGTCCTACTATTGTAAGAGTGATTCGATGTTCAATAGCCCAGTCACGCAATGCGGCAATGTCGGTGTCCTTTATTGGGACAGGTTCTGCCCAGCGGGCAATCCCAGGATTACCCGGAGCGCAATATATTTTATCTACAGAGGGCGATTTTCGCAAAACATCCACTATAGCGTGGCATCTGCCGCCGGAACCTATAACAAGTATTGTTTTCATTGTATTAGTGCTTAAAATGTCTTATTCCTGTCAAAAGCATACAAATGCCCTTTTCATTGGCTTTGTTTATACAATCCGTATCCCTGATGCTCCCTCCCGGTTGAACTATTGCCTTTATGCCATATCGCGCGGCCATCTCCACCGTGTCATCGAAAGGCAGGAATCCGTCAGAAGATAGCACAAGATTCTCGCATGAGCCACCGGATTCTGCTTGTTTGAGAGCAATCTCTGCAGAACCGACACGGTTCATCTGCCCCGCCCCGACACCACGAGTCTGTTGATTTGCTGCAACCACTATTGCATTTGACTTCACATGTTTTACTATGTTCCAAGCAAACTGCAAATCGGCAAGCATCTGCTCTGTGGGTTTCTGCTCTGTCACACACATATCTGCTGTAAGTTGTTCCACTTGTGTGTCAAGGTGTTGCACTAACAATCCGCCATTCACACTTACATATTGGTCAATTTTATTATCAGAAGAACTCATCTCTACTTTCAGCACACGAAGATTCTTTTTGGCAGATAGTATTTGTAAAGCCTCGGGTGTGTAGTCCGGCGCCATCACTATCTCAAGGAAAATCGGTTTCATTTCTTTTGCCACTTCTCCGGTCAGACAACGATTCACTGCGACTATACCTCCATATATACTTACTGTGTCGGCTTCATACGCCTTTCTCCATGCTGTTTCTATATCATCAGCCTCTGCGGCACCGCATGGGTTCATGTGCTTGAGTGCCACACAGAAGGGTTTCCTGAAGTCCCGGACTATATTAAGAGCAGCATTGGCATCCTGAATATTATTATACGACATTTCCTTTCCTTGCAGTTGTTCTGCAGAAGCGAGCGAATAGGGCATCTGTTGCACAGAAGAATAGAACTTGGCCGACTGATGGGGATTCTCCCCGTAACGCAACGATTGCTTTAAGTCAAACTCAAGAAACAGTTTTTCATTCAGGCCTGCCTGCTTCCGCATATACGCAGCAATACAGCAATCGTACTGAGCCGTATGAGTATATGCTTTAGCGGACAATTCAAGGCGTGTCTGAAGCGAAGTATCCCCATTCTGAACTATCTCGGCAAGCACCTGCGGATAATCTTGAGGATCGCACACAACTGTTACACTCTCATAGTTTTTGGCGGCACTGCGCAACATTGAGGGTCCGCCGATATCAATTTTTTCAATGGCATCTTCAAGAGTCACACCCTCTTGGGCTATTGTTTGGCGGAAAGGATAGAGATTGACACATACAAGATCAATGAACCCTATACCATTTTCTTCCAATGCCTTTAAGTGGGAAGGGTTACTGCGTCGGGCGAGCAATGCTCCATGCACCTTGGGATGAAGGGTTTTTACACGACCGTCACAGATTTCTGGGAAGCCTGTTACTTCGCTTATGCCGATAGTCGTGATACCGGCTTCTTCAAGCAGTTTCTGAGTACCCCCTGTGGCGATAATCTCCCAACCCGCCTTACTTAGGCCGTTTACGAACTCCACCAAACCTGTTTTGTCGCTTACACTTACTAATGCTCTTTTTGCCATAATGAGTCTATATTTGTTTGTTCTGTATATTATTAGTGTTTTGTAGGTATGTGTGTATTAATCTGATTTTGTCCTTTAATCACCCTACCTATTATTTGCGCCTTTTCCTGATAGTTCGCGATTGTGTTTATAATACCTTCTGCATCGGATTCTTTTGCTACAATAATCATTCCGATTCCCATATTGAAGATATTATACATTTCTCTGTGCGGCACATTACCCCATTTTTCCAACATGGTGAAGATGGGCGGTAATTGCCATGTTTCCTCATCAATAGAAAAACCTTGTCCTTCCTCCACTTTCAAAGTGCGAGGAATATTTTCGTCAAATCCGCCACCTGTGATATGGCAGATTCCATGCACATCAAAACTGCGTATTACCTCCAACACCGGTCGGACATATATTTTTGTAGGAGCGAGTAGCGTTTCGCCGAGAGTTTTGCCGCCGAACTCAGGAAATGTCTCATTGAGATCAAGAGCATTATCCATTACAATTTTTCTTACCAAACTATATCCGTTAGAGTGGATTCCTGATGAACTTATGCCTATGAGGACATCTCCGGCCTCCACTTTACTTCCATCGATAAGTTGTTGTTTTTCGACCACTCCCACCGTAAATCCTGCTATGTCATATTCTCCATCGGAATACATCCCCGGCATTTCCGCCGTTTCTCCTCCTATGAGTGCACATCCTGCCTGACGACAACCGTCAGCAACTCCCTTTACTATTGCCTCCACCTTTGAAGGAATATTCTTACCAAGAGCTATATAGTCGAGAAAAAATAGCGGTTCCGCTCCTTGAGCAAGGACATCATTGACACACATGGCCACGGCATCTATTCCTATGGTATCATGTTTGTTGAGAGCAAACGCAATCTTGAGTTTTGTCCCTACTCCGTCTGTCCCGCTTACGAGCACAGGTTCCTTCATTTTGAGCAGACTGAGGTCGAACATTCCTCCAAAGGATCCTATGTTTCCCATTGTTCCAAGGCGTTGAGTGGAACTTACATGTTGTTTTATTCGGCGGACTACCTCATAGCCTGCTTCCAATGTTACTCCTGCTTTTTCGTATGATTGAGCCATATTTTTTATTTTTTGTTATGTCTAAAATAGTTTACTGCGTTCTCGAATATTGTTTGTCGGCAATTACCTGTAATATTTTTCATAAGTCCGTCCTCAAATCGCTCCGAATGTCCCATTTTCCCCAATATTTGGCCATTAGGACTCACTATTCCTTCAATGGCATAAACGGAGCCATTCGGATTACATGGAGATTGCATGGTTGGTTTTCCCGTAAACGGGTCAGCATATTGGAAGGCTATCTGATGGTTCTCAAAGAGAGTGTGTGCCATTTGCTCTGAAACGACGAACTTTCCTTCACCATGGCTTACTGCAATACTATGCATATCTCCTTCATTAAACCCGTATAGCCATGGCGAATTGCAAGCCGCGACCCGCGTAGTGACTATTTGTGAGACATGCCTATTGATATCATTTCTAAACAATGTGGGAGAGTCTTCGTTTACTTCTCCGAGTTTACCGAATGGCAACAGTCCGCTTTTAATCAACGCTTGGAAGCCATTGCATATACCCAATATCAGTCCTCCGCGACGAATCAGAGCATTAACAGATTCAGCAATCAACTGATTAGTGAGTACACTTGCAATAAATTTACCCGATCCATCCGGTTCATCTCCTACAGAGAAGCCTCCTGCCAACATCAGTATTTGACAATGGTCAATAGCCTCTTTCATTTCGGCTATACTCTGCAGCACATCTTGTGAAGTAAGATTACGAAACACTATACTTCTAACTTCAGCCCCCGCCGTACGGAAAGCCTTAATACTATCATAATCACAGTTGGTGCCGGGGAATACCGGAACCAACACCACAGGGTGCTCTATGCAAACCGGCGAGAACTTTCGTTCCCGACTACAAGCAGCGGCAGGCAAAGAGACGGCATTGGTAGCTGACTGTGATGTTGCCGGATAGATACGAGCAAAATGTGCTATGTTGTCAATAGCAAATGCAGACAATGACATTTCCTCTGAGTTAATACTCAATATGGGCTCAGCTATGGTTTGTCCGAGATATTGCGCTTCTTCATAGTCAATCTCAGCAGGCACTTCTATCAATATAGAACCATATGAGTAGTCGAACAGCGTTTCAGCATCCACATTTATCTTTGCACCTATCATGTTGCCAAATCCGCATTTACATAGCGCCTCAGCCAATCCGCCAAATCCCAAAGCAAAGGCAGAACATACCTTACCCTCTTGTATTGCCAGATGAAGCCACTGCCAATTTTTTTTCAGTTGTTCGGTATCAGGCATGTAATTGTCTTTGGGCTGATGTTTGAGCAGATATAGGAAGTTGCCTGCCCGTTTGAACTCAGGAGAGATTATATTTTGAACAGAAGCAGTTGTAATGCCGAATGCAATCAGTGTGGGAGGCACATTTATATGTTCAAAAGTTCCGCTCATAGAGTCTTTCCCTCCAATAGAAGGAAGTTGTAGTTCCAATTGCATTTTCAATGCTCCTAACAAAGCACTTAGAGGTTTACCATAGGAATGCGGGTCGGTTGTCATCCGCTCAAAATATTCCTGATAGGAGAAGCGCATTTGTGAGTAGTCACCTCCAGCTGCTGCCACTTTGGCACAAGCCTCAACAACAGCGTAGGCGGCACCATGATAAGGGCTCCACTCTGATATGAACGGGTTGTAGCCGAATGCCATTATGCTTGCTGTATTGGTAAAACCTTCTACCGGAAGTTTTTGAACCGACACTTGTGTTTCAGTAAATTGTGTTTTCCCACCGAAAGGCATCAACACTGTGGAACGCCCTATAGTGGAGTCAAACATTTCTATCAGTCCTTTTTCGCTTGATACATTGGGCATTTGGAGCAATGTATCTATCTTTTCTGCAAGACAATGGCCTTCTATTTGTTGTTTAAACGGATTTTTATTCTCCACTACACCTATAGTTGCATCAGCATAATGTTTTGCTCCTGCGCTATCAATGAACTCGCGGCTCAGGTCTGCTATTATTGTTGAGTGGTAAAACAAACGCATCCGTCCCCTATCCGTTACATCGGCAACATGTGTCACCTCTATGTTTTCTTCTGCACAATAACGGAAGAACTCTGCTTTATCGACAGCACTCACCACTACGGCCATTCTCTCCTGCGATTCACTGATTGCCAATTCTGTAGGGTTCAACCCTTGATACTTCACCGGCACCCTGTCGAGCCAGATATCCAGTCCGTCTGCCAGTTCTCCTATGGCGACACTTACACCCCCGGCTCCGAAATCATTACTTTTTTTGATAAGACGGGTAACTTGTGACCTGCGGAACAGATGTTGCAGAGCTCTCTCCACAGGGGCGTTACCTTTCTGCACTTCACTGCCACAGGTCTCAAGAGAAGATTCTGTATGTTGCTTGGACGAGCCCGTGGCACCACCGATACCGTCTCTACCGGTTTTTCCGCCGAGCATAAGGATGATATCACCTGCCTGCGGTTTTTCTCTGCGTACATTTTCGGCTCTCACAGCCCCCACCACGGCTCCCACTTCAAGTCGTTTGGCGACAAAACCCGGATGATAAATTTCCCGGACATGTGTGGTGGCAAGTCCTATCTGATTCCCGTATGAAGAATACCCTGCCGCCGCTTTCTTTGATATAACCTGTTGAGGAAGTTTCCCGTGAAGAGCAGATGCGACAGGTTGCCATATATCTCCTGCCCCTGTCACCCTCATAGCCTGATATACATAGGCTCTACCCGACAGCGGGTCCCGGATGGCGCCGCCTAAACAAGTAGAGGCTCCACCAAAGGGTTCTATTTCGGTAGGGTGATTATGGGTCTCGTTTTTAAACTGCAACAGCCACTTCTCGGTCTGCCCATCCACATCCACATCCACAAAGATGCTGCATGCATTGTTTTCCTCGCTTTGCTCCATATCGTCCAAACATCCTATGGAACGCAGATAGCGGGCACCAATAGTGGCAAGTTCCATCAGACACATACTTTTGTGAGTACGGTTGAGTTTGCAGCGGATAGTGTGAAACTCGCCCAGTGTTGACTCTATGTCCGGTTTTATAAAAGAGGGGTCTATTTTTATATTCTGCAGTTCGGTGGTAAAGGTTGTATGCCGGCAATGGTCGCTCCAATAGGTATCAAGTATTCTGAGTTCTGTTTCGGTTGGTTCCCGTTGTTCAGAGCGGAAATAGCGAATCACCTCACACAAGTCATCCTCATTCATTGCCAGCCCCCACTTTTTAATAAAGGTCAATCTCTGCTCATGATTCATATTGCAGAATCCGTCAAGCACTACCATGGGTTTACTTTCCGCGATTTCAGTCTGTTTAAGTACAGACATGTCTTTTTCTCGTGCTTCTACAGCATTGATTATATAATGTTTTATTTTGTCGATAGTTTCCCGGCTCACACCATCGTCGAATATCATCAAGCGTCCGCTGCGAATATTTATCTCAGCCTGAGGGTCGATCAGATGGACACAATCGATGGCAGATGACGCCCTTTGGTCAAACTGACCGGGCAGATATTCTGTTGCTATATAGTGTTTGCCTGTCAGATTGCATTCACAACTCACATTATCTGTAGGTTTTTCTCCAAACACTTTGTAAAGCGACTCATGGAGCAATGTTTCCGAGAAACCAAACAAGTCATATACATTTATCAGTCTTAGTGACTGAATGTCAACTTGCAGATTTTCTATAAGTTCTTCAAGAAGCATCTTGGCTTCCACCCGGAAACCCTCTTTTTTCTCCACAAAAACTCTGTATGCGGCAGGTTCTTTCATAATAGAATAAATCTATAAATTCTATAATTGGGCTGCCAACACAGCCTCAGTCTGTTGTTTTCTATATTCGAATAGTTTTTGTTCCAACTCTTGCGATTGCAGCGCGAGCATCTCCACTGCCAATAATGCCGCATTCTTGCTTCCATTAACAGCGACAGTGGCGACGGGGATTCCCGAAGGCATTTGCACGATAGAGAGCAACGAGTCCAGTCCATCAAGCGTTTTACTTCTCACCGGGACTCCGATTACAGGCAGAATGGTTAATCCTGCTATCACTCCGGGTAAGTGTGCAGCCCCTCCTGCTCCTGCGATTATAACGCTTAGTCCCCGCTCTTTGGCAGTGGATGCCCATTCGAACAATGCTTGCGGTGCACGATGAGCACTGATAACCAGTTTTTCATAGTCTAAGCCGAAGTGCTCAAGCGTATCAACGGCCGGTTTCATTACCTCCCAGTCGCTTGTTGACCCCATTATTACTGCTACTTTCATATTCTATTGATATTCACTATTGTTTTACAAAAAATCTTAAAGAATCCAAGAACAACCCAAGAGCCCTATGGAAATACAATGAGTTATGAGGATGTATTTGCAGAGTCATTTTTGGTTATTCTTTTTGTTTGTCTTTTTTACTTAAAATTTTGCAATCAGGTATATCTTCATTCCCATTCTATGGTTGCAGGCGGTTTGGATGATATATCATAGACCACTCTGTTAACCCCTTTGACTTTGTTAATTATCTCGTTAGACACTTGTGCAAGGAGTTCATAAGGCAGATGCACCCAATCAGCGGTCATTCCGTCCACCGAAGACACAGCCCTTAGTGCGACACAGCGTTCATAGGTGCGTTCATCCCCCATCACTCCCACACTTTGCACGGGCAACAATATAGCGCCAGCCTGCCATACTTTATCATACCATCCGGCGGTGCGCAGATTATCTATAAAGATTTTATCCACCTGCTGCAATATAGAGACCTTCTCGGGTGTTACCTCTCCGAGTATGCGGATACCCAGTCCCGGTCCCGGGAAGGGATGACGACCTATCAGTGATTCGGGCATACCGAGTGTTTTCCCAACTCTTCTTACTTCATCTTTGAAGAGCAGGCGCAAGGGTTCCACAATTTTCAGTTGCATTTTTTCGGGCAGTCCTCCCACATTGTGGTGAGATTTTATTTTAGCCGCGGGTCCATTCACTGATGCAGACTCCACCACATCCGGATAAATGGTGCCTTGTGCAAGCCAGCGTACATTCTGCAGTTGTAGCGCGGCCTCGTTAAATGTTTCAACGAAGTCTTTTCCTATCACTTTCCGTTTTTGTTCGGGGTCTGTTACTCCCTTCAAGTCGCTAAAGAATCGCTCAGATGCATTGACTCCCGTAACATTGAGTCCCATATTTTTGTAGGATGCCAACACCTCTGCAAATTCATTCTGCCGAAGCAGCCCGCTGTCTACGAATATGCAATGGAGTTGGTTTCCTATGGCTTTTTGGAGCAGGATGGCGGCTACTGAAGAGTCAACCCCGCCCGAGAGTCCGAGAATCACATTGTCAGAGCCTATCTGTTGTCGCAGTTGCATTACGGTTTGCTCCACAAAATTAGCGGGAGTCCAGTCCTGCTTGCATCCGCAGATACCCACGAGAAAGTTTTCCAGCAGTTTTCCCCCTTGAGTGGTATGATAGACCTCGGGATGAAACTGAATGCCCCAAACCGGCACTTTATTGAAACGATAAGCTGCATTTGTGACATCTGCGGTGGAGGCGATCAGAGTACAATCGGCAGGCAATTGCCGTATAGTATCTCCGTGCGACATCCATACTTGGGAATGCGGGTCTATATTTTCAAGCAACGGGTCAGTCAAATCTTTCAAAGTAAGCATGGCCCTACCATATTCGCGATTAGGAGAGGGCAACACTTCACCTCCGTTGGTTTGTGCCAACAGTTGTGCACCATAGCAGATACCGAGAATCGGCAGTTTCCCTAAGAATGGGGTGAGGTCAATTTCCGGTGCTCCCTCATCTCGAACAGAAGCAGGTGAACCAGAGAGAATCAGTCCGCGCACATCTTCATCAGGGCATGGCACTTTGTTGAAGGGGTATATTTCGCAATACACATTTTTCTCTCTTAGGCGGCGTGCTATGAGTTGGGTGTATTGTGAACCAAAATCGGCTATAAGTATTTTATCCATGTTCAATTCAATAAAAGCGGGTTAATAGGTACGCGTATAGTTTGGAGTTTCACTGGTGATAGTAATATCATGCGGATGACTCTCAGCCATAGCAGCGGCGGTGATACGAACGAACTTTGTCTGCTTCAGTTCTTCAAGATTGTGAGCTCCGCAGTACCCCATACCTGCTCTCAGACCTCCCATCAACTGATAGATTGTTTCTTCCACGCTTCCTTTGAAGGGGACTCGTCCTACAATACCTTCCGGCACGAGTTTGTTTACATTATTTTCATCTTCCTGGAAATATCGATCTGCGCTACCTGCTTTCATGGCATCAATCGAGCCCATTCCTCTGTATGCTTTGAACTTTCTGCCATTGTAGATGATAGTGTCACCCGGAGCCTCTTCTGTACCTGCGAATATTGAGCCGCACATCACGCAGTTGCCTCCTGCCGCCAATGCTTTCACGATATCACCCGAATAGCGCAACCCTCCGTCAGCAATAACAGGTATGCCCATACCCGCGATTGCTTTTGAAGTATCAAAAATGGCGGTCAGTTGCGGTACTCCTATACCGGCGATTATCCGAGTAGTGCAGATAGACCCGGGTCCGATACCTACTTTTACAGCATCAGCGCCATTATCCGCTAAGAGCTGTGCAGCCTCGGCGGTTGCCACATTCCCCACAACCACATCCAGCATAGGATACTCGCGTTTTATAGTTTTCAGTGTATTAATGACATTGAGAGAGTGTCCGTGTGCAGAATCCAACACAACGGCATCCACATTTTCCTCCACCAACATATCCACTCTATCCAGCGCATCTGCAGTAATGCCCACTCCGGCAGCCACACACAGACGCCCCTTTTTATCCTTGCAGGCATTAGGGAAGTCTCGCACCTTAACGAGGTCACGATAAGTCACCAACCCCACCAAATGCCCTTCAGCATCCACTACCGGCAACTTTTCTATTTTGTTTTCTTGAAGAATATCAATCACATTGGTGTTTGACATGTCGTTTATTGTAATCAGCCCTTCTGCTGTCATTACCTCAGAAACGGGTTTCTTGCTGTCGGTTTGAAAACGGAGGTCACGGTTAGTGACAATTCCCACTAAATAATTATCGTCATCCACAACAGGAATGCCACCAATATGATTATCATGCATTATCTTCAATGCATCACCAACCACCTGATTTGGTTTGATGGTGATAGGGTCGTATATCATACCATTCTCTGCACGCTTCACTTTTCTCACTTCCGCTGCCTGCTGTTGAATAGACATATTTTTATGAATGACCCCGATACCGCCTTGACGGGCAACAGCGATAGCCATCTTCGACTCTGTTACCGTATCCATTGCAGCAGACACGATGGGGATATTCAGCTTGATATTCCTCGTGAACTGACAACTCAGGTCAACTTCTCGAGGCAACACTTCGGAATAAGCGGGAACAAGAAGAACATCATCAAAAGTGAGTCCTTCTTCAATAATGCGTTCTGTGATGAGTGACATAATGATTTTTTATTTTAGGAGGTTATGCAATTCTTCAGTTTTTTCTCAAGCAATGGTCGCAATAGGCACAGCGTTCTACCCCGTTTTCATCTATATAGGACTGTTTAGTCACAGGTTCTGACAATGTAATGCATCGATTATTAGTGCAGAGATGAGTAGTCGGTGTCAACTCTCTCAATGCTCTTCCCTGCTCATTTGTTGTGTTTAGAAGAGTATATATCAAAGCCATGCGCACGAACTTGCCATTCTCTACCTGTCTGAAATAAGCCGCCCTTGGGTCAGCATCCACCTCTATGCTTATTTCGTTCACACGAGGCAGAGGATGCAGTACTATCATGTGCTCCGGAGCAAGAGTCATCTTCTTTGCATCAAGGATGAAACTATCCTTCAGTCTTTCATAGTCATCTTGATTAGCGAATCTTTCTTGCTGCACCCGTGTCATATATAGTACATCCAGCATAGGCAATGCTTCCTCCAAAGTATTTACTTCAACATAATTACTTGGAAGAATACTTTTTATATAATCAGGCAAGCGCAACTCATCAGGAGAAATGAGCACGAACTTAGTACCTTGGTAACGCTTCATAGCCTTAATCAAAGAGTGGACGGTGCGACCATACTTCAAGTCACCGCACAAGCCGATGGTGAGGTTGTCCAAGTGCCCGAGTTCGCGCAAAATGCTCAGCAAGTCGGTAAGCGTTTGTGTCGGATGCGCATGCCCTCCATCTCCGGCATTAATAATGGGGATACGGGAATATTGCGCTGCCACATTGGGCGCCCCTTCCTTGAAATGACGCATGGCAATAATATCGGCAAATGCAGACACCACCCTCACCGTATCCGCCACTGTTTCACCCTTACTTACCGAAGAAGTGCGGGCATCGGAGAAACCAAGCACATTGCCTCCCAATTCCATCATCGCCGCTGTAAAACTAAGGCGAGTGCGGGTACTCGGCTCATAAAACAAGGTCGCAAGTTTCTTACCGTCACATACATGAGCATACGCCTGTCGGTTGTTAATAATATCAATTGCCAAGTCAAGAAGTTGCTGAGTTTCTTGAACGCTGAGGTCTGTAGGGTCAATCAAATGTCGCATAGCACCATTAAAAGTTATTTGTGTTATATTATTGCCTTATCATCCAACTCTCATCCGCAGGATTATCACGAAAGCGGAGAAGTCGTGCCTTGTCTGCCGGAAGTATATAGTTATGCTCTGTTGCCGTATCAAGCAATAAATCAAGATTGCACAAACTATAGTTGCATACACTGTGTGCCCGCAGGGCGTCTATCCCCTTTTGCATATTATAACTGAAGATACTCACAATGCCCAACACTTCAGCACCGGCTTCTCTGAGCACCTCCACCACTTCTATACAACTCCCGGCAGTGGAGATAAGGTCCTCCACCACTACCACCTTTTGTCCGGACTGTACTCTACCCTCAATCTGATTACCGCGACCATGATCCTTGTGTGAGGAGCGCACATAGCCCATCGGCAAAGAAAGCATAGTGGAAACAATTGCTGCATGAGCAATACCTGCGGTAGAAGTGCCCATTATAACCTCCGCCTGCGGGAAATATTCCTGTATAAGCATAGAGAGCCCCCTCTCTATATCCGTCCTCACTGACACATCCGACAAGGTAAGCCGGTTGTCACAGTAGATAGGGCTTTTTATTCCGCTTGCCCATGTGAAAGGCTCATCCGGGCGAAGGAAGACGGCACCTATACTAAGCAAATTGAGGGCTATATGTTGTCTGAATTCGCTATCCATCGTTATATATTGTTATTAAATTCTTTCACACATCTCAGATATGCTTCCCGTGGATTGTCAGAAGCAGTAATAGGTCTGCCCACTACAATATAGTCCGCCCCCATGGAGCGTGCCTTTGCCGGAGTTGTAATGCGTATCTGGTCGTTGCTTTGCGACTCTGCAAAACGCACTCCGGGAGTCACTGTCAGAAATTTCTGACCGCAACTTTGCTTCACTATTGCGGCCTCCAAGGGAGAACATACCACTCCGTCAAGTCCCGCTTGCTGTGCATTCTGTGCATACCGTGCCACCACCTGCTCCATCTGCCCGCTTATCAATAGCTCTTTCTGCATACGCTCCTCGCTGGTAGAGGTCAGTTGGGTTACTGCCAGTAGTATCGGCCGCGAACCGTCCGGTCGGGTCAAGCCTTCCAATGCCGCCTTCATCATATCAATTGTTCCGGCGGCATGAAGATTGCACATATCTATCTCCAGTTTTGAAAGAACTGACATCGTTTTCTTCACAGTATTAGGTATATCGTGCAATTTCAAGTCAAGAAATATAGGGAATCCTTTTCTCTTGAGTTGCCGCACTATTTCCGGGCCTTCTGCATAGAACAATTCCATACCTATCTTCAAGTAGGGACGCTCTTCACCAAATACCTTAAGAAATTCACAGGTCTGTTTTGCCGAAGAAAAATCACAGGCTATGATTACATTTCTATCTATTGTCTCCTTTGCTTTCATCTTGCTGCTACACCTATTATATCTGCTATTTTATCTATGCCGAGCGTGTCCATCAGTTTCGGCATATCTTCTATTATCTTTTTGCACACATAGGGGTCAATCAGATTCTGAGCGCCTATCTCTACTGCTGTTGCACCGGCCATCATCATCTCTATTACATCTGCAGCCGAACTGATTCCGCCACAACCGATAATAGGAATATGGCACACCTGCGCCACCTGATTTACCATACGCACCGCTAACGGAAATATGCACGGACCGGACATACCGCCATATCGGTTGGCGAGTATGGGTTGGCGCTTGCGTATGTCAATACGCATCCCCAGCAAGGTATTTATCAGGCATAGCCCGTCTGCACCTGCCTGCTCACAAGCAAGAGCTATCTCCTTTATGTCTGTCACATTCGGCGACAACTTAACATACACCGGTTTTTGTGACACCGATTTCACTGCAGCCGTCACTTCCGCTGCTGCCGCAGCATCAGTGCCGAAAGCCATACCTCCATTGTGAACATTGGGACAGGATATATTAACCTCTATTATCTCCACTTGTTTTTCTCCACTCATCCGCTCCGCCAACTGTACATATTCCTCAACAGAGAAACCACTGATATTGGCGATAATGGGCTGGTGATAAACTTCTCGGAGTTGAGGCAATATCTCCTCAATCACTCTCTCCATACCCGGATTCTGTAGTCCTACCGAGTTAAGCATTCCGCCTTCCGTTTCTGCTATGCGTGGAGTGGGATTACCGTATCGAGGCTGCACAGTGGTGCCTTTTATGCTGACGGCACCCAAACAGTTGATGTCATACAACTGCGAAAACTCAAGCCCGAAGCCGTATGTTCCCGAAGCCGGGATAATCGGATTCTGCAACTGCAAATTGCCCAACGATATGTTAAGTCTGCCGTTCATTATTCTCTCAAATAAGAATCTGCCCGCTTGCTTCCTCAAATATAACTTCACCACTTCCGAATACCGGCCCGTCAGTACATACCTGCCGGGCTCCTCCTTGTGTATGACAGGTACATCCCATACATACCCCGAAGCCACAACCCATTCGTTCCTCCATACTCAGTTCGCCCCCAATTGCCAATTCCCGTTTCACGGCGCGAAGCATTCCAATAGGTCCGCAACTATAATAATAGGTATTATTGGCATTTGCATTGATATTCCGTAATGCATCCGTTACAAAACCCTTGTAACCCTCACTCCCGTCAATAGTCGCTACTATCGGTTCACAGCCCAACCGCCGGAACTCGTCTGCCAATATGATATCTTGCCTCTTATTGAACCCCAACACCACATCGGCTGTCTTGCCTGCTTCCTTCAATTGTTTGAAAAGCAACAGCAATGGAGGTACCCCCACACCTCCCCCTACCAACAATGGCTTTGCACCTGACCTTGCAATATTGAAGCCATTACCCAGCGGGAGAAGCATATCCACCTGCTCACCTACGCTCATATCCGCCATAATTGCAGTTCCCTTACCCACAACCTTATATACAAGGCACAACCGCTCTCCCTCTACATCGCATATCGAAATAGGACGCCGCAGGAAGCAACCCTTAACGCCTATGTTCACAAACTGACCGGCCTTCACCGACTTCAATGCGCTGCAAGCCTCACTCGTACCGGCTTTGAGCCACAGGCGGAAGACATCTTCGGCGAGAGGACTGTTCTCCAATATGTCAAATGTCAGTTGCTGCATCTTGGTGTGTATTTATATACCTGCCGGCCGTTGCATACCGTCTTCAGGCATCTGCCTCTCACTTTCCAACCCGCAAACGGTGTAGCTTTCCCCTTTGATAAAAACCGGTCAGGATTGATAGTATATTCATCCGAGAGGTCAAACAGTGTATAAGAGTCCGTATCTTCAGAAAGATTCATTATCCTGCGGGGCGCAGACGACATCAATTCTACTAAACGCTCCATCGTTATCACACCCTCGCCAACAAGATAAGTGTACAGCAGCGGGAAAGCCGTTTCTAACCCTACAATACCAAAAGCACTATGTTCCAACCCTCTGCTCTTCTCCTCTTGCGAATGAGGGGCATGATCGGTTGCTATACAATCGATTGTCCCATCCGCAATCCCTTCCCTCAAAGCCTCTCTGTCCGCCTTTGAACGAATCGGAGGGTTCATTTTCCAACAGCCTGACTCCTGCAGCATACTATCATCCAACAGCAAATAATGCGGAGCCGTTTCACAACTCACAGGAAGCCCTTTCTGCTTTGCCGCCCTTATCAAACTCACGCTCTCTTTTGTTGACACATGGCACACATGAAAACGGCAACCCGTTTCTTCCACTAATCTCAAGTCGCGCTCCACTTCACGCCACTCACTTTCAGAACAAATGCCTTTATGATGATGCCGCTGCGCATAGCCCCCTTCATGAATATAACCGCCTCGAAGCAATTCATCCACCTCACAGTGCGCCACTATTATAGAGCCTGCAGCCTTGCAGCGGCGCATTGCTTCCAACATCAACTCTTCCGACTGAACACCACGCCCATCATCCGAAAAACCCGCCACCAAAGACGACAACCGCTCAATATCTACCAACTGCCCGCCGCCTTTCTGACCGATTGTGATACTTCCGTATGGATGAACATTGATTAAAGCAGTAGAGTCTATAATCTCACGCTGGACACTAAGATGCTCTATAGAATCAGGAACAGGATTCAGATTAGGCATGGTGAACACATCCGAGTAGCCGCCCGCTGCTGCTGCCATACTTCCCGAAGCAATAGTCTCCTTGTAGGAAAACCCGGGCTCTCTAAAATGAACATGCAAATCAACAAATGCAGGGAGTCTTAATATTTCACCATTGTCGTATATCATGAGCATTTTTCTCGCAATACAACCCAAAAGTTATGCTGCAACTCAAATTATGGTTATTAATAAAAAAAAACTTTCCACAATAACTGCGGAAAGTTTATTCATATTAAGAGCCGACACTTGACACACAAGACAATTCCCTCGTCCTGTAATCGCTACCTATCAGCATCTTAAGTTTCATATCAACTAAAAACCAAGGTACTAATATGGAGTTAACCCACACAAACCTTTTACCGTATTCGTAACCTTAAATTCATCCACGCCTTTATTTCTAACACGGTGCAAAGATACAACTTTCTTTTTTCTCCCGCAACACTTTTGCAAGAAAAATCAACAGAATTTAAAAAAACATCATCCTACTTGCATTTTCCACACTACAAGATTATATGCAGCCTAACAAAGTGAAGGGTGTGTATTTGTGGGAATGGGACACAAAACCTGTATATCTCACCTTGCGCTATGCGGATAACATACATACACTGAACAGCATACTATCTTCTTTGTGCCGCCCGCCTTTGTATGGTACTACACAAAGAGCAACGGACATACAAATAAATCCGCTTATGCTTGACAATATAAACATAGATATGCTAAATTCGTTTGTACAGAACGGACAGAACACAGCAGTAACAGTGATAATAACATTTTTGTATTAAGCAATGGCAATTATCGATAGAAATAACAGACCAACAAATTACAATGGAGAGGAAGCACATATAAATAATCATTATTATGTGGTAGCAACTATCAGTGAGGAAGATTGGGAAGCAGAGGTTTTGGAGTGTACTGATATTATTATTTCTGACAGGGATTATGTGCATATTGACCATCACCACCCAGCAGAATTAACTCATAATGGCATAGATGCAATAATGTATATTGATGCTGTTATTACGAACTTAAACGAAATAAGATATGATGCAAAACATAACTCTTATTTACTTATTGCACGCGATGAAATAATACGGAAGAAACACGGACATAAAACAGCAATAGTAGAATTGAAAGAAGAATATATCGGATACGAAAAGGTGTACAAAATAATAACAGCTCATTCCTTTAGAAGAAATGATCTGTTAAAATATGAGTTGTTATGTGTTAAACCCCGCACTTAACATAGGACATTCGCCTTGCCCTACCCCTGTACCGCTGAAACTGCAATATAAAAACAGGCGAAATGCAGCCAGACGCAGGTCGTAGTGAGCCATAACTAACTCAATGACACCGCAAAGGTACAACAAAGATTTGAATCAACAAAATATAAACACATTTTAGAACCAGAAGGATATGATACAACCATGTGTTAATTACCACAGAGAATAAGGACTATTCAGCAGAAAGTGTGTTTGCTGGGATTTGCAATGAAATTAACGAAGTATGG
>CAJOPG010000017.1 GCA_905236355.1 Paludibacteraceae bacterium | reverse complement strand
ATATGTTCCGAAAGGAGTGAAGTCTTCGGGGAAGAAGTCGCACCAACTGGACTTGTTACCATGGTGGTTGATGACGATGTCGGCAATAACTTTGGCATCGTTATCGTGATAAATCTCGATGAGTTTTTTCAAGTCTGTTTCTTTTCCCATATAACTGCTCTGGTTGCAGAACTGCCGGGGTATATAGCCGATACCGCCGGTTGACATGGCCGATGGGGGTAGCCAAATCATATTGAAATAGGCACCTGTCTCTGCTGCATTCTTCAAAAGAGTCTCCCATTTGGTATTGCCGTATTCTTTGTCTTCGTTGGAGTCGTAGTAGAATGCTTGGAGCATCACATCACCACAGTTGGCGGGTGTAGGTGTGTCGAAAGTTTTGAGGGTGACGGGAGTGGGTGTGGGTACATCGCTTTCGGTTGAGATGCAGATGCTTACTCCATCGAAAGTGAAGGTGACATCGGCGGCGGCGGAAAGGGAGAACACAGCATTGCCGTCGGTATCGCCGTTGCATGAGATGTTAGAGCAACTTGTGTTAATAGCGTCATTACCCCAATTACTGGCCCAGCAGCCTTGTGTGATTTTGAAGGTGTAGGTTCCTGCGGGGAGAGCGCTGATGACGATTTTACCGCTTGTCATTTTAGCAGCGGTAGGACTCCATGTTTCGCCTCCGGTCCATGTGCCGTCGCCGGTAAGATAGTAGTCGCTTCCGCAAGCGGGGTCAGAACCACCGCCTTCTTCTGAGCAACTGTCCCATGAGCCATCGCTTTCTCCCCAACCTGTTATGGTGTAAATTCCTGAACAATAATTCAGATTCCCCGTCTGATTCCATTTCTTTCCCCAGTCCGGTGCAGTGGCATCTGAAGAAATGCGCACAAAAATAAGTTTGTTTGATTTGTCATCAATAGAGGTGGAATATGTGGTTCCGGATAGTGTCATAAATGCGGAGAAACTGCCGTCAGAACCTCCTTCCTGCCAATGCCATACTGCATATTTGGCATTATCCACTTCCCAAGGTCCGGGATTAAGTTTGACTGTTTTAGCATTGATGGTTATTGCACAAGAAAGTGCAATAAAAAAGAGAACTTGTTTTTTCATGGTATTTGTTTTTATTATAGTGTTTTCTTGTATAGAAAATCAAGCACACGCTTGTGCATGATTCAGTTTGCAAATATACACATTCTTTATAAATGATACAAGAGGGGGAGAGAGAAATATTTTGTGGGTTGGCTTGTTGTGATAAATTGCCTGAGTTTTCCGTAAAATTGCCTAAGTTTCCCACAAGTGATTTTGTCATTTTCAATTTTTCAGGGATGAGGCGGACAGGTTCGGTTGGTTTTTATTCTGCTATAGAACATAGGCTGCGAGGCGGTATTCCGAAACGAGTTGCTCCAAGTGTTCGCATCATAAATGTGATTATCCCAATTCACATGTTACTTCCGCAACCATAAAAGCCCACCGGCCTTTCATGTGTTCGAACGATCTAAATCTAAAAGGTGCGGGATGACGGAATAAGTATTCCGACTATATGGTATGCATAGCAAAATAAGTTGATTTTCTGTTTCTATTATGTTTATGTTATGTTCATCTTATGTTCATCTTATGTTTATCTTATGTTTGGGGTAACTGATTTTGAGTAGGTTACAACGGTTTTTTGTGTGTGAGTGTTGCGTAAGTTATTGGATATGTGTTGGTTTTTGATTTTTGGTTCTTGCGGGTCGGGATTTGCATATATGGAAAAGTTGTGCTATCTTTGCAAGTTGCAATAAGTATGCGAAGGATGGGCATGAGCAAAGGAAAAATAGCGTTATTATGCGGTATGTTGCTATTGAGTGGTGGCATATCGGCACAAGGCGGTGCCTCGTTGTACAGTTTTCTGCATCTACCTATTTCAGCGAGAATGAACGCGTTGGGTGGTACGAATGTGTCTATCAACGAGGGTGATGCAAGTTTTGCGTTGAGCAATCCTGCATTGTTATCCGCCGATACGCACGAGACTCTTCAGTTGAACTATGCATACTACATGAGCGGCGTGAATTTTGCCTCAGCCATATATGCGCACAACTATAAAGACAACTATTTTGCGGCGAGCATTCACTATCTGGACTACGGGAAGATGCCATACGCCGATGCCTACGGCAACCTGACGGGTGGCAGTTTTTCCGCCCGCGACATGTTGATAGATTTGGTATATGCCCGTCAGTTGGGTGAGATGTTTACGGTGGGTGCCGCTTTGAAGCCGATATATAACAACTATGAAGGTTATCATGCGTTTGCTTTGGGTGCGGATGTAGGTGCTCATTTTCAGACGCGTGACAGCATTTTCCATTTGGGTCTTTCGCTTCAGAACATAGGTTGGCAATTGAAAGGGTTTTATGCGGAAGAGGATGGTCAGCATAGGGAGAAGCTTCCGTTAAATTTGCAGTTAGGATTGAGTCTTCGTTTCCGGCATGCTCCGTTTCGTTTGTCAATGACGGTCCACAACATGCAGCGTTGGAATTTGGGGTATGAATTAAGCGGGAAGGATACTTATGTGCTGGGCAGCAAGAAGGGTATCAGCACCGAGCAGTGGACCATTATGCAGGAAAACGGAGCCGTGATGTGGTATGATATGATGTTCCGTCATGTGATATTTGCGTTGGACATAGTGCCAAGAAATGAGCGTTTTTATCTGACTTTGAGTTATAATCACCGTCGGCGGATGGAACTGAATCTGAAGGACCAACGTTCGTTGGCAGGTTTTGCCTTGGGTGCGGGTGTTCGCGTCAAGCAGGTGCGTGTGGGTTTTGCTTTCTCGCAATATACGAAAAGTCAGTATGTATATCAGTTTACGGTAAATACGGATATAAAGCAGTTTCTGAAATGAGAAGGATAATAGTGGCGATAGACGGCTATTCGTCGTGTGGCAAGAGTACGATAGCCAAGGAGTTGGCGGCCTACGCGGGTTACACATATGTGGACACGGGTGCGATGTATCGTGCGGTGGCATTGTATGTATTGCGTGCGGGAGTGGAGGTGAGTGACGAAGAGGCAATCAAGCAGATGCTGCCTGAGATAGAGATAGGTTTTGTCCGCACCGCCGACGGGCAGCATGTATGTCTGAACGGCGAGGATGTGGAGAAGCATATACGCACTTTGGAAGTGGGCAATATGGCCTCGCAAGTGAGTACATTAGGTGTAGTGCGGCGTTTTTTAGTGGAACAGCAGCAGGCTATGGGCAGGGAGAAGGGAATTGTGATGGATGGCAGGGACATAGGTACGGTGGTGTTTCCGAAGGCGGAGTTGAAGTTGTTTCTGACGGCTTCCGCCGAAGTCCGTGCGCAGCGTCGCTATTTGGAGTTGCAGGAGAAAGGTGAGAAGCCTGTGTTTGAGGATGTGCTTCGTGATGTGAATGAGAGGGACTACAGGGATACGCATAGGCAGGAATCACCTTTGCGTCAAGCAGCGGATGCGATAGTGGTGGACAATTCGGAAATGACTCGTGAGGAGCAGATGGCACATGTGAAGCAGTTGTTTGCGGATGCGTGTAGCGACTGAGAGATGGTAACGATAGACGAACAATCGGGTTTCTGCTTCGGTGTGGTGACAGCCATCCGGAAAGCGGAAGAGGAGTTGGGCAGTGCCCATTCTTTGTATTGTTTAGGTGAGATAGTGCATAATGGTGAGGAGGTGGACCGGTTGTCCCGCATGGGTCTGCAGACGATTACACATGAAGAGTATGACCATTTGCCGCATGGTGCAAAGGTGTTGATACGCGCACACGGTGAGCCTCCTGCCACTTATCAGAAGGCAGCGGAAGCAGGACTGAATCTGATAGATACGAGTTGTCCGGTGGTGCGTCATCTTCAGCAAAAGATACTGAAGACATACGAAGAGCATCGGGATGCCCAGATTGTTATCTTTGGGAAGCGCGGTCATGCCGAAGTGATAGGTCTGCAAGGTCAGACGGACAATAGAGCGATAGTGGTGGAGACAGTGAGCGATTTGGATAGAGTGGATTTCGGTCGTGATATCTATCTGTTTTCACAAACCACCAAATCAGAAGATGCTTTCCGTGTATTGATAGATGAGATGTCGGGGCGTCTGCAAGCGGGGACGCATTTTGAGTGGTATGACACGATATGCAAGCAAGTGCGGACCCGTGTTCAGCATCTTCGTGAGTTTGCGGGCGCTCAGGACAAGGTGGTGTTTGTAGGCGGACGAAATTCTTCCAACGGGAAAGTGTTGTATCAGCATTGTGTTGCGGTGAATGCAGACAGTATTTATATAGGTGGTCCGGATGAGTTGGACGCCGCCTATATAGCATCTTGCAAGGGCAAGCGTGTCGGCGTATGCGGTGCCACTTCCACACCTCGCTGGCTGATGGAGGCTTGTGCGGCTAAGATAGCGTCAGGCGAAGACGCCGGATGACGGGGATGCGCCCAATGGGAATCCGAGACAAATTTTTGTTCTGCAATGTCCAAACAAATTGAAGGTTTGTTCTGACCTCAGTTGCTGATGGTGCGCAGGAAGAAATAGCGCAAAAGAATTTCCAGAAACAGGCAGATGAGCGCCGCGAGCAGATATGGTTGGAAATTCTCGGTGCGTTTGGAATATTCTCTTACCCGGATTTTGGTTTTCTCCATTTGGTCGATCTGTTCGTAGATTTGTTGGAGCGAGCGGTTGTCGGTAGCGCGGAAATACTCGCCTCCGGTGGTATGTGCGATGTTGCGCAGCGTGCCCTCGTCAAACTCAGAATCCATCATCATATATTGTACGCCTACAGGTGTCTGCACGGGAACTCTGGCTTGTCCGTAACTTCCGACGCCGACAGCATAGACGCGGATACCGAAGGTATTGGCTATTTCGGCAGCAGTTTGCGGGTCGATGTCGCCCCGATTGTTGCTACCGTCGGTAAGCAGGATGACAACCTTTGATTTGGTGGGCGAGTCTTTCATGCGGTTAACAGCATTGGCAAGTCCGAGTCCGATGGCGGTTCCGTCTTCAATCATGCCGAATTTGACGGATTTGAATAGGTTGACAAGTACGGCATGGTCGGTGGTGAGGGGGCATTGGCAGAAACTCTCTCCGGCAAATACCACGAGGCCTATATTGTCGTTTGGCCGTGATATAATAAACTCTGTTGCTACATTTTTTGCCGCCTCAAGTCGGTTGGGGCGCAGGTCTTCCGCCTGCATGGTGCCTGAGATGTCGAGTGCCATCATGATGTCAATGCCTTCGGTGGATTCGCTTTTCCAACTGTTGGTGAGTTGCGGTCGTGCGAGTGCGACGGAGAGCAGGATGATGGTTGCAATGCGTAGGACAAAAGGAATGTGCAGCAAGTAGATACGGGCAGTTTTGCTTTGTCGGCGCAAAGTGTGTGTGGAGGAGATTTGAAGACTGGCATCTGCTTTGCGAATCTCCCAGATATACCATCCGATGACGGGGACAAGCAGAAGCAACAGGAACAGATATGCGGGACTTTGAAATGTCATAATGTTGTGTGATTACAAGTGTTTAGATTCTTTCCAGGGTGCTGAGTCGTATCCAACCTCTGTTGTCGCCAACGGTTATTTCTGCCCATTCGCTGACCGTGGAGCGTATGGTGACTTTTGTGCCTTCGTGTAGTGTGAACAGGTCGGTTCCGCTTTTGTCGGGACTGGCTTTGGCATTGACGATGCCTTGCATGATGACGGCTTCTGCGCGCTCGGTATCACGATGATGGAGCGAAGCGGCAAACCCCATGGAACAAAGCGAGAACAGCAAGGCTACCCATGCGACATGAAATCCTGTTTTTCTCCATCCTACAGCATGACTGAAAGCGAAGATGAATATGCCGGCAAGCGTAAGGAGGAATAGAACGATACTGAGCAGTGCCCATGCACTCTCGTTCATCAGGTTACGCAGCGAGGTCACCCATTGTGAGAGGAAGAATGAGTTGTTGTCTTCGATATTGTCGATGATTCTGCTTTGTGCGAACCGCAGATTGTAGCGTGCATCTTTCCAATAGGGTCGGATACGCAGTGCGCGTTCATAGTTGATAATGGCTTTGGCGAGTTCGTTTTGCCGGAAATAGGCATTCCCCAGATTGTAATAGAGTTCCGCCTCCGACTCTTGCTGCAAGAGGTATTCGTATGCGGCGATGGCATCGGTGTAGTTTGCTTCGGCATAGAGCGCATTGGCTTCTTCAAAAGTGCTTTGCGCTTGCAGCAGGGGAAGTGCTCCTATGCAAAGGGTCAGTATAATGATGATTTTCTTCATTTGAACTAAATTTTTAAGTTGGCAAAAACGGTTACCACCTTATTGTAGAGGTCTTCCATATCGTGGTCGGATGAGGCGGGTGCGTAGCGTGCAAAAGCAGCAGTGGCGAGCACATCGGTTACTTGACCTATCATGTTGTCTTCAACACCTTTGCCTTTGAGTATTTGCTCAATGTTTGCTTTGTTGAGTTCGGCGGTGGGTATGCTAAGCCGGTCGCTCAGATAAGTCCATACCGCTCGTTCTATTTCTTCGAAGAAGGCATCACGCTTGTTCTCGTCAAGCAGTTTTTTTGCTAATCGCAATCGTTTCTGCACCACTTTGTTAGCCTTTTTGTATTTTACTTTTCTCACATCTGCATTTTCTCGTATCTGGCGCCGGAAGATGATGAATAGCAGAACGGCTATCAACAGTGGCACCAGCAGACAGAGCCAATAGGAGGGTGTGCCGAAGCGGAATGTTTTCCAGCGCGGTGTGGCATTGAGTGTTCCTGTGTAGATATAGCGTATGTCGCTGCCCAGTTGATGAATATCTTCTTTTGCTACATAGTTGCTCACTATTGTTCCCGACTCTTCTTCTGCCCCTCGTTTTACATGAAGCGTATATTCGGGTGTTTGCAGCGTCTTGTATTGCTTGTCTTGTGTATCGAAATAGGAGAAGCTGACAGGCGGAATGGTATAGTCACCGGCAGCGCGCGGAATGAACAGGTATTCAATAGTTTTAGTGCCTGACATTCCGCTTGCGGTGGTTTTGTAGTTGTTGGTGACCTTGGGGTCGTACTCCTCAAATCCTTCAGGGAAGTCCACTGCAGGCGTTTTGAGCAGTTTCATATTGCCTGCACCTGTGATGTCTAATTTAAGTGTAACGGCATCGTTCTGGTTGACACTTAGTTCCTGCTGACTACTGCCTTGCAGCATGGCATTCATCTTGAAGTGTCCCACGCCGCCGGAGAACCCGGCGGGTTTCCCTTTCGGGAGTGCATCAACAGTGATTTTTATCCCCGGAGCCGTCAGTGAGCGGGTAACATTGGTGTAGGAGCCGAAGAAGTCGTCGAAGATACTGCGCACCTGTGCCCGTGTCTGCACACGGAGAACCGCCTCAAACTGTGCAGGGTCGATTTTTATGTCTCCGCTGTGTTGCGGGTAGAGCAGTGTCTGATAGAGCACGGCGGTGTTGTAGTTGCGTCCGTTATAGTGTTCCAGTTGTGTTTGAATCTCTCCTTGTTCTAAATCCTGCTTAAGGAACCCTTTGTATTCGGGCAGTTTGGTGTTGTTGGTAAATTGTGTTACATCCACGCCGGCAAAATAGAGTTTATACTGCAGCAGTATGCACTCTTGCTCGCTCACATGCGTTTTGCTTACGATGGTGCGGATAAAGATGTTGTCGCTTGAGACATTGCTACCTGTTTGTCCTCCATTTGCTGTGTTCCCGTTGCTATTGCCTGCCGCATTGTTGCCATTGTCTGCATTTGCGGGTGTTTCGTCGGGCGGTAGCACTTTAATGCGCAGTCCGTTGGAGGTATATTGCTCACTGCTGACCGTTATAGTGGCCGGAGGAATGTTGAATGTTCCTTCTTTGGAGGCAACAATGGTGTAGGTGTAGGTCTGTGTGAAAGAGGATGTGCGTTGACCGTTAATCCAACTCGTACTGCTTGATTGCGAGGTATATGGTCCCGCCAGAATGTCGAAATCCGTCATCTCAGGGGCGCGTAAGTCCTTGCTTCGCTGATTGACAGTGTAGGTCAGTTGGAAAGGTTTGCCCACGATTACCTGCCCCGGGGCGCTTGCCTTAAACTGCACATCGTCAGCTAATACCGTCAATGCGCTCAAAAGAAGAATGATGAAGTTAAGAACTCTTCTCATCGTTGTGATATGGTTTGTTGTCATTATTCATGCAAAAACCGTGCCTGCAATAGTGAAGAGAAGAAAAATACCGATATTTTTATTCAAAAGTAATTGAAACTTGTCGGTATGCTACTGCATAGCGGCATCACAGATAGCGGAGCGCAGTGTATTGATGCTTTTCCCGCCATAGGGGTGTACGCGGTTGGTGAGTAGGATGACAGCCACCTCCTTCTGCGGATCTATCGCCATCAGTGTGCCTGTGAACCCTGTGTGTGCGTATGCCTCATCGCTCATCAATGTGCCCATATAGGTGATGTCGTCGGCCTGTTTCCCCCAGCCTAAGGTATATCTTGTTGCAGTCAGCGAATCAGGCACATGTGTCATCCGCCATACAACAGGGTCTTGTTTGTTGTTCAAGAGAAACAGCGTCAGTTTGGCCAAGTCGCCCGATGTGGAGAACACGCCTGCGTTGCCGCTTTTGCCATCATTCATGATGCGTGCCAGCGGGTCGTGCGTTATGCCGCACAACGGGATAGTGGTGCCATGCAGAATCTCTGTGGATGCCACATTATGGGCGGTGCTGCCATAACCGGTATGGTGCATACCTAATGCGTCAAACACATGTTTCTGTACATATAGTGCAAACTCTTCATGGCTTACACTTTGTATGATGTGTTGCAGAACGATGTAATTCAGGCAGGAATAGATTTCCTTTTCACCCGGGTTGCATAGGCGTCGGCAACGGCAGATGCTATCCATTAAGGCTTGTGGGGCGGGGGCTCCATAGCGCTTGCGCAACCCCTCAGGATTCATATATGCAGGCAAACCGGAGGTATGCGTGAGCAGGTGAACTACATGTGCGTTGCCTTCATATTGTGGCAGATAGCGACTGACAGGTGCATTCAAATCCACCTTGCCTTCTTCGGCAAGGGTCATCAATGCCATTGCAGTACCCACCGGCTTGCTTAGCGATGCCAAGTCGAAGGTCGTTTCTATGGTCATCGGAAGAGTGTCAGGAACCAATTGCCTGTAGCCGTAGGCTTTATGAAAAATGATACTGTCTGACTGAATGATACATACCACTCCGCCGGGGATAAGACCTTCATTGATGGCCTTCAGCATCAGCGAGTCTATCGTATGTTCAGGCAATGATACTGTAGGTGCCTGATGGCGGGTATCGTCGCATAGTGAGGGAGCAGGACAAAGCAGACCTGCAATGCAGGGCAGGACAACAACAAGCAACACCGTTGGCATCGCCATACGCAGCGGTTTATGTCGGTTCTTGATGCGGAACATATAAAATCAGAATCCGGAGCAGACCACTTCTAAACGCATCGGACAGCTTGCATTGGATGCACTTGGCAGAGCAGTGGCTGTAATGGTATGAAGAAGTTTTGCAGAACTATATACAACGCTCGATGATGTTGAGGTAGTAGTCACACTTACCGGCACAAGCAGCATCTGCAGAGTGTCATTATCCTGCTTGTTTCTCAACTGCATGGTTAGCAAGGTTGCCAAATCGTAACTGTAATAGTAGATGGTGTTCCCATCCTCATCCACTCCCGAATTCAAGGCAGATATGATGGCACAAGTGTCCGTCGGGATCTCTCGTTTGTTAAAGAAACGGTCTGCTGAACTCTCCTTGAGCAACATCATATAAGGAGAAGGCTGGGCCCAGTCATCGCGGGTCTTGTCGGCTGTCTGACCTTTATACACATTCAGCACTTCAATATTCAGTTCCGCCAGATTCACATACGGACGCTTGTCACCTAAATCAGCAAAGATGTCGTCACTCATCTTCTTCATCGGGATGCTCAAACGGGTGTACATATTGGCAGGCGAAACCACAAAATTGGTATCCGTATTTTGCAACAACGCCTCGTATGCTTTGTTCTGATATTCAATGCGGTTCACCTTGCGGACTTCCGAGTTGGAATAGAAACCCTTCACGGCATTGACGGTTGTGTCGCGTCCTGCCTTGTCGTATGTGAAATGGTAATATACAGCAAGACTTATATCCTGAAGATAAAGCACTGTAGAACTGCCAAAGGTAGAAGTGATATACAAACCTTTGAATTGTTCATCAAAAGCATCTTGCGAACTGAAATCTGTTATCCCGAAAAAGCGCTCGGCAAAACTGTCGGTGGTCCTGCAGCGGACATGGTAGGCGTATGTGTCGGTAGTGGATAGATAGGAAGAATCGGTGGCGTGGGCAGCCACCACTATCTTGCTGTCCTCCAGCAAACGCGTGCTTTCATCGCCGCTCCAATAGTCCGACAAGTTCAAAGTTGTTTCGTAGGCCTCCGAATATACGAAGGTGGCCTTGTCCATCTCATACAGATTCACTGCCAGCGGACTCAGACCACTACCGTACCATGATTGATATGTCAGAAATACGCACACCGAGTCCACTGCTGCATTCTCAGGATACCGGAACCCCTCCGGACAAGTCAGTTGAGTCAGTATGTCGGCATGGATGGTCCCAAAGCGATTGTCCGCCTCCCCTAATAACAGCGAATCGGGTGATGAATACATCACTCCGGCTTCTGTTAGTACTGAACTCATACCGAAGGTGTCCACATTAACCACAATCGCATCCGATGGAGGCAATATGCTTGCTCCGCTATTAGTTATGTCGTCCTTGCAACATACCAACATAGCTGACAATACTGAACATATCACTAACAAGCAAAGACTTCTGATTCCGCCTTTGCTTGTCTGCTTGTTTCTATTTATAAGTATGTTATACACTTTCCTGTCTTCGCTCTTCACGCTTCATTATTCGTCTACCGCCCCACCACTTCGTGGAAAAAGTCCAGATAGGGCGCTGCTTCCCCGCCTGTGTAGGGCATAAACTTCTTTTGCTCCTGCTTGATAAATTTCATCAAGTCTGCATCTATCACAGGCGATGACTGTATTACTGCATCGCTGTATTGCAGCGCTAAACGCATCAGATCCACATAGTCAATCTGCTTGTTCATGATACGGGTCAAATCGCGTGTGGTGACACCCTCCATGAGCGTCTTCTCTGCAAACTTCGTACCAAACGGAGTGCGGAAACCCTGCTCATAAAGCGAATAAACAATCTTCAAATCGGCAAAGAAAGGCGTGTCGGCATAAGAAGTGCGCAGATAAAGCGGAACTAAAGCCGCCATCCAGCCGCTGCACACCACCAAATCCGGCGTCCAGCGAAGTTTCTTTACCGTCTCTATCACTGCGCGTGAGAAAAAAATGCAACGCTCGTCGTTGTCCGTATATTCCTTACCCTTCTCGTCAACCAAACCTCTGCGGCGACGGAAGTAGTCGTCATTATCTACAAAATATATCTGAATGCGGGCGTTTTGTATAGACGCCACTTTCAGCAACAACGGATGATCTGTATCGTCTATAATCACATTCATGCCCGACAAACGAATCACTTCGTGCAACTGATTGCGTCGCTCGTTTATCTCACCGAACTTAGGCATAAAAGTGCGGGTCTCAAATCCACTTGACTGACACCATTCCGGCAATTGTCTGTTCAACATTCTGATAGAAGTCTCCTCTTGCAGAAAAGGATTCATCTCCTGAAAAATGAATAAAATGCGTACAGGGTTTTTCATAGAATTTCCTGGTTTTTAGGCGGAAGATGCTGAACAATAATTCGCTATAGAACAAACATTACCGCAAGGTGTATAAAATGCACTGCAAAATTAAGAAAAAAAGTTGATTTGACCAAATTATTATTTCATATTGCCTTTTTTTTGCAATGTTTTCTTTTATATAGTATAAAACTCTTATCAAACTGCCTTATAATCTAATTCATTGTATTCCGGTCAGAGGCATGCGCCATTTCTGTAATTTCCCCGTATAGTGAATAATGGGCACATACCGCTTCCGACATTTATTCCCATATTTTGACTTGCCGCAATGTATTTGCCATTTTTGCTCTTGCGCAATTCTGAAATTAGCAGTACTTTTGCACGCCTTGCCGAAAGGGTAGATAAGAACTATTTAACCTGACTTATAATATGCAGATTATTAAAACACAACAAGAACTGCGCCGCCAAGTGGAGGCCTGCAAACGACAACAAAAATCCATCGGTTTCGTACCTACTATGGGGGCACTGCACGAAGGACATGCCTCGCTCGTACGCCGCTCTGTGGAAGACAACAAAGTTACTTTCGTCTCTGTTTTTGTCAATCCTACACAGTTCAACAACAAAGAAGACTTGGAAAAGTATCCGCGTGATATAGAACGCGATGCCGAGTTGCTTGCTTCGCTCGGAGTTGATTTCGTCTTTGCACCGGCACCCGAGGATATCTACTCTGCTGAGGAAATGAATACTACCTTTGCCTTTGATTTTGCAGGTCTCGATCAAATGATGGAGGGCAAAATGCGACCGGGACATTTCAACGGTGTGGTGCAAATCGTGAGCAAATTGTTCGGATTGATAGAACCCGACCGTGCTTATCTCGGGGAAAAAGACTATCAGCAACTTGCCATCATTCGGCACATGGTCAAACAGATGAACCTCGATACCATTCAGATTGTCGGTTGCCCTATCGTGCGTGAAACTTCCGGACTGGCTATGTCTTCCCGAAATGAACGCCTCTCTGATGAAGAAAAGCAAACGGCAGTCAATATCTCGCATATCTTGTTCGAGAGCCGGCAACTCACGCAGTCGCAGACTGTCGCCCAAGTGGAATCGTGGGTCGTTGAACAAATCAATCGTGTGGAAGGACTCTCGGTTGAGTATTTCCAGATTGTTGACCAAACCACTCTGCTGCCTGCCGACGATTTCTCGCACGCTATCGGCTGTGTCACGGTCTACTGCGGACCCGTAAGACTCATAGATAACATTAAATACTAACTCCGCCTTCCTCTGACCCCAAACGGTCAGCAGAGCAAACCGGAGTTTAACCCAAATCGGTCATTAGCGTTTAGATGATTATGGCTTTATTTTTGATTAGATTTTTTGTCGGTTTGAAGGCGCAATGGGGT
>CAJOPG010000016.1 GCA_905236355.1 Paludibacteraceae bacterium | reverse complement strand
GATTATTGGGTGATTATTGGGTGATTATTGGGTGATTCCAAGTCTATGCAGTACACCGACAAAAGGCACCTGCTGCTTTTCTAAAACTCCATCTGTAGCATTAGCATTCCCCAATGTGATGCACTTGCCTTGTAAGACTATGCACAAGGGTTGCATAGTCCCGAAAATCTTCTTATCTTTGCATGCGTAAATTGGGAATAATGTGGACACGGCTGAAATATGGCGCAATTCTTTGTATGGTGCTCCTCACCTTGGTGGGCTGCCATACCACTAAGTTCGTACCCGAAGGAAAGTATCTGCTCAACAAGGACAAAGTGTGTATAAACGACACAAAAGCAGTGTCCGGCGAGAGTATGAAGAAGTATCTCAGGCAACGACCCAACACCACCATTATGGGATTCTGGAAACTTCAGTTGGATATATGGAACACACAACGAGGCGATTCCGCCAAATGGATCAACCGGCAAATACGGAAATTAGGAGAACCTCCCGAAATATATGATTCCATACAAACCCAGGCTTCTATGGTGCAACTGAAACGGGCTATGGACAACAAAGGCTATTTCTCATCGGAAGTTGACACCACTATATCCATAAAAGAGCAAAAACTTAACATCACATACGACATTACTGCAGGCGAGCCGTATCACTTGCGCGACTATAACATTCAGCTGCCACATGCCGAACTGAGCCAGATAGCCTCCTTCCGTAGCGGTATCATTCCGGGAATGCAGTTTGATGCCGATGTGTTGGATGAAGAACGGCAGCGCATTACCAATATCATGCGCACACGAGGATATTATTATTTCGAAAAAGATTATCTTCATTTTGAGGCGGATAGTGCATTCGGGAAACGGGTAATAGACCTGAAACTGACTCTACACGAATATTTTGAGCAAGCACCTGACTCCATTAAAGAGAAAGTTTTCACCAAATACACCATACGCGATGTGGTCTTTTATACCAATAGCGCTATCGCTGAAGAAAACTCACAAGCTCCGGATACCGTACGCAAAGGAGACTACACCTATCTATATGCCGGTAGAAAACTACTGAGAGAAGGAGTGTTACGACGACGATGCCAGATAGTACCCGGAGACAACTATAATCAACGAAAGGTAGAGCGAACCTATACTGCCTTGAACGCATTAGGACCCGTGAAATATGTGAGCATCGCTTTTGTCCCTGCCGGTGCTGATTCGCTTACATGCGTCGTGGTAGTATCAAGAGCAAAAATACACGGCGTAACGGCGGAAGTGGAGGGCACATTCTCTGCCGGCGACTGGGGGATTGCTGCAGGCGTAGGCTACACCAACAGAAACCTGTTCAAAGGTGCAGAAGAACTCTCCTTAAACGGAAGAGTGGCATACGAGTGGCGGCAGAACGGAGGACGAGCTCTGGAAGCTAAAGCGGAAGCAGGACTCAAATTTCCTACAAACGTACGACTCAATGTGGGATACAACTACCAACAACGCCCCGAAGAGTTTACAAGAACCATAGCCAACGCTGGTCTGAGTTATATCCTGACATCGGGCAGAAGACATAATTGGCGCCATACCTTTACGCTACTGGACATCAGCTATGTCTATCTACCATGGATAAGCGACAGATTCCGAGACGAATTCCTGCAACCCACCAACATTCTGAAGTACTCCTATGAAGATCATTTTATCATGGATTGGTCGTATGCTTTGAGCTATTCCTCTTACCGCAAAAACCAACCACTGAGAAACTATGCTACTTTCGGATTATCAGTAGAAACAGCAGGCAATATGCTATATGGTGTTAGCAATCTGTTCCATCTGCCGCAAAACGAAGGCGGAAAATATGAAATCTTCAAGATTCCGTACGCACAATATGTGAAGGGAGATATCAACTTCACCTATCATCAGATATTCAACAAAGCCAACCGACTCGTGTATCATGCCGCACTTGGGGTGGCTGTGCCTTTTGGTAATGCCGATGTCATTCCTTTTGAGAAACGCTATTTTGCAGGTGGTGCAAACTCTGTGAGAGGTTGGACAATCAGAAGTCTGGGACCCGGCGGCTATAGAGGTACCGGTGATAGAATAGACTTCAATAACCAATCTGGTGATATCAAACTTGACTTGAATCTCGAATATCGGCTGAAACTTGTGTGGGTGCTCGAGATGGCTCTGTTCACCGATGCAGGCAACATCTGGACTATCCGTGACTACCCTACACAACCCTACGGACAGTTCAAGTTTACGGAGTTCTACAAGCAGTTGGCATGGTCGTATGGAATCGGCCTTCGTCTCAACTTCGACTTCTTTGTTTTCCGTGTTGACTTCGGTGTGAAGCTACACGACCCGTCACGCACCAACTACGATGGCAAACAATGGCGCACCGCCGCCAACGGATTGGGTTGGAAAGACGACATGAGTCTGCACTTCGCTATCGGATACCCGTTCTAATGAAATTTTATAATGTTGATTTATGGTTAGATACATCGGAACACTGTCTCTAAAAAATGCAGATATAAAAGATAGCTATAAATCATTTGAGGCACCGTGATATAGTCAAATACATGCTTATTACCTCTGTAGTCGGCTCTAAGTTTGCTAAATTCAACATGGAAGTGCAAAAATATTTGCTTATATAAAAAAAAAGTAGTATTTTCGCAAACTTATTTATTTACATTGCTTTTTATGTCTATAGAACTGACGCACCTGAAAACAATACATAAAAATGATAAGTACAACTGACCCGTAATTAAATTATAAACCCAATCACCTATGGTTTCAATCAAAGACTTTAAGAAAAATAAGGGAGGATTATTGATCCTCATTATTACTGCAGTCATATTGGAAACGACTGCTATACTACAATATTATTATTCGGAGCATGTTATAGAAATCGCCTCAAATCAAATTATTCAAAGTGAACTGAAGAACATTGACCTCTCTGTAGATGCTTTATCCGATAGCACGGCAAGTGTACGGATAAACTACATCGTAGAGCGAATGAAGATGTACCCTAACTGCTCCTTTACATTGACGGATGCCGATGGCATGCAACTGCTTCCTCCGCCTGATACAGTTGCCGGCGGCAAGTATCATACGTTCCGCGAAGAAGTGGGTACAGAAGGTTGGACGTTGTCGGTACTCATCCCTGACTCCGACTTATATGGACGTCTGAGGCGCATTGGAGGATTAGTAACTATCCTGATGTTGTTAGGAATGATACTTCTCGCCTTTATCATCTACCATAGCGCAAAAAATATTGTCAACCTTATCAATATAGAGGAAAGCAAGCAGCGTATGGAGAACGAACTTGAGATTGCGCAAACTATTCAGAATGCCATGTTGCCAAAGGTATTCCCGCCTTTCGCCGACCGACCCAATCTGAACATCTACGGTATGGTACAGCCTGCAAAAGAAATAGGAGGTGACTTGTACGATTTCTATGTGCGGCATGACAAATTGTTCTTCTGTGTGGGCGATGTAAGTGGGAAAGGCGTGCCGGCATCGCTTGTAATGGCCACCATCCGTTCGCTCTTCCGCAGTACAACAGCACACTTCGAAAAACCCGATGAGATAGCACACCATATCAACAATACACTTGCCGACCAAAACACGCTGAACATGTTCGTCACACTCTTCATCGGTGTGCTGGATCTGGACACCGGAGTGCTGAATTATTGTAATGCAGGACATAATGCACCGATTATAATTAGAAACAGAAAATCGGAAGTCGCAAGCAGCAACACCGAGAATCTGCCGTGTGTGGCCAATCTACCGATAGGCGTGTTGACAGGCTTTGAGTATAAAGCACAAAGTACACAGATGTATTATGGCGATATGCTATTCCTCTACACCGATGGCCTGACCGAAGCGGAGAACCACAGCCACATACTATTCGGTGAACAACGGATGTTAGACACCATTGCCACAACAGGCGGTATGCGTCCGCAGGAACTCGTAACAACGATGCTCACAAGTGTATCGGAGTTTGTTGGCGATGCTCCGCAAAGCGATGACCTAACCATGCTCACCATCCGTTACCAAGTACCGGCACTCATCATGCGCAACGACATACAACAGATTCCAACCCTCGCCGAATGGATAGAGGCGCTACAGGTGCCCCAAGAACTGAATATGCCGATTAACCTCGCGCTCGAAGAGATAGTAAGCAATGTGATGCTATATGCTTACCCCGGAATCAACGATGGAAAAGTATTTGTTGAATACACCGAAGACAACAATGAGCAGGGGAAACGCCTCATCTTTACCATCTCCGACTCCGGTATCCAGTTCGACCCCACGCAGAAAGAAGAAGCCGACATCACCCTCTCCGCAGAGGAACGCAAGATAGGCGGATTAGGAATTCACCTCGTGCGACAACTGATGGACGAGATTCGATACGAACGGATTGGGGACAAAAATATCCTCACACTTGTTAAATACTTAAAGAGTTAAATCGTTAAAATTGTTAGAATATGACAACTAAAATTCAAGAATCCGGCAATCAACTGATTGCCTCCTTCACAGGTCGTTTGGACACAGCAGCCGCTGTGACCACCACCGAAGCGGTCAAACCGCTGTTAGAAGCCGCCAACAAGGAAATTATCCTTGATTGCTCCGAGTTGGAATACATCTCCTCATCTGGTCTTCGTATCTTCCTTTCCATCCGCAAGGAAGCTGTAGCACACGGCTCAAAAGTAGTGGTCCGTTCCATCAACGCCGACATCCGCCAAGTGTTTGTCATGACAGGATTCATCAGCCTATTCGAAATACAATAATGGACCTTCACTCGGAACTTATTTTAGAAGACTATCGCAAAGCGGTACCTGTATTGGAGCGTTTGAAAGAAGAAGTGCTTGCGAAGTTGCGCGAAGCATTGGACCGTAATGGCCTCACCGTCACAACTGTTGAAGCGCGCGTAAAAACAGAGAGTAGTTTAGCTGGCAAACTGGCCATCAAAGGAGGTAAATATGCCTCGCTGACCGACATCACCGACCTTGTTGGTGCACGTATCGTCACTTTTTACACCGATGATGTAGACCGCATGGCCTCAATGGCAGAGCAGATATTCGACATCGATTGGGAAAACTCCGTTGATAAACGCACATTGCATCAGTTGGATAGTTTCGGCTACGACTCGCTACACTATATCTGCCGCATTCCTGGCTATGACTTCCGCTTTGAACTACAACTGCGCACCACTCTTCAGCATGCGTGGGCGGCGATTAACCATGACAGCGGCTATAAGTCCAACATCGATATCCCACGTGAGTTCGTGCGACGCATGAACCGCATGGCAGGACTGCTTGAAATGGCGGATTACGAGTTTAGCCGTATTCGTACCGAACTCAGCGACTACCGACGGCGCATGCAGCAATTAGTTGCCAACGGCAAGCTGGACGAGGTCCAATTGGATGGTGACACCTTCCGTAGTTATATGCAAGCCAAGCCCTTAGAACAACTCAATAAGCGTATCGCCGCTATCAATCAGGCAGAAATCCAGGACGCACCATTCAACAACTATCTACCTGTGCTGAAAGCACTCAACTGCACGACCCTCGGTGATGTAAGCAGGCTCATTAGACGCTACGAAGAAGATGCCTATCTGCTTGCGAGACATCAATTAGGCAACACTGATCTTGACATTATCTCATCAGCTATCGGGTTGCAGAATATCTGCATCGTCTGCATTCTTTCGTCCGGCGGAGGCAAAATTGGCTTGGAACGATTGTTTGATACCCTTAATGGTCACAGCCCGCACAATGCCGAACTTGCCGAACTGACATTCATTCAAGCATCTAACCTGCCTTTTATGAAACATCAGCCTTAAAATATCGAAATAACAAAATCTCGTTATACCGATATATCAAAATACCGAAACAGACAAAAAACACCCTCTATGAAACCCCTACTAATCAATTTGAACGATTATGAGCGCGTTGGCGAAGGAGCCAATGGAGCCAGTTATAACCATAAAACCGACCCGTCTGTCATGCTCAAACTCTACTTCCGCAATTTCGAGGCGGCTGCTCTCGAGTTGGAGTTGGCAAAGAAAGTGTATGCTATGGGCATTCCGACACCCGAACCCGGTGACCTCGTGACCGATGGCAAGCAAGTCGGCATACGCTTCCGCCGTTTGGTGGGAAAAAAGTCCTACTCACGTGCCTGTGGCGATGACCCCGAACATACGGAGGACTACGCACGTGAGTTCGCACAGATGTGTCTCCGGCTACACAATACCCGGGTGGACACCACACAGTTTGAGTCCGTCAAAGACCGCCTGTACGCTATGCTTGAGGCCAATCCCTACTTCACACCGGACCAGAAAGCGAAAATTCATGCCTTTATCGCCGAGGCACCCGACACCGACACCGCCATTCACGGTGACCTACAGTTCGGTAATGGTATCTTTGTGCCGACCGGTGAGAGGTATTTTATTGACCTTGGGGATTTTTGCTACGGCTATCCCCTGTTTGACCTCGGCATGGTATATCTCTGTTGCTGCCTAAACGACGAAGCGTGGACGCTCCAAGCCAACCACATGTCCAATGCCACCGCACGCCGTTTCTGGGATGCCTTCGCCGCAGAATATTTTCTCTCACCCGACTGCCCGCTAAAAGAGTTCGGTCCCGGTGCCGATCTTACCAAGATGGAGACGGTGGTCCGCATCTATGCCGGACTGAAGACCCTCATCGTCGAACGTGACACCCATTGCCCCATGCCCCAGTTCAGAGCTTGCTTGGAAGGAACAATCTACTAACTATCCGCTATCAGTTACGTTAGATACACGATAGATATACGATAGATATACGATAGATACACGAAACATAAAGCAGACCACAACCTGATATATGGCAAACAAATTTATAGACACAGAACTGTTGGATCGCGCAATCATCTTTGCGGTCAAGGCACACCACAACACCGAGCGTCGGGGCAAAGGGTTTCCATACATCGTTCACCCTATGGAAGCCGTAGAGATAGTTGCCACTATCACGCCCGACCAGGAGTTATTAGCGGCGGCAGCACTGCACGACACTATTGAAGACACCGATGTCACCATTGAAGACATCCGCTGTGAATTCGGTGACCGCATTGCCCATCTGGTATATGCCGAAAGTGACCAGTTTACCGAAGGCATATCAGAAAAAGATAGCTGGCACGACCGCAAACAAGCAGCCATTGACCGACTTGCTGCTGCCTCGCATGATGCTAAAATTGTAGCCATAGGCGACAAATTAAGTAACATGCGCGCTATCTGGCGCGACTATATGATCAAAGGCGATGAACTTTGGAAAATATTCCATGTAACAGACAAAGCCTCGCATGAGTGGCACTATCGGGGGCTCGCGGCTTCGCTCGCTGAACTGAACGATACCTTTGCATATAAAGAATTTGTGGAACTGATTAACAAAGTGTTTAAATAATAATTGTACATGAGTCAAAAGATTATAGTTACCATCGGCCGCGAGTTCGGTACTGGTGGCAGATTGATAGCCAACACTCTGGGCGAAATACTTGGAGTGAAAGTATATGATAAGAGACTGCTTGAAGAAGTAAAAAAGCACTACAATCTTACCAACGAAGAGATGGATCGCATCAGAGCACGTAAATACAGTTGGTGGGACGATTTTGCACAATTCTATCAAAAGGTGCAGTCCTGGGCTGACAGACCTTATTACGAGGCAGTGTATGTGCCACAGGTAACTTCAAAAGTGCTTTATGATGAGGAACGGCGCATACTGACAGCTCTTGCTCAAAAAGAGTCATGTGTCATTCTCGGGCGGACAGGGTTTCATATCTTTCGGGATAATAAAGATGCTTTCAAGGTGTTTCTTATTGCTGATAAACCTTTCCGCAGAGACAAGGTGGCACGACGTCTGAACATCAACGATGGAAGTGCGGATGCACTTATCGACAAAGTGGATGAGGCTCGAGAAAACTTTACGCAGACATTCAGTGGCACCAGTCGATACGATGCACATAATTACGACCTCGTACTTAATGTGAGCAGGCTTGAACCTGTACAGGCGGCGCATATCATAGCCGAATGCATTCTACAACGACAGAATATTAAGGATTAAGTGAGAATACTCTTCGATAATATAGTTAACGCTCGTGATCTTGGGGGACTCATTGGGGCAGGCGGTAGGCAAGTTCGCTCACATTGTTTGCTTCGTACCGCACATCTGCATGATGCCACTGACGCAGACATCGCCCGCTTGCAGCAAGAGTATCACCTCGCCCGCATATTCGATTTCCGTTCAATAGGCGAGGCGCAAGCACAGCCCGACAGAGATATACCCAATGCCACGCACCATTTGCTGCCAACCATTGACCTTAGCGTCGAGCGGCTGACGGAACAACCTATTCCACAAGAGGCATTCCTTGATTTAGAAACACATATCGTCAATTATGCCTTCTATCCCGAAGTGCAAGCAATGGCAGCTGACATGTATCCATCGCTTATTCGCAGCGAATACTCGCAACTACAGTATGCCACGTTCCTCCGGCTCATCATCGAGTCGCCTGACGACAGCGGCATACTATGGCATTGTTTTCAGGGCAAAGACCGTACAGGATGGGGGGCGGCCTTCCTACTCTCAGCACTCGGCGTAAGCAGAGAAGATATAATCGCAGACTTTGACCTCAGCAACACGGCTTATCGTGATCTCGTTGCACGACTCCATGCCGACATCGAAGCCAACGGTGGAGGAGAGAAGGAAAAAGATGTTGTACAAGCGTTCATGGGCGTGAGTACAAATAACTTCTGCCACACACTTGACATTATCGACAATGAATATGGCGGCATACATGAGTACTTGCTCAATCAACTTATGCTCACCCACAACGACATCAAACTACTTCGGAAAAGATACCTTAAATGAACAGTAGAAAGTGAAAAAGGAAAGGTAACTTGTCATGCCAAGGCGAAAAAAATATCGCAATTTGAAAGCGCGTATAAAATCGGCATATCTGCGGTTCAGACACAAGCAGAAAGAGCCGTTCCGATATGCTGAAATATCCGAGGTGACACACCACTGCCTCAACTGCGGTGCTGTATATAACGGTAATTATTGTCCGCGGTGCGGACAGAGCGCAAAGACTGCGCGTATTAAGTGGAAATCTATAGTAATAGGTTTTCTTGCTATCTTCGATATTGAAGAAGAATCTTTCTTTAGCACATTGTGGCAACTGCTATGGCGACCCGGACAACTCGTCAGTGACTACCTCAACGGCAAACGGGTGGTCTATTTCCGTCCATATAAAATGGTTATCATGCTCTCTATAGCATTGGCCCTGTTCGACCACTTTGACGGAATGGATTCAGTCTTTGAAATGGTATTGGCTGAAGAATCGTCAACTTTCTTCTATCAGTTCCAAGAATGGTCGCAGACGCATGCCGGATGGGCATTTATGATTCAGAGTCTCTTCCTGCTAATGCCTACATGGTTGCTCTTTCATTTCTCGCCGAAACATAAGCATCATAACCTACCCGAGGGATCATATATACAGGCCTACTTATGCATCATTATGGTACAGGTCTCTACATTATCATTCTTTATCCGGGACTGGGCTATCTTGTTCTTCCTAATCTATTACTATCTTGTTTATAAAGAGGTGTTTGGATATGACATCTGGGGAACAGTCTGGCGACTGTTTGTCGCGATTGCCGTAGCAGGAACTGACATCATTCTTCTGTGCTTACTTGTTGATTTGTATCGACATAGTCCCGTCCTAACGGAAGATTTAATTGAAATACTCGTCAACTATACTATAGCGCATATACTACTGATTGCAGGCTATCTTGTTTCTCGCCATACAGAACGCAAACCACAGGTAAAACGCAAAGTGGTGGTGCGCGACTATAAACAGTTATATGCTGAAGGACAGCCGGTTAACACCATACTTATGCTCAAGGCTAAAGAGATGATAAAATCATATTACGGCATAGTAAAACGCGAGAACCGTATGGACCAACCGGAAACTGTGGGCACATACACATTGGATCTGATAGAGCAAATCTACAAAGACTACTGCAATTTCCTATGCGATATGTGGCCAACAATACGGCCTCAAGACACCTTAACTTATGCCCCATCTGAAGACTACCGACAAATACTTGCAGACACGGAGGAGTACAAGCAACTCTACGCAGCATACCAAGATGCTGTCAAACGCACACTATGGGAGCGTATCACCCTGAGCAACTACAAAGATGTGGCCCAATACAAACTTCTGTTGCGCCGTTATTCCCGACATCTGCTTATCATGCTGCAAGAGGATTTTCTCAACAGACTCTCTATGCAAGAAGAAAAAAGGGAAAAAAATAGACAATAAAGATATAGTCTCGGCATCCCCGTATGAGAGACCTAATAATAGAACAATTTCACTTCATTGCAATGGTGAGAATAAATTAATCCATGAAATTATGATACACATTAATGAAGAAGTAGCACGTTGTTTACTATGTGCTGATGCCCCTTGTGGCGAAAAAGTGGCGCGCACTATCCGCGCCCTGCGCTTTGAGAACCATTGGGCTGCCAAAGAACTGTTCGAAAAGTTGAATGATGCTGAGATAGAGGCAGCTGAAAAGGCCTGTATTCATTATGACAAGCCGATACGCATAAGTGAATTGAAGAAACAAACCGCTTGTGCTGAAAACCGGGCTTCATCGGATAACTTGCCGTCGCTGGAGATCAATTTCTGCGATATGGTCTGCGAGAACCCGTTCTTCCTCGCCAGCTCGGCTATCTGCACGAACTACGAGATGGTGGCACGCGCCCTTGAAGCCGGTTGGGCAGGTGTATTCTACAAGACCATCACCAAAGCTGAGATACAAGAGGTATCGCCGCGCTTTGATGCCGTGCGAAAAGAGGGTACACCCTTTGTCGGCTTCCGGAACATGGAGCAACTGAGCGAAAACCCCTATCAAATGGACTTCGACATACTCCGTCGACTCAAACAAAACTACCCATCCAAACGCATTATAGCCTCTATCATGGGGCAGACCGAAGAGGAGTGGATTGAGTTGGCAAAGATGGCAGAGGACGCAGGCTGCGATGCGGTGGAACTCAATTTCTCCTGCCCGCAGATGCGATTAACGGGTCTGGGCTCGGACATCGGACAGAATCCTGAGTTGATACTCTTCTATTCATCCTATGTCAAGGATGCGGTCAAGATTCCGGTCATCCCAAAGATGACACCGAATATCATGTCCATGACAGCACCTGCCTTATCCTGTTTCTACGCCGGAGCCTCCGGCATCAGCGCCATCAACACTATCAAATCCATCACCATGAGCCGCAACGCCGAGGTGAGCGAGAAAAAGACCGTATCAGGCTATTCCGGCAAGGCGGTCAAACCTATCGCGCTGCGGATGATTTATGAAATAACAGGCAATCCCCTGCTCTATAAAGCAGGCATCGAACGGCACATGGACATCAGCGGCATAGGCGGTATTGAGACCTGGCGCGACGCACTGGAGTTTATACAACTCGGCTGCCGCAATGTGCAGGTTTGCACGGCGGTCATGCAGTACGGCTACCGCATCATTGACGACCTCATACTCGGTCTCAAGCATTACATGCAAGAACGCGGAATAACCGAACTGAAGGAACTGGTGGGCGAAGAACTCAAGAACATAGTACTCCCTTCCGAACTTGACCGTGAGACAATGGTGTTCCCGAAGATTGACCGCGAAAAATGTATTGGTTGCGGACGGTGTTTCATCTCTTGTGCTGATGGCGGACACCAAGCCATCACCTTCGGCGAGGAGCGCAAACCCCATATAGTAGGAACAAAATGTGTGGGATGTCATCTCTGTCGCCTCGTCTGCCCGACGGGGGCAATAGGGGTAGCTAAACGAATGCAAAAACCGAGTCACCAAATAACGACATAAGAGACTATCTGACATAAGGACAATCGCATCAGAAATACATCTATATTTATTAATCAATAAGGGTTTTAGGTTCTTCTCGGGTTGTTCTTGGATTCTTCTAAACCCATACCGCACATGAGCAATGATTATCATATACTTACTGACACTTTATAAATACCTGTTATGTCTTGATACGGTTGACTTGCCGGGAATTAACATAAATAAACTCAAAAAATATGAAACGGACTCAAAATTTCTTTAGTCTATTGTGCATCGCCACTTTATGCACATTTCTAACCTCTTGCAATAAACAAGACACACTACGCCTGGAAGAAGACAGTAGTCAATTTGTCAATATCACCGATGTCGTTCCGGATGTCATATTGGAAATCCGCTATTACGGAACTTATAATTTCGTTGGTACGCGCATTGACGGTTACTTGCAGCCGGTGGCTCTGCTTACCAAGGAGGCAGCAGACTCGTTGCGTGCCGTAAGCGATGATGTCATCGCCCAAGGATACCGCCTGAAAATATACGATGCTTATCGTCCGCAATGCGCGGTGGACCACTTTGTACACTGGTCACAAGACCCCGCCGACACCTGCATGAAACGCTATTTCTACCCCATGCTTGACAAGCCGGTGCTCTTTGAGCAGGATTATATTATGGCTAAATCCGGACACACACGCGGCGCAACGGTTGACCTTACACTCTTTGATATGCAGACAGAAAAAGAAGTGGATATGGGCGGAACATTCGACTGGTTCGGCGAGGAGTCGCACCCGGACTATTGTGGTAATCCCGAAACAGGTAAATATACAGGCGATGGCACAGGCCTGACGGAACAACAGTTTAACAACCGTATGATTCTACGCAATGCCATGCTCCGGCACGGCTTCAAACCGCTTGACTCCGAATGGTGGCACTTCACCCTACAAAACGAGCCCTACCCCAACACCTATTTTGAGTTTCCCATTAAACAGTTGTAAAAACAACTGTCCCGGTTTGATAGTGGAGTGTGGGCGTTTTTTCAAAGAATCATTTGGCACAAATATTGCAAAATACTCATGGATACTGGTGTAAAATGAGATATTGGAAAAAAATAGTGATAGTGGTATGTTGTCTGCTGACGGCACAAATGAGCAAGGGGCAACTGAATACCGACCGCATTACTGCTATTGGGCGAAATGCCCTGTATTTTGAAGACTATGTGCTTTCCATTCAGTATTTCAATCAGGTTATTCGCCTTAAACCCTATTTATCAGAACCCTACCTATATAGAGCTATAGCAAAAATTCAGCTGGGGGACTATGCCGGTGCAGAGAAAGATTGCACCTCTGCTATTGTAAACAATCCATTCCTACCGGGAGCTTACTATACTCGCGGTTTTGTAAGAATGCAGCTGCACCACTGGCAGCAAGCGGAGGAGGACTTCACGGAAGCTCTTGTTTTTGCTCCGGAAAACCGCACATACATTATCCTTCGTGCGGAGACGCGCTCACAACAGGAAAACTTTGCAGGGGCCCAAGAAGACATCAGTTTCCTGTTAAAAAAGGAGCCTCAAAACGCAAACTTCTTGTTTGAAAAAGGAGTGATATGCATGACAGCGAAGGATACATTATGCGCCAGAGATGCATTCCGTCAAGCAACCGACTATGATAGTCAAAATCCCTCCAACTGGTCAGCGTTGGGTCTTGTAAATATGCTATTGGAAGATGAGAGCGAGGCAATGCTTGCTCTAACAAAAGCCATCAACTTAGGGTCACGCTGGGCTGGAGATTATATCAACCGAGGCATCCTGCAATACAGAAAACATAATTACCGGGGAGCACTATCCGATTACGACAAGGCGGTGGACATGAACAAGAATGATGCCCAATGCTACTATAACAGAGGAATGCTCAGAGCGGAATTGGGCGATTATAACCATGCTTTAGAGGACTTTGACAAAGCCATAGAACTATCACCCGACAAAACGGAGATGCGCTACCAAAGAGGTGTAGTGCTGCTGCAGCTGAAACAATGGCAGGCTGCTATTGACGATTTTGATGAATTGATAGCCCGCTACCCCTATTTCCTGCCCTCCTATTATCTCGCCGCCCAAGCCAAGACTGCCTTGAACGATGCAAGAGCGGCCTATCTCTATCAACAAAAAGCACACGAATTGGAACAAAATAAAGAAGCGATACAACGTCAGTTGCAACAAGTTAACACCGATGTGCAAATAGCCGCAAGTCAACCTCAGAAGCGCGACCGAAGAAAAGAATTCTCGCATAATGCAGCTCAAAATAGACAAGAAACAGAGGATGATACCCGCTATCAGAGTGAGACGCGCGGAGCAGTGCAGAAACGCTATGCAGATGTAGTGAATGAACCGAACATCATGCTAAGTTATTATCAACAAACACCATCCTTACGGCGGACACATTACTTTCATTATCTTGTCGATGACTACAACAAGCAGTATGCCCTACCTTCGCCGTTGCACTTCACACTACAGGAATCGCCTCTGACTGCCGAATTGGTGAACCATCACTTCGAAGCGATAGACCGGATCTCCACGCAAATCGACCGTTTGGAAGAGTTGCAAGCAGCCGGCAAGAAAGAAAAAGGGGAGGGAGCTGACCTGTATTTTGCCCGTGCCATAGAGTTTGCTTTAGTGCAAGATTATTCCTCCGCCATTGACGATTGTACCAAGGCAATAATAAGCCGTCCTGAATTCACAATAGCTTTCTTCTGCAGAGCTAACTGGCGATACAAGCTGTTGGAATATATGCGCAGTACGGGCGAACTCTATGACGAAAATTATGATGGCAAATTGGACTTTGAGATGATACTGAGAGACTACGACCAAGTAATACGACTCCAACCCGACTTCAGTTTCGCCTACTACAACAAGGCGAATATACTCTGCACCCAGAAGTCATTCAAAGATGCCATTCTCTATTATTCTGAAGCCATTGAGCATGATGCCGACTTTGCAGAGGCATGGTTTAATAGGGCACTTACACGCATCTATATCGATGAAACAGACGCCGGCATGAACGATCTTTCAAAAGCAGGCGAATTAGGCATATACCAAGCCTACAACCTGATAACGCGCTTCCAATAGACACCGAAAATGAAAGAATACAGATATTTCATATTATTGATAGCTACCATGCTCCCGATGCTACTACAGGGGCAGTTGCTGTATGAAATCTCGGGTAATAAGGCGAGAAGCAAATCGTATTTGTTAGCCACCAACCGCCTGACGGATATACAGTTTCTTGATACCATTCCCAATTTATTCAAAGTATATGGTCAATGCAACAAAGTGGTAACAGAAATGTCGTTCAGCGATTTAGATGCCCTTAAAGCCTTAGCCGATGCTGCTCTTCTTCCTGATTCAGCCCAACTTAAGGACTACTATAATCGGGAAGAGTATGAACAAATAACCTCCGCTTTACGACTTTGTTTGAATTCTTCCCCCGAGAAATTGGGACGAATGAAACCTTCCTATTTGACAGAACTATATCGCGATGAACTCCTACGCAAGTGGGCGGACTACGACGAGAATCGCTCTATGCAGAACTTCTTCGCAATAGTAGCGACCGAGCAAGGGAAACCTGTAATTGCCCTTGATGGTATAGGGGAAGCCATCTATATGACCTTCGACCGGGAACCCATGGATTGGCAAGTGAAAGAGTTGAAGAAGATAACGGAATATCCTGAGCGTGAAGTGCGATTAGAGAAAGAGATAGCCCGCCTATACAAAAACGGTCAACTGACGGAAATCAGTTATCAGGTATCTATGCCCGACAATCAGAGCACACTTAGTTATTCCGACTATCAAATATATTGTCGCCGCAACCTGACTTGGGTCAAACGCCTTGCACCCTATTTGACAGAGGGAAATGCATTCATCACCTTAGATGCCGTATATCTTGGCGGCGAGAAAGGACTTATCAATACATTGCGGGCAGCCGGATACAAAGTGAAACCTGTCAACAAAATCAGGAATTAACACTTCGCTGTTTAGAATTCATAATTAAAGGATAACCCCGATTCCACTATGCTAAAGTTTACTGATTACGACATTGTCTTTCAAGAGATACCCGACGAGACTACCTTGGCGGTGAACTTGAGTCTGTGCCCCAACCGTTGCCCCGGTTGCCACAGCCCGCAACTTTGGAATGATATAGGAGAAGTGCTTGACGAGACCGCCATTGACATAATGCTTGAGCGATACGGAAGCGCCATCACCTGCGTAAGTTTAATGGGCGGTGACAATGACACTGAAGCAGTGGACCGCTTGGCACAATATATCCACAAAAAAGGGAAGAAAGTAGGCTGGTATTCGGGGAAGGAAGAACTGCCGACCGCCTTTTGCCTGTCACATTTCGATTATGTGAAGACAGGACCTTATATCGCACGATTAGGAGGATTAGACAAGATCACCACCAACCAAAGGCTTTATAAGATAGCAGACGGAGATTTACAGGATATTACCTACAGGATGCAGAAGAAATAGTGTATTACTCTTCCATGCAACGGCAGGGATATCGCTGACCTTGAGAGAGGCGGATACGGAACCCAACTTCCAAACCTACTGATACCGGCAGAAATTTTCCTGTCGGTATTTCTGTTTCAAGCAAAGAGGAAGCCGGCTCCATAAAATAGTGCACTTGGGCGGCCTCGTCGCTATTATCGCGCAGTCCGAAATCGTGTGAATGAGATGTTTTACCTAATGCACTCCGCATACCACAGTTGGCATACAAATGAGAGAAGAACATCGTTCGACTGCTGACAGATACCATTACGCCCACTTTGGCAAAAGCAAACAACTGATGCTGCAGACCTATTCCGTTTTTACCCTCCAAGTCGGTGGTATAGAAACCATGATTAGGCATATCAGTTGCCGTCAGTCCCCAGTCGGGATATTGTCCGCTATGCGTTACATTGCCATAGAAAGAACTCCGTCGAATAAAGGGGAAGGCATACTTTACACCCACTTGGGCCGATAGTCTTACAGAAGAAACAGGTATCATAAGATAGAGAGCCAATGGCACTTCTACATAATATAACTCCTGCTTGTCGTTCCAATGGTTGATATGGGTGATATGATTGTAGCGCTCACCGTCAGTGTCCGTAACATCATTCCATATCATATCACCCTGTAACCTTGTATTGGCGCCATACCGACTGATATCCACCCCAAAACCGAAACCTATATGAGAATTGAAAAGCAAGCCATAACCGACATGCAGGTTCATATTGAATGCCCCCGCGTCAGATGCCTGCAGTGTAGCAACAGAGGGATTCAGCGAATAAGTAAGAGTGCTCCAGCCACCGCCTGCCGAAAACTCGACAAACGACAGATATCTGCTTTGTGCGCTGACCGTCAGCAAACACAATAGGAATGAAAACGATATAGTTGCTCTACGCATTTTTAGTTTCAACGGCTTTCGCCTGTTTCGGATTTTACAGTTTCTGATTCTCACTCTTCCACAATCAAGGTTTGACAAGCGGGTATGTTATCCTTGTCGGTGATATAGAGCAGATAGCAACCCACTGGCAGATTTGTCAGGAAAGCATTGTCTGCATACTGAGCTATCCGCTGCCCAATGACGCTATATACCGTTATCACAGGTTTCTCGCCTAATCCTACCACCTGCACTCTTGTGTTTCTGCGGGCAGGATTCGGGTAAACACTTACCTCTTTTCGCTCTCCCGGATTTTGTGCGGCACTGCTCGGGAATGCATCAAATGTCTCTGCACAGGTCTCTACAGAGGTGCCATCCGCCTTGAAAGCTACAGCATAATATTCATGCCCGTCAGACTGCATCGACTCACCTGCCGTGTAATAGAACTGCCTTGTTTCCCCCTCCATTTTTTTGCCATCTTTATACCATTGGTATGAAACGAACACGCTATCACCATTGTTGACAAAGAGGACATCGTTCCACTTGCGGTAGATGAGGTTTTGACAGGGCTCCGGTATCGGTGTGCAGTCTACAAAGTTGACGGTATAGTTGTCTATCTGCGAAGCCGTTGTACAGGTATAGGTTTGGGTAGCGACAGTCGCATTGCTAACCTTTATGCTCTTGGTGGTCTCACCATTGCTCCAGGTCCAAGGTCCTGTGTCCCCTCCCTCCAATGTAATCTCATCGCCTACACATACCTCTTGAGCCGGATGCTCAACGGTGCAGTCTACAAAGTTGATGGTATAGTTGTCTATCTGCGAAGCCGTTGTACAGGTATAGGTTTGGGTAGCGATAGTCGCATTGCTAACCTTTATGCTCTTGGTGGTCTCACCACTACTCCAAGTCCAAGGTCCTAATGTAGCCCCCTCCAAAGTCACTTGCGTATTTATACATACATCTTGGGCGGGATGGTTCACTACTTCCGGTTCGGGCGGAGTGCAGTCTTCGGTGATAATAGTGTAGTTATCCACCTGAAGGGCAGTAGTACAAGTGTAGGTCTGTGTGCCTATTGTAGAGCAAGTTATGGTTATCTGCTGCGTTGTGCCACCCGTGCTCCATGTCCAAGGTCCCTCTACACCACCTTCAAGGGTGACGGTAATGCCATTACATACGGTCTGCGGGTCGTGGTTGTTCACTACCGTGCAGTCCACCACTTTGACAGAATAGTTGTCTATTTGAGTGGCTGTGGTACAGGTGTAGGTCGTGTTACCTACGGTGGTGCCGGTTATGGTGAGTGTTCGCGTTATCTCACCAGTGTTCCATTTCCACGGACCGGTGGCGGCACCTTCCAGTGTAATGCTCTTGCCGATACATAGTTCCTGCTCCGCATGGTTTATAATGGTGGGAGTCGGCGGTGTACCGGGCTTCACATTGACGCAGATTTGGTTAGACTGTCTCGTACAATTTACTCCGTCCTGCAGCACGCAGTAATAACACCCTGCATCGCTCATAGAGCACGGATTGATAAGCAGAGTATCTCCTGCGTGAATACTGTCTGTAGGCCAACCTCTTTGCGAGATTAACTCGCCATCCTTATACCAATAAACCGTTTTGTATCCACCATTTGAGTCAGGATATTTCATCGTCAGCGATAGCCCATTTCCTTCCACTACCGTTGAGGAACCGGATATATTGACGTTCCCCAGCATACATTCTACGATGCTCACGCTGGCGATATCAGAATTGATGCTACCGCAGTCATTATAAATACGACACCAATAATATGTTTGCCCAACAACGTCTGTAGGCGGATTGAGATTTTGTTTGTTCCATCCTTCGCCGGCATAGATAGGATCGGCAGGATTAATAGTACCTGTGGTGTTGTAGTGCCACTCAAAATGCAAATCTGTTCCGTACACGGCAGTAAACTCTATATCGTACGGATGTGCGTCGCGGCTGTATTGGAGATTCGGGTAGGTAATCCATCCTCCAGACGGCGGAGTACAAGGTTCCGAAGCGGCACAAGTGCCCCATGTGATGCCGCTTAACTG
>CAJOPG010000015.1 GCA_905236355.1 Paludibacteraceae bacterium | reverse complement strand
CTCATTCCAACTAGTTTGCGCGCAAACCAGACTCGTCCCAGTGCGCACGAGATCATCGTCCCGACCATCGCCCATCCAATTGAATATACACCGACGCCAAATTCGATCATAACCCAGGCAAGCGGGAGCGACAGAACAAGAGAAGTGCCGACAAACAGCTGATATAATGCAACTTTGCCGTTCGCGTTTACACAAATCCGATGCCCCTCCGCCATCTGATTTATGACATTCATAGCCATAACGAAAAGGCATATCCCAGCAGCGTATTGCGGAGGTTTCCGGAGCCATAGGCGAAGCACTTCGTCCACCTCCAACGACAACGGAAGCGCAAAAAGCAATATCAACAATGCACCGAACTTGCACATCTGAAACGATAACGTTCGGGCTTGCTTATAATCCTTGGCTCCCCATGCATTGTAGATTGCAGGAGAAAATGCCCCAGTCATGCTTCCGGCAAGGGTGTTGCATTGACCAGATAGATTTGACCCAACCGCAACTCCGGCATTGGCTTTGGGACCGAAAAATTTATTGACTAGAATAGCGTTTCCCTGTCCGCTAAGAATTCCACCTAGTGACCCCCACGCGACGCAGAGAGAATAGGACATCATCTTCTTTATATTACCCCAGCATTTCAGGTGTCTGCCGACAATCCGGCATTCAGGGAACAGATAATGTGCACGAATCCAAATGATGATATTCGGGGCCACGGCAAGCAGGCACTGCCAGAAAGCAAACGACGAAAGCCATACGCCTGGATGCGTCACCATGTAATATAGGAAACAGGCATTCAAAGTGGTCGTGGCAAAAGAGTAGATAGTAAGTTCGGCAATATACTGATGCGCAATATACATCGCATTCCACGGCATGCTGACCATGCCTATGTAACATGAAACGCATACAAATCGCCATACCCATATACAATCTTGAACACGATCAATGGGAATTGTGAGAAAATTTCTTACCGCCCATTCACCAATTGGATAGCAACCGACAAGCAACACTGTCGGCGTTAGTGTCTGAATAACAACCGCTGTCGTGAACCACATACGACTGTTTTCCAGCCCTTTTTCAGAATCGCTCCGCTGCTCTCCAACCGAGACTGCAAAAAAGCGTCCAATGGCTCCGGCAAGGATTCCATTTAAATAGGTGATAAACACCGTCAAACCACCAACCACGCCCATCAATCCGTAATCCTCCTCGCCAAGCGCCATGAGCGCCCACCGTCCGCAGAACAGCCCGATGACGAGTGCATACAGACTCCGTCCGTATGTGGCAACGATGTTCAGAAATATGCGACGATTCGGGGACATTAGAGAAATAAAATTATCTACTTATACCCTTATTGAGAAAGACTCCTTCAGAGCTTTTATGGGAAATGTATTCTTTTCAATATCTCGCCTTGCCGTTTCATAGGACTTGGCATAGTCGCTCTCATCTTCAGCTTTTTGTATCATAGGAGATAGTTTTGATATGGCTACAATTAGTGGCAATGTAAAAGTATCTTTTCCAGAAATTATAAGCGTATTAACTTCTTTGGCATACTTTAATAGAGTATCGCTATCGCTCTTATTGATATTACCACCATTAGCAATGCGATCTCCTATTGCTTCCAATTTTGCTCTATCCACATCTACTGGGCAATCCAAACCATAATACTTTTTACGGACAAAAGCACCACCAAGCATATTCAAATAGTGAAATTCAATACTAAGCGTCAACGGTTTACGTGCACATAATCTTTGAATCACAGATTGAACTATATCTGGACTCTCAAAAACTACATGATGAAAAAGTCTTAATTTATCACCTTTTGCAATAACACTTCCTGCCGCATTACAAGCAGCAGAGCAGAGTGTTTTTTCAGCCTCATCTGATATTTGACATTTACTCACCAAATTAACTGCATCCTTATCGCCTTTGACTATGATCGTCGTATCAACAATCAGACCCCACGTTATCCCACCTCCTTTACCAGATATACAGTCAAGAAACCTCAACACAGGCGTTTCTGATTCAATGTAAGGAACAAATTGTTGAAGCAGTTCTCTTCGCTGTAGTTTAAGTTGACAATACTGTAGCCATGCTGCAAAGAAAATACCACAGAGAGCTAACGCAGTAAAAAGTGCATTGAAACCGCCATAAGTATCGCCAAACTGCCCCGTTTCTGTCCAAGGAGACGGCACATCTACGACATTTAGATTTTGCGATGCTTGAGAAGCAACAATAGAATTGTTACGACTCTCCTCTACACTAATTTTGACTGGTCTTGATATTACGCACCTAACAACGCAAGGGTAACAAATCCACAATGCAATAATGCTCAAGACGCAAATGAAAATAATAGAACAAGGTTTAATAAATTTTCTCATGACCCACTCCGTTTATTTAATCTCATACACCATTCCATAGCCCCAAGGGGCTTTTGTGGAAATCTTACTGTATGTGATTGATATGTTTTTCTTCCCCATCGCGGCAATCCGCCACACTGCACAGCGCCACCACTCTAGCGACAGCCATCGGCAGCACTCTTCGATCGGTGGATATGATTCGCGGCTCAAACTGCGCGCGCATGGGATATGCGCGACAACCCCATTGTGTAAGCCAACTACTTAATCACCAACATTCCACAGTCAACACCATACATTCTAAACTCACTCGTCCCCAACGCCGCCAAAATCCATCGGCTGATGAACACCCCGCACACCAGCGCATACAGACTCCGCCCGTACGTGGCGACGAAGTTCAACAATATTTGACGATTAGGTGACATCGGCAATCAATTTATCAGGAACCCACTATATTGTCGTTCTATGGTTCGCAATCATCTTGCGAATCCCGTGCGCCTTCAACAGCGCAAT
>CAJOPG010000014.1 GCA_905236355.1 Paludibacteraceae bacterium | reverse complement strand
ATACAAAAGTAGTTAACTTGGCGGAATCTCGCAAGAGTTTCCGTTTTTTTGTTAGTATTGCTATGTTGAATCCTGCCGATGGCAACTATTTCCGGGCCGCTATCATTCCTCCACGCGTGGAGGAATGATAGCCTACTCCTTTTTGCACTTCCAAGTTGAACTTAAGTTGCCCTGTTAGGATTTGATGAAATTTGGAGAATCAGAAAAAATGCATTAACTTTGCGGGCAATATATGGCGGTGCAGGGCCGATGCATATATAATATTTCCATCGTGGGAGAAGAATAAAGAGGGATAGATGGTTTGCAGAAGAAAATCATGTTAGTCTATGACAATAGCAGTATTCGGCAATTGGTATAAAAAATCCACATTAGAAGAGGTGGCACACGTGCTTGATTTTATGGAGAGCAGAGGTGTGGAGGTGTTGTTGGCCCAAGAATTGCGCGACGAAATGAACTTGCGAGACAAATATCACCCCTACACTCCGACTACTGACAGATATGTAGATTTTGCCCTATCAATAGGCGGTGACGGCACTTTCCTTTACACGGCATCAGTAGTGGGTGACAGAAGTATTCCCATTCTGGGAATCAACTGCGGTCGTTTAGGTTTTTTGGCAGATGTACAAACCAGCGAAGTGGACTATGTATGTGACCAACTTGTTCAAAACAACTATACGATAGAACAACGTGCTTTGTTGCATGTGAATTGTAACAATAGCGGTCATATTGAGCAACCCTTTGCCTTGAATGAAGTGGCCGTATTGAAGCAGGAACTGAGTTCGATGATAGGTGTAGAAGTAAAAGTGAACGAAGAGTTATTGAACTACTACAAGGCGGATGGTCTTGTAGTGGCAACTCCGACAGGTAGTACGGCCTACAACCTGTCGGTTGGTGGGCCGCTGATGATGCCTCAAACAAAAGGTCTGATACTCTCCCCTATTGCGACTCATGCATTGAATGTCCGCCCGATAGTGATACCCGATGATTGGAAGATAGACATAACTGTCAAGAGTCGTAGTCATAGTTATTTGCTTTCTGTTGACGGGCGCAGTTACACCATGAAAGAAGACATCTCTTTACACATAGAGAAGGCCCCCTATACAGTAAAACTGGTTCAGATTGGTGACCGTAGTTTCTTGAATTCACTAAAAGAAAAACTTGCATGGGGAAGATAACGATGAATTACGATTTGTATAGAATAAGGTTGGCGATATGTGTATCTTCCCTACAGACGAAAGTTAAATACTGATTTTCAATTTCTTCCCATCTTGAAAAGACTCTCTATCATATTGTTGTCTGCATTAGTCGCCTTGTCTATATTCGGTCAGGAGTCTGCTCCCGATCAGACCTATGACAAATTGTGGAATAACGATTTATCAATATCCGCAGGTCCCATCACCTCCACTCCGATTCTTACTTTCCTTGTAGAAATAGCCAATGCTATCAGTTATAGCAACTATGAGGCGCGTCATGGGACGATCTACGGGTGTTATAGCTTGAATTATCATTATCAAGTACTATCGTGGCTTCGTGTGGGTGCAAAAGCGGTATATGAGGGTAGCGGTACGGACTATTATGACAAAGACACACAGGCATTGTATGCCAATCACCGCTCTCATTGGGCAGATATAATGGCGAGTGTGCAATTCACCTATTACAACAAGAACTTGTGGAAGCTCTATTCGGGATTGGATGCAGGTATTGCTCTCTATACTTTAGAAGACAGATATCATTCGGGGGACAAAGCCGGACAACATAACCTAAATGTCAATCCGCTACCTGCTTTTGACATAACCATATTCGGCATGACGGTAGGACGTCGCGTGTATGGCATGGCAGAACTCAACTTAGGCATGGATGCAGTGGTGAAGGCGGGTATTGGGATGAGGTTCTAAGCCATTTATGAGGAAGATCTATAGATGAAACGAGTACTGACCATAGTATTGTTATCAACCTTCTGTCTGCATCTGCTGGCAGAGGGCACGACTTTCAAAGATGGTATTTTTCGTTATGCTCCTTACGGACATAGTCTGCTGAGTGATATGCACCCTAACTTCGTGCGGATGGATGTGGCGGATGTGACCAATCATTCAGAATGGGATTGGGGTCAAACAGGCAAACAAATGCGTGTCAACACCTTCAGTATCTTCGGTATCAATCTTCCATTATGGCGTGGTGATATTGTGGATGAGCATTTTGCATTGTCAGTAGTGATGCCTATCTCTGCTTCTATATGGCTTGACCTCGGTGAACATATCACAGCCCCCGTGGTGAATGCAGATTGGCGTGTAGGTCTGCCTGTTTGGACATTCATGCATAGGATAGACAAGGGTTTTGCCAAAAACTATTCCGTCAGTCTTGCCTTTTTCAAGCACGAGAGTACACATATTGGTGACGAGATGGTGCTTCAACGTGCGGACCATGGTCTGCCATTACGACGCGTAAATGTAAGTTACAACTACTCAGAATATGTCTTCACACTGAATGAGGCAGAGTTCTTTCGTGAGCAATGCCACACCTTCAGGGTCGGTTTGATGTTGCTATGGAATTGGAATGCAGGTTGGTACTTCATAGACAAGACCGACGGCGATGCATCATTGGCCCAACCGAGGTTGTCGCCTTGGGAGGCATATCTACAATATCAGTACCAATCGCCTACCTCAAAACATGGTTTTCAGGGAGTAGCATCAATTGAGATAAGAAACAGAGCGCTGTATGGTTATCCTGCATATGAGTGGAATGAAGAGGCGGCCTCTTACACTGCCTATCCTCAAACAGAAAAGCGTGTGTTTACCTATAATGTATTTGTTGGAGCACGTTATTGCAATCCACGCTACGATGGCTACTTCTCGCGCGTATCGTTGGGTGTGCGTGCTTATCATGGCAACAACCCTTACGGACAGTTCAGAAATCACAACAACTATAATCACATAGGCATGTGCCTGATATTTGAATAACCGAAAGTTGAAAGATGAAGAAAGAAGATTTGCGTATCATATATATGGGAACACCAGAGTTTGCAGTAGAGAGTCTGCGTGCTTTGGTGGAAGGCGGTTATAATGTAGTGGCAGTGGTTACGATGCCCGACAAGCCTGCCGGCAGAGGTCACAAGGTGCAATATAGCGCAGTGAAAGAGTATGCACTCTCAGCAGGTCTTCCTATATTGCAACCCGAAAAGTTGAAAGACGAGCAATTTGTAGAAACTCTGCGTTCTTACCATGCAGACCTTCAGATAGTGGTTGCTTTTCGCATGTTGCCTGAAGTTGTATGGAATATGCCCCGATTGGGCACCTTCAACCTACACGCAAGTTTATTACCGCAATACAGAGGAGCAGCTCCTATCAATTGGGCAGTCATCAATGGCGACAAAGAAACGGGCGTCACCACTTTTTTTCTGAAACATGAGATAGACACCGGTGATATGATTTTGCAAGAGCGTCTTACCATTGGTGACAATGAAGATGTCGGTTCAGTACACGACAGACTGATGCTGATGGGGGCACAGTTGGTTATCAAGACGGTAGAACTGATTCTGAGCGGGCATGTACAGACGACACCGCAGCCCGAATTGCCTGTGGACCAAATGCGGCCGGCGCCAAAGATATTCAAGGAGACCTGCCAAATAGATTTCCGTCGAACCAAGCAGGAGGTGCACAACTTTGTGCGCGGTCTCTCTCCATACCCCACAGCCTGGTGCGAACTGACAATAGGCGGACAAAAGCAGATAGTAAAAGTGTATAAGACAGAAATCAATGAATCAGCACTCAGCAATAAAAAATCAGGAATCAAAGATATCAGTACCGATGGTAGGCACTATTTGCGTGTAGGCTGTAGTGATGGTTGGATTGACCTCATAGAGGTGCAATTACCCGGAAAAAAGAGAATGAATGTGAGAGATTTACTGAATGGCATACACTTATGAACCCGTTAGACCTCATTGATAAATATTATACCGACTCATCTGAGTTGAAAGAAATACTTCTGAAACATAGCAGGCAAGTGAGGGAGAGGGCATTGCAGATTGTGGACAATCATCCGGAATTAGGTGCAGACCGTGCCTTTGTAGATGAAGCGGCGATGCTTCATGATATCGGTATCATATTTTGTGATGCACCTAAGATTCATTGTGTGGGCACGCACAAATATATTGAGCATGGATATTTAGGCGGTGAACTACTCCGTAAAGAAGGACTACCACGGCATGCCGGTGTAGCAGAACGACATACCGGAAGCGGCATTACACTTGAGCAGGTAATCAGAGAAGAGTTACCTTTGCCCCCAAAGGACTATTGCCCACGGACGATAGAGGAAGAAATCATTTGTTATGCCGACAAATTCTACTCTAAGAGTCATCTCAACGAAGAACTTCCTATCAGCAAAGTACGCTATAACATTTGGCGCTATGGCCATGAAGCCATCCAACGCTTTGACCAATGGAAACAACGCTTTGAGCCGGAAGCAGAGTAGTCGGCTACATTTTTCAGAAAGGCGGATACTATAAAAAACCACCTTTTCCCTGCATTTTTTTATCCGTTACCGAGTCTGCCAAGAAAACCAATTGACCACTCGTTGTCAGATTCTGTAATACAACAAGGCATAATGATAACGAAACATATATGCCGCAGAGTTGACCTGCTTGCTATAATTCATTATTGCCAAACCTGGTCGGCGTATATCTCCGTCCTAATCCGACAGGTCAGCAGGTACTTCTTACAACTATGTAATGACGGCTACCGGATTACGAATAACCACCTGTTCATTTCAGTGTTATGCGTCAATTGTTATACCGCTATTTGTTTCTCAGCGAGTAAGGCACGCAATTTCTGTTCGTAGTCTTTGAACTGCTCACTTTGGAATTCGGAGTAATTCATCTGCTTGCAGAGATTGATGACGCGTTTGAAGTAGTCGTTGACATCAACAAAGTTGTCGAAATCATAGTCATGACGACAGATGTCCATCACCAAATCAAGCATATACTCCTGACGCTCCAGCGGGCATACCGCATCTATCTTGTCGAAAGCATCCTGCTGCAAGATAACGAAGTCGATAACCTCTGATTTCCAGAACTGCTCGTGATAATCAACGGGTACCCCGTCGTCACCTAAGATATTTATCTGCTCTTGAATCTCCTTGCCGCGCTGCAGAAGTGTCTTCATCTCATTGACTTTCGGTATCCATTCAGAGTTGATGCGCTTGCTTATATATTCTTCAAACTCAGGATATTCAATATATTTTGAGTACGAATCAATCGGGTTCACAGCAGGATAGCGCTTACGATCGGCCCGAGCCTGTTCAAGAGCGTAGAAGCAACGAGCAGCCTTTTTCGTACCTTCGGTTACAGGTTCTTTAAGGTTACCACCGGCGGGCGATACGGTACCTAAGAAAGTTACAGACCCTGTTTCTCCGTTATTCAGATACACATATCCCGCTCGTGCATAGAAAGCACCAATAATTGCCGACAAGTCCATCGGGAAGGCATCCTGACCCGGCAACTCCTCCATACGGTTCGACATTTCACGCAGTGCCTGTGCCCAACGCGAAGTGGAATCTGCCATAAGAAGCACGCGCAAACCCATGGAACGATAGTACTCTGCAATAGTCATTGAGGTATAGACAGATGCCTCACGAGATGCCACAGGCATATTACTTGTATTAGCGATAATGATTGTGCGCTCCATCAGTTTTCTGCCCGTATGCGGGTCATCCAATTCGGGGAATTCCGTGAAGGTTTCCACCACCTCATTTGCACGCTCGCCGCAGGCTGCAATGATAACAATATCAGCCTCCGCCTGCTTCGAGATAGCATGTTGGAGCACTGTTTTCCCTGTTCCAAAAGGTCCGGGAATGAAACCTGTACCACCCTCTACTATCGGGTTGGCCGTATCAATAGTACGCACACCTGTTTCCAATAGTTTGAATGGGCGCGGCTTTGACTTGTAGGCAGTAATGGCCTTTTTGACAGGCCATTTCTGAATCATCGTCACCTCATGTTCATTTCCCTCTTTGTCTACAAGCACCGCGATGACGTCTTTTACCTTGTATTCACCCTCCTTCGCAATACTTTTTACCGCATATTCACCCTCAAACGCAAAAGGCACCATAATCTTATGCGGCTGGTGGTTTTCGTCAACCTCCCCCAGCCAAACGGCTGCTTCCACCTTGTCACCAATTTTAGCAAGAGGTTTAAAGTGCCAAAGTTTTTCCTCGTCAAGAGGGAAATTATACTCGCCTCGCTTAAGAAATACGCCTGTCAGTTTGTCAAGATCATTCTGCAAACCGTCATACTTGCGCGAAAGCAGACCGGGACCGAGGGTTACTTCAAGCATGTGACCAGAGAACTCTACCGTGTCCCCTACTTTCAAGCCACGAGTGGACTCAAACACCTGCACAAATACATTGTCGCCAGTGACTTTGATTACCTCTGCCATCAAACGGGTCTCGCCCAAATGTATATAGCAGATTTCATTTTGTGATACCGGACCATCTACAGCTACCGTTACAAGGTTACTGATGATACCTTTTACTTTTCCGTTTGTCATATTTTTGCTGTTTATATTAATCTTTTTTAGATATTATTCATTGCGATTGCCCGATGTTAGCGAACAAAGTGCATCGGCTGCCAAGGTTCATATTGTGGCCTGGGCTGATTTTCTATTGCTTTGAGCAGATATGCCATATTCTTTGCAAGCGTGCGCATTGTCTGCATTCCCTCTAAATCAAGAATAGCCTGTCCTTCCTCTCTTCCATAGACGATATTCCAATATTGTGAACTAACTACTGGCATATTCATCATTTGAAAAGGCATACAGAGAGTTTGGAAGACAGCCGTTGCTCCACCCCGCCGGCATACGGCTACAGCGGCAGCAGGCTTACCTTGAAAATAGACTCCGGCAGAATAAAACATACGCTGGATAAGCGAAAGTACACTGCCATTAGGCTGACCATAATATACCGGCGAGCCCACAACAAGGGCATCACTATCACGCATTTTTTCAGATATCTGATTGCAGATATCGTCATCGAATACGCAGCGATTATTCTGATTGGCTTTGCACTTACCGCACGCAACGCACCCTCTCACTGCCCTTGCTCCTATCTGCACTATTTCACTTTCTACCCCCTCATGTGCAAGAGCATTGCTTATCTCAGTCAAAGCAAGAAAAGTATTGCCTTTACGCCGCGCGCTACCATTGATTAACAGAACTTTCATAATTCAGACTTTATACCTCAAAATCTCACATCCTTTTTCAAATCGGCAAGCAAAGCACGGAATATTTGTTCACCCTGTTCCCGTGTCAGTTCATCCCAACGATGCAATATTTCTGCCTGAAGATAATATGCCAACACATTATCTACCTTGAAATATTTGAATTGTGTTTGTTCTTCTAACCACTGCCAGCGAAGAGCATCAATATGCCGTTCGCGGTCAAGCAAGTCACCTATTTCGCTTACTGCTATAATATCCTTCAGTTCCGGAAGCACAGCAGCGAGGTTAGCATTCTTTTCAACCCCTCCCTTTCTTAGAAGTTGGGCGACTTCATTATCGCCCACAATCACAGAAGCAATATCATATTTGTACTTCCGGCACACAGCGGCTGCAAGTACATTATTGAGGTTGAGATTAAACTCGAACCATAGTCTCACGAAGCGATTGCACGAGCGCATTCCCTGCTCGTAGAGAAGTTGTGTACGGAAATCATTTTCCGAGAGCGTTGTTTCGTGGAAACGGTCTAAGACAGCATCCTCCTCCATCAGAGCGACAATAGTATCATCATCGTTCTTTTTGCGCAGCAACTCCACTAATCGCCAATCAGCAGGGACCATTTGCTCCTGTAGCAATTGCAACAAGTCGTCTAAGGAGAACTTCGTTTTCTGCCCGATTTGCAAATCTTCCAAACCTGCTATAAGATATTCATAAGTCATAATCAGAACAGGAGTTCAATCAGTTGCGGACGCAAAAATTCTTTGAAATAAGCAATAAATTCATCATCTCCAAAAGCGAGTTTGTAACCTCCTGCTTGGGGTGCTATAGTGAAATCGGTTTTAATACCCTTTACTTCTTTAATCTCGACTCCTTTGTCCAAGAGAGTTTTAGCATTGGCGGCAAAATACCGGCGTAGTGCCTCTGCATCTTTTGCTTCAATGGTAACCTGCCCGTCTTTTACCAATTGTGCAGCGAGTTCTGCAATGAGTTTCTGCATAAACTTAGAGTCAGTGGTGGCTGCTTTAACAGAATCGGTGACCAGTTTATCGGTAATCAGATTTGTGATTTCCGTTTTAACGGCACTGACTGATTGTTCTGCAAACAAGCGCAGTTCGGAGCGTGTATTTTTATCCAATTCAGCAGCCTTTGCTTCGGCTTGAGCTATTCTATCGTCAGCTTGTTTCTGTGCTCGAGCTATAATATCGGCAGCCTTTTGTTCTGCTTGTGCCACTATGGCCTCCGCTTGCTCTTTACCTTTTTCTACGCCCTCTGCATAGATTTTGTCGGTAAGTTCTTGAAGTGTAGTATTCATATAAAAGTATATTATGTTATTTTTTGTCAATTCAGTTCACCTATTTGGGCATTATATATTTCGCTTGCAAAATTACATTTTATTTTTGAGAAATGCAAATAGATTATTTTATGTTTAGGGTAACCACAGCAAAATATAACAGGCCATTGTAAAGAGGCAATAAACATCTGATACTCATTATTTTCAGGTACTATTGAGGTTTAGATAAACCATGGAATGGCCAAAGAGTAATATTGATTTATAAGAAGTTACAACTGTATTTTTTATAAAATTGCCTGTTTCATGTTTCACGACAACCTAACTTACCCTCCATTCTCAACCATTCCAAGCCACGCTAAAACATCACTGGTATTTGATGTTTCCTTTCACTTTTTACTTTTCACTTTTCATTATTATTTGTATCTTTGCAGACGAAAACCGCAATGAAGGAATTTAATTGGAAAAACATTGGACTTTGGCTGCGCAAATATCTGCTTAACAAATATTTGCTCACATGTCTTATATTTACTGTCCTGCTCACTTTCTGCGGCGAGTATAGTTTAATTGGTCGGATACGCCGTGCTCATCAGATTAGCGAGATGCAAGAGGAGGTTGAGTCATATAAGAAGCAGTCGGAACAACTAAAAAAAGACATTCAAAATATATCTTCTTCTCCAGACAATTTGGAGCGATATGCCCGGGAACACTACTACATGCATGCTGACAATGAAGATATATATATTGTTGAAGAATAAATTTCCACATTCGTTGCTAATGAACAAAACATTACATACCATTCTGCAAATCATCTTTGCTATACTGCTTGTATGCGGTTCGCTTTTGTACACGCTTAATGTTCCCTATACAGAATATGTGTTTACTGCGGGTGCTGTGATAGCCATCGTGCAGGCTGTTGTGTATGCCCTGCAAAACAAGTCAGACAATCGGCGTATTGCACGCCTTCATGGGTTGCAATTTATTGCCACGCTGTTTTTAGGAACGGCAGCATGGCTTATGTGTATTCACAACACTTCATGGGTGCCATTCACACTGATATATGCATTGATTATCT
>CAJOPG010000013.1 GCA_905236355.1 Paludibacteraceae bacterium | reverse complement strand
GTTGGTCAGTCGGAAACGGCGGCCCACTCGATGGTTGACTTTTTTCTATTGCTACAAGTGACCGGAACCGGTGATGAGTTGCAAGGCATCAAACGCGGAATAATGGAGATGGCAGACGGAATAGCGATAAACAAATGTGACGGGACCAACAAGGACAAGGCCCGCGTTGCTCGAGCCCAATTTAAGAACGCATTGATGCTGTTTCCGCCATCGGAATCGGGTTGGGTGCCGGATGTAACCACTTGCTCTGCCGTAGAGAAAACCGGTATAGGTGATGTGTGGAACATGGTGTTAGACTATGTGGAATATACGAAGAAGACCGGCTATTTTGAACACAAACGCATTCAGCAGTCGCGTTATTGGATGCAAGAGAGCATCAACAATGCATTATTAGGACATTTTTATCAAAACGAAGCCATAGCGACTGCCTTGCACGAGGCGGAAGACAAAGTACTTCGCAATGAAGTAAGTTCGTTTGTGGCAGCGAATAGAATATTAGAAGACTATTTTAAGAGCACTTTTGAACAGGAATAAGCAAACAATATAAAATTCCGTTCAACCCCAACAAGATACAACTATGAAAAGGTCAAGTTGTCATATATTTACATTGATGCTACTCATGTGTATTTGCGTGAATGCAAGTGCCTTTGACAAGCGTGCATTAACGGATACCTTGAACAATTATGTAAACGAACAAGTGAAAGTTGGCAAGATAAAAGTGACGAGGGTTCTGGTACGGGACGATAATGTGAGTGTTTATACGGAGAAGAAAGTTTTGAGTAGCCTGACGATGACTCCAGAACAAGTGTCAATGTTGAGACGAATCGTGAGTGTGTATGTATTGGGCAAAGAGAACGGGAATGTGCTTATTTTCACCGATGGACGCGAGATATCGGAATTGATACCCCAACGCTATTTGCCCCACGAAGCTTCAAGTGCGCATTATACTCTCCCAAAAAACAAATATCCTCTGACAAGCAATCAAGACCGCAAATGGAGAGCCAATCGGGGTTTGGACGGCATACATATTGCGTTGTATGGTAGTCATGGCATTTATTTTAATCAAGCAACAGAACGTTGGATTTTTCAGCGTGCAAAGCTTTTGACTACGGTGGAGGATTTGTACACAAGTTCTTTCACGATGCCCTACTTGGTTCCGATGTTAGAGAATGCCGGTGCAGTAGTTCTACAACCTCGCGAGCGCGACACTCAAACGAATGAAGTGATAGTGGACGACAGGGAAGTGAGTCTGTCCGGTGCATGGAAAGAGTCATCTAACAAAGGTTGGGGTGAAGGGGAATACCCTTTGATTGAGCATGAAAATCCGTTTACCATCGGGAGATATGCCACATCAGCGGCACAAAATTCTCAAGAAAACAGCACACGATTATCATACGAGCCGGACATCACAGAACGAGGTGAATATGCCGTATATGTTTCCTACAAGAGTCTTTCGACGAGTAGCGAGAGTGTGGAATATGAGATTATACATAGCGGCCAACACACTATCTTTCATGTCAATCAGCGCATGGGTGGCGGTACATGGATATATTTAGGAACATTCTTGTTCAACAGCAATGACAAAGAACATAATCGTGTATTAGTAAGCAACTTTGGCAAACATGGAGAGACAATAACTTCTGATGCCATTCGTTTTGGCGGCGGCATGGGCAGTGTGGGGCGCTACAGACAGCCTGACTCGCTTTCCGTTGCCTCTATGGGGCCGCAAGATTTGCGAGAGGAGGCATTGACAAGCGGTTATCCCCGTTATATAGAAGGCGCACGATATTGGCTTCAGTACTCAGGCATTCCGGATTCGGTGTATAACTACAGCCAGAGCAAGAATGATTATCCTGATGATTATGCAAGCAGGGGACGTTGGATAAATTGGCTGACAGGCGGGAGCAGTGCAAATCCGAAGAAGAAAGGATTGAATATTCCCGTACATTTAGGTTTGGCGTTTCACTCTGATGCGGGCTTTGCCACGACAGACAGCATTGTTGGGACATTGATTATCTATACTGATAAGAATATAGACAGCGAGGGAGACTATCCTACAAATGTGAGTCGTCTGTCCGCACGGAGTTATGGCGACTACATACAGAGTCAGATAGTGGAAGACATTCAAGCATTGTATGCGCCAGAATGGAAGCGACGCGAGTTGAAGAATGCCAACTACTCAGAGACTCGTAATCCGGACATCCCGATGGTGATACTGGAACTGCAGTCGCACCAGCATTTAGCAGATATGCGTTATGGTCATGACCCCCGTTTCAAATTTACTGTAAGCAGGGCAATTTATAAGGGTATGTTGAAATATTTGCATGAACAGTATGGAACAGATTATACAGTGCAGCCCTTGCCAGTAAAGAATTTTAACATTCAGCAGACGGGTGTGAATGAACTGCGATTGAGTTGGGAAGAACAAGAGGACAAGTTGGAAAAGAGTGCGAAACCAAGTTATTATGTGGTGTATATGCGCACGGATGATGGAGATTGGGACAACGGACGGCAGGTAAACAAGAAGGAATGGAAGGTTGAAATAGAGCCGGATAAGTGTTATGACTTTTATGTGGTGGCAGGTAACAGAGGCGGCATATCCATGCGTTCGGAGATATTAAGTGCCGGCATAAGCAGTGTTTCACAAGGTAAGGTGCTTGTGGTGAACGGCTTTACGCGGGTTGGCGCTCCTGAGAGTTTTTGTTTTGACAGTTTGGCAGGTTTCTCCCCCTTCTCTCATAGTGTGCCTTACGGGAAGGATGTAAGTTATATAGGCTCGCAATATGAATTCAACAGAAGGGCGAAATGGGTGAGTGATGATGATTGTGGTTTTGGAGCAAGCCATACGGACTATGCCCATTATTATACAATGGGTAATACTTTTGATTATCCCGTGCTTCATGGCCGTGCCTTGATGAGGGCCGGTTATAGTTATGTGTCGAGCAGTCTGCAATCGGTGGGCGACAGTATAGATGGTGATTATACTATTGTTGATTTGATATTAGGCAAGCAGAAAGAGAGTCGTCTTGGTGTCGAAAAATCGTTGATTGACTTCAAAGTGCTACCCACAACACTTTGTGGTACTCTGAGAAATTATTGTGCCGGCGGAGGCAATGTGTTGGTGAGCGGGGCTTATATCAGTTCAGATATGCGCCAAACGGAAGAAGAAATAGCCTTTGTAAAGGAAGTATTGCACTGTCAATATGTCACTCAGAGTGCAACCCGCTCGGGCAATATACGCACACAAAAGGTGTTGCCACGGGAAGTGGTACACCTAAAGATGCTTCCTAATAGTGAAGTTATTCATTGTGAGAATCCCGATGGGATAAAGGAAGATGGTGATGGTGCGTTTTGTGTGGCCCGCTATGAAGACAGCAGTGTGGGAGCCGGAGTTGCCTACGAGGGGGATAACAAGACATTAGTATATGCCTTCCCTCTTGAGAGTTGCAAAGAATTTGAGCATATATATATACATAGTATCAAATGGTTGACTAAATGAGTAAGAAGAAATTACCTATTATAGAGAACATACAGATTACCGGTGTTGCCGCTGAAGGTAAGGCATTGACGCGTTATGATGACTGCGTAGTGTTTGTTCCGTGGTGCGTGCCGGGTGATGTGGTAGATTTGCAGATAACCAAAAAGAAGCATAACTATATGGAGGCGCGCGTAGAGCGCTTTCTGAAATATAGTGACAAGCGCACGGAAGCCCGTTGTCCGCATTTTGGCGAGTGTGGCGGTTGTAAATGGCAGATATTACCCTACGAAGAACAACTGCGATACAAGCAGCAGCAGATTACAGACAATCTGACGCGTATAGGGAAAGTGGAGTTGCCTGAGATATTGCCTATTATGGGTTCGGAACGGGTGTATGAATACAGAAACAAACTGGAGTTTACCTTCTCTGACAAAAAGTGGGTAAGTTGGGACGATATTCATGCTGCCGGCGGCATTGAGAATGTGGACAAAGGACATGGTGTGGGTTTTCACATCACTAATTGCTTTGACAAGGTGCTTGATATCACAGAATGCCATTTGATGGACGATGTGCAAAACCAGATCAGAAATTTCATTCGGGAATATGCCATTCAAAATGATTTTAGTTTTTTTGATTTGCGACAGCAGAACGGCTTACTTCGCACCATGATAGTGCGCCGCACAGAGCGAGGAGAGATAATGCTGATAGTGGTATTTGGTGAAGACGACCCGCAAAGAATGAGGGTGTTGCTGGAAGCGATACACCAAAGGTTTGACATGATAAGTGCCCTACTCTATGTAGTTAATACAAAAGCGAATGATACGATTCAGGATTTACCAGTAGAGGTATATTATGGACAGGACTATTTGTTGGAAGAAATGGAGGGTTTGCAGTTCAAGGTAGGTCCTAAATCGTTTTATCAAACAAACACAAAACAAGCGTACGAATTGTATAAAGTGGCACGTAGTTTTGCAGGACTGACGGGTAAGGAATTGGTGTATGACTTGTATACCGGAACGGGTACTATTGCTAACTTTGTTGCACAAAAGGCACGACAGGTGATAGGTATAGAATATGTGCCGGAGGCGATAGAAGATGCAAAAGAGAACTCTCGCCTGAACGGAATAGATAACACATTGTTCTTTGCGGGTGACATGAAGGATATACTGAACAGGGATTTCATCAACAAGTATGGACAACCTGATGTTATTATCACGGACCCACCTCGGGCAGGCATGCATGAGGATGTGATAGATACGATACTCTTTGCTGCTCCCCAACGGATAGTGTATGTGAGTTGTAATCCTGCCACTCAAGCCCGTGATTTGAACCTATTAGACACGGACTATGTTGTAAAAGCAGTACAACCAGTGGATATGTTTCCTCACACTCAGCATGTGGAGAATGTGGTACTACTTGAAAGACGAAAAGCATGAGAAAGTGGTTGTGGGTTATACTATTGATTTTGATAGAGTCAGGCATAACACTCTATGCCAACTGTTATTGGATCGGGTTGCGCGACAAACAAGGGAGTGCAGGCGACTTATTGCATCCGGAGCAGCTATTGTCAGAGCGGGCATTGCAACGGCGACAACGACAGAATATCAAGATTGACTCATTAGATTTGCCCGTCAGCAAGGTATATGTGGACTCTATCAGAAAAGCGGGTGCAGAGATACTTCATTGCTCACGCTGGCAGAATGGTGTGACCATACAGGTAAAGGAAGCAGGCATAACCGATTTGCTTAACAGTTATGATTTCATAACATGCATAGAGTTGACTGAAGACACTCTTTATGAGAATAAAGCTCTACCCTTCCCCACTCCTAAAAAGACAGTTTTAAGTTCGGACTCCATTGATTATGGTAGTGCTACGAGCCAAGTAGATATGCTACATTTGGACAAACTGCATGCAGAGGGTTATCAAGGAGAGGACATTCTAATAGCATTGGCAGATGATGGTTTTTATAATGTTCCCTCTATAGAAGGACTGCGTGGTGCCTACGAGCGCACTATCTATACGCACGACTTTGTGACTTACGGCGGGGATGTATATCTGCAAGGTACTCATGGAACAATGGTACTATCAACTATAGGTGCAGAGACCGAAATGATGGCAGGAACTGCTCCAAAGGCCAAGTTTGTATTGATGCGGACAGAGGATGATGACTATGAGAACTATCGTGAGATGGACAACTTGTGTGCTGCTTTTGAGTTGGCAGACAGCATCGGGGCTGATATTATAAGTATTTCGTTGGGTTATTTTGATGCATTTGATTCCCCTGATATGACATTAAACTACTCTCAGTTAGATGGCAGGACAACCCGTTGTGCACGTAGTGCTACAATAGCAGCACGGAAAGGAATGATAGTGTGTGCGGCCGCGGGGAATGAGGGGAACAAAGATTGGCACTATATCTGTACGCCGTCAGATGCCGATAGTATTCTGTGTGTGGGAGCAGTGACAAGTGAACAGGAACATAGCAGTTTCAGTTCTGTCGGTCCCTCCGCTGACGGCAGAGTAAAGCCTGAACTATGTGCACAAGGAAGCAATTGCGGTATAATAGATGCCCAGACAGGCAATGTAAGGACCGGTAATGGCACATCATTTGCCACTCCTATAATGGCGGGTGCTGTTGCCTGCTTGTGGGGGGCGCTACCTGATAAGAGCAATATGGAGATTATCAGTTTGTTGATAGAGCACTCGTCACAACACGGGACTCCTGATTATGTATCTGGCTATGGGATACCAGATGTATGGGCGGCATACAAGAATCAGCAGACTTCGCTCACAAAACTTAACAACTCTTTATTAAGGGAAGAAGTAAGAATATACAACTTGAACGGATTATACATGGGCACAGAGTTGACACATCTCCCTCACGGAGTATACTTGTTACGCAGTGGAGAGAGTGTATATAAGGCAGTTAGATAGGTAAGAGACAAAAAAAGAGGGTAAGCTATCTACATCGCACCGCTACAACCTCTTACCCTTGCTTCTGTCAGGACCTGGGGGAGTTGGGAGGGAGCTGGTCGTATAGGACTTACCCGACTGCAAAAGTACATCTTTTTTTTTAACTGACAAAATAAAAAAGTATAGTAACCGAATCAAGACAGAAGTTTAATGTCCCTTTAGTTGGAGTTAACCGGAGTTTATGATGTGTCGATGATGTTTCGATGCCGCTACCTAATTGAATGCATATTGCAAAGATAACAGTTCAGAAAGTTTCAGGGTGTTATAGGGTGTTTTTACGGTGGTGCTGATGGTATGGTGCGATTGTACTGATATAACAGGTTTAATATATATTGATAGTTGATTATTGCATATTACAAGCTTTCATTTATATTTAGTACTATGTAGGTCCAGAATCATCCATCAGTTGCCCGATAATCCTTTGCTATCTCTATTGAAAAGCAAGGGGTCACAAAGGATAAAAGTACCGAAGGGAGAAACATAAAAATGCTATCGGATTTCATAACGGAAAGGATAAGGCAGGAGTTGCCATTTGAAGCAAATCAGGAGCAAGAGGAACTGCTACAGAAGTTGGGTGTATTTTTGACATCTCGTGCGAATAATCGTGTATTTCTGCTTCGCGGCTATGCCGGCACGGGCAAAACGAGTGTGATGGCCGCTCTTGTCCGTGCGCTTCAGAAGTTGCAGCAAAAGACGGTATTATTGGCTCCCACTGGCAGGGCCGCCAAAGTGTTGGGTTCATACGCAGGGACGAATGCGTATACGATTCATAAGCGGATATATCGGCAAAAAAATATGGGTGAGATGTCATTCAGTTTATCATATAATGCAGGTCAAGACACTATATTTATTGTGGATGAAGCTTCCATGATTGCCAATGATATCGGCGAGAACAAGAATTTCGGAAGCGGAAGACTATTGGATGACTTGATAGAATATATATTCAGCGGTCATAATTGTTGCATGATACTAATTGGTGACAATGCCCAATTACCGCCAGTAGGACAACCTAACAGCCCTGCTTTAGACAAAGATAATCTGGAAGGGTACGGACTTCACGTGACCATGCATCAACTGACTCAAGTGGCTCGTCAGGCATTGGAGAGCGGCATATTGAGAAATGCGACAGAATTGCGCAATCAGTTGTCTTCGGGTGATGTAAACCGCTTTCCCACTTTCATTTTAGGCGGTTATAAAGATATAGTACGCATTTCCAGCGAAGATATGCCTGATGAGATAGAGCGTTCATATCGCGAAACGGGAGTGGCTGAAACGATAGTAATAACTCGTACGAACAAGCGTATGAACCTGTATAATCAGGGCATCAGGTCTCGTATATTGTGGAAAGACGAAGAGTTGTCGGGCGGAGACAGATTGATGGTGACCAAGAACAATTATTATTGGACAAGGCAGTATGAGGGCATTGATTTTCTTGCCAACGGCGACATTTTTGAGGTCTTACGCTTACGCAATGTCCGTGAGTTGTACGGCTATCGTTTTGCCGATGCAAGTTTGCGTGCAGTGGACTACGATTGGGAGATAGATGTAATCGTGTGGTTAGACACACTGACCAGCGAATCGCCCGATGCAAGTTACCGTTTGCAACAAGAGTTGTTTAGCAAGATAGCGGAAGACTATCCGGAGATACAATCGAAGAAGGAATTGGTGAAAACTATTATGGAATCTCCCTATTACAATGCTTTACAGGTGAAGCATGCATACGCCGTGACATGCCACAAGGCACAAGGCGGTCAGTGGAAACGAGTATTTATAGACGAGGGCAACATCACGGAAGATATGTTAGGAACCGGCTATTATCGGTGGCTATATACCGCCCTAACGCGTGCAACAGAGAAGATTTTTTTGATTTAGTGCAATCAAGATCAAGAAAGTTTCATCGTCCACTTACGATAGCCATATACACAGTTGGCAAGCCAGAAGATATATTGTGCAAAAAGACACCACTCCCCAGCTCTCGCCCACATAAGGGATGAAAGGACATCTACCAATATCCATAGGAACCACTGCTCACGATATGTGAGAATCATAAGGATTTGTGCAAAGATGGCGGGCACGGTGGTAAAGGCATCAAGCCATGGTTGAGAATCGTCGGTAAAACGGGCGAGCAAGAATCCGACGAGTATGGACAATATGATTGCCGCAAAAGCAATCAGCGCAAACAACTTTACCGACATGTGCTTCGGTTGTAACTCAGCCGAATGATTATCCTCCTTAATGCGATAGTGGCGGCTCCACACATAGATTCCATACAATTGGGAAAGCAAATAGAACACATTGATACCCACTTCGGCATAAAGGCGCTGAATAAGTGACAGGTAAAGATATGTTGCAATTTGAATAAAGCCAAAGAGGAATGTTGATATCTTGCCTTGCGAACAAAGAATGACGGAAATAATGCCGCAAATCCCGCTTACTATCGCCCACGGATTGCCCGGTTTGATGCAAAAGACTACAATCTGTACGCTGATTCCGAGTGCAAGAAACGCCCAATCGAAAGGCGTTCGACCTGACACAAACTCGGCTTTCAGCAGATTTGCAAGAGTCGGTTTTCTACTATGATAGTCGGAAGTCATCGGCCATTCCTATTTTTTGGATGCAGCATCTTTTCGTATGGCCTCCGGTTTTTGCTCAGAAAGCGGGAGTTTGAGATACTCGAACTCTTCCTCGAAATCCCAATTGGCACGCAGAGTCAGTTTGGACGGGAAATAGAATACCGGCTCCGGCTGCCGATGTGTAAGGAAATCGCCCGTAGTCCACAATCCGTCAGCATTTTGGTCAATAAAAAGCCTGAGATAATAACTTTGCGGAGTCAGATACTCAAACCGAGTGCCCTTGGCAAGAGCGGGCAACGAACGTACCACATTGTCTTTTTCGTCTAAGACTTGGATTACAGCCTCCGAGGTGAATGGAGAAATCTTAATAACCAGTGTGGAATATTCATCCAAGGAGTGCATTTTCATTTCCGTCTTAAAAACGAGATTGGCATTGCCATAAATATCGATGAAAGCGGCGGAATCAGCCACAAACTCATATTCTTTTTCTGCCTCCCAAGGGAAGTTAATTTCATAAGTCATCTGTGTGACATCCACGGGTTCAAGCGTAAAGTTGAGAGGAGTACGAATAGAATCTTGTTTCCGATAGAGATGCAGACTATCAGAGTTGAATGTCTGAATGGGTGTAAGAGAGCGAATCTGTAGCGGACGATAGATATCGAAAGGTGACCTTGCATTGGAAGACAGTTCCACCTGTGGCGCTTTTTTGTTTTTTTCCATTTGTGCTTTTGCCCTTTCTGACAGGCGCGGAGCACGATAGATAGCATTGATAGTGTCGGTTTGTGGTTGAAGTTGATAGATAGAATCGGACTTTAGATATGTCATAGCAAACGACAGCGTATCAAGAGAAATAGCGGCAGAATCGGTGAGCCAATAGGTGATAGTGTCGTTGGTAGCGTTTGGCTGACAAATGGCATATTGCATCCAATCGTTTTCTATAGGTGTAATGAGTGGCAACGAATCTTGCGGTGCGGCAAAATAGAGACGGAAATAGTGCGGTTCTTCCCGAATAGCACGCTGAAAATAGAGCCGTTGTTTATTTTCCTTGAAGAAGATAAGCGTCACTTCTTCAGGCTCATAAACAGTTCTCTCTATGAATTTAACAGTATCAACAGTCAAGGAATCAAGCCACAGAGTGTCCGATTGCAACTCTTTCCGACAGACAGGAGTGATGAGCGTATCATAAATGGCAAGCCCTTCGCCAGGCTGATAGAGATAGTCGCGACTATTGTCCTGTAAACCATATAGACGATAGGTAGCAGGACGAATGTTACGGATGGTAAAACGGCCTCCTGCATTGGTTTTAGAGATTCGGGCAAAAGGCATAGAAGTTAGTGCCGTATCATCCAAGTTCTGATGAATGCCCGCTACGATTCCACTAATTGGGTTTAGGTCTTCGGCATTCAGTATAATGCCGGATATTTGCAGAGAGTCGATGACATCACCGGTAGAGAAAGAAAAGGAGTAGCCTTCGAGCGGGTTTTTCTCGTTGTTGTCGCAAATGGCGGAACCGAAATCAATAGTATAAGTGGTGGAATCTTGCAAATCTTCCTCAAAGTTGACATATAGTTTTTTACCGTATGCCTTTACCTCCGGCGGCCGTTGTTGTGGGGGGGAGATTAGCACATTTTCAGACACTTTGTCCAATTGTATATATTCATTGAAAAGAATCTCAATAGAATTGCCTTTATAATTGAGTGTTCCGTTTTCGGGTGTTTCTTTCACCACTTCGGGCGGAGTTTCGTCCTTCGGTCCTCCCTGAGGCCCTACCCCACGATTGGCACAAGAAGCAAGCAACAGAAAGACAGACAGATATACTACAATAGATATATGCAATTGTTTCATGACTGAACAGTAAAGATTTGATAGCCGACATCACAATGGACACAGCGGTGAGTAAGACAATAATTTTGATAGAGATGCAAGAATGCCTGACTGTCAGCCGCATTGCGGACTTTCATTCCCAATAGTTTCCATTGAGCCACAATATAATTGTTTTCTGCAGGGATCTTTGCTAATAGTTGAATAGGAGTATCAACCGTGAATGAGTCGTCTTGGGAATGGGCAAAAGCATACTTATAGGGCACAACGGTGTTGATAAGTAAGATATCTATAGCGGATTTGCCTAATGCTTTTTCAGCCGGCGGACATGGGGCGGCAAAACTATAATGCGAGGTCCAATAGTCAGAGGCAGTAATTTGAAATAGCCGACGGATGGCTTCCGTATCCTCTTCGTTGATAATGTGAGAGAAGAGATGTTCTGATTGGTGGATGATGGCAGCGAATTGCGCAATCCGCACATGTGGGAAGTTTTGCGGTCGCATACGGAGCATCTTCCACAGAGAGGGCTCAAGATGTTGCAGTGAGAATTTCTTTTGAAGAAAACAATATTCCTGCCACAAGTGCAAAGAATAGTCATCTTGCGCCGTCTGCTCATTAAGCAATCCGGACTGCCCAAACAAGATTGCCTCTAATTGAAACAGATTGTCCCGGTGCTTGAGCAGGCAGGATAGCGGTGTTTGTTTCGCCAGCAACTCAAAAGGAAGTCCATTAGTATGAAAGCCAAAGTTATGAGCAAGAGTGATATAGAAAGCTTCGTCCCAATTATTATGTGAAAGTGAAAGCAACTGCTGAATGGCTTGTTCCTTTTTATGTAAGCGCTCCCGCAACAGATATTCTTTCCAGTATGGAGTGACCAGTGACGGATTGAGGGCAATTTTTTCATTGCAGAGAGCGAGTCTGTCTATAAGTAATTGCTCCAATATACGTTCATTGTGCGGATACTTCAATTCGCACTGCGGAATGAGTTCACCTTTAGAATTATAGACCACCCTGTCCGCTTTGCGAACCACATGAAGGATGATGCTATCGTAGGCTGAGTCGGTGTGATGATTATGTCGATACCAATCGGAAGAAAGGACATGAATCTCGATGTTACCACTCCAAAGAATACCATCCATACGGACCTTGGCATTGAAGAAATCAGGTCCGGCATCCAAATTGTGCTGTCCCACATCAATCACTTCCACCTGAGTGCCATCAGTGGTTGTTTGCGGGAAAGCGAGAAAGGCCTTCTGTTGCCATATATAATGCAAGAGAAGTTCAGGCATTGTCAGAAAGGATATTAGTGGTTATCGGTTTGATATGGTAGCCTTGCTTCTGCCAATAGCGTATCGCTTGTGGCAAGACTGCAAGCATATTGTCCGCAGCCTTCAGCGAATCGTGAAAAAGCACGATAGAACCACTGCGCGAATAGCGACGAATAGCTGTCATTATCTCTGCCGGTGTACGAGTACGGTCGTAATCATGCGTTATCAAATCCCATAAAACGATGGTGTGCGTCTGCTGCAGGCGGCGTTTTTGCCGTAATGTCATTCTGCCATACGGCGGACGAAAGAGATGCATCCTATGTTTACCCTGGGGATGATAACGGTCTATCAATTCATCGGTTTTATCGATGTTTTCATAATATGTATCCGTTGGGGTTCTCAAGCCTTCCAGATGATTGTAAGTGTGATTGCCAACGGCATGCCCCCGCCGAAGAAGTTCAACAAAGAGTTCGGGATATTTGCGAATGTTGTCCCCCACACAAAAGAAGGTAGCCTTGATACCGTATTCATCAAGGATATCAAGCACTTGAGGCGTCACTTGAGGAATACAGCCATCATCAAAAGTCAAATATATGGATTTCTCCGCACCACCGCCTCTCCAAACAACGCCCCCGTAGAGGCGTTGCAGGAAAGCAGGAATCTGATATTGAATTTGTCGAAACAATGTAGAATCAGGATTTACTTCGTCATAGGTGCTTGCGCATCCACATCCCATACTAATGCCGAGGCCCCAAGAATGGCAGCATCCGAGTCTTTGAGTGTGGAGAACAACACTTTCACCTTATCTTTCCAGAAGCGTACCACATTCTCGTTCATAGAGCGTACAATGGGTTGCATCAGGATATCGCCTGCCTTGGTAAGTCCACCAAACAGGATAATGGCTTCAGGAGCGGAAAAAGCGATGAAATCGGCAAGCTTCTTGCCTAACAAATCGCCGGTATAGTTAAAAATCTCTTTTGCCATTTCATCCCCTTGCATTGCCGCATCGAACACATCCTTCGATGTCACCTCTGCTGTTTTTAGGCTACGCAAGAGCGATGGACGGGTGGTTGTCAGAAGCAGTTCCTGAGCCGTGCGTGCCACACCATTGGCTGACGCATAGGCCTCGATACAACCTCTTTGTCCACATCCGCAAAGACGGGCTTTCTCACCACGCTCAATCTTAGTGTGTCCGAGTTCACCGGCGAAACCATCGTGACCATATACCACTTTGCCGTCAATCACAATACCGGACCCTACTCCGGTGCCAAGCGTTATCATGATGAAGTTTTTCATTCCTCTTGCCACGCCATAAGTCATTTCACCCATCGCGGCAGCATTAGCGTCGTTGGTGATACGGCACGGCACACCCATACGGTCAGCAATAAGTTGGGCAAATGGGACAATTCCTTTCCATGGGAGATTCGGGGCATTCTCTATATTGCCTGTGTAATAATTGGCATTGGGTGCCCCCACACCCACACCACGAATAAGTTCTATTCCTCCTTGCGCATCCACCAGTTTCATCATTTCCTGACACAAGGCATCGCAATATTCGTTGATGTCTGCATATTTCTGAGTCCTGATAGATGAAGAGTTGAGCACATTGCCCCGTGCATCCACGATACCGAATTTAGTGTTGGTACCGCCCATATCGATGCCTAATACATACGGTTTTTCCATGATATATAAGTATTTTAAAATTTATGACTTATTCTACAGGAATGTCTTTGTTGACATTTTTCGACCCGATTAGTGCATACCAAAGTATGTACAACAAGCAGACTATGGTAACTACATAACTGAACAAGTATCCTATTTTGTCTGCCACAAGCCCTTGCAGCAAGGGGATGATACCACCACCGCAGACCAATGTCATAAAGATGCCAGATGCGGCAGGAGTATATTTGCCGAGTCCTTCTGCTGCAAGATTGAAAATAGCACCCCACATTACCGATGTGCACAAGCCGCAAAGGAACATCACTATCATGCTCACAGGCAGTTCTACACCTTTGAAGGCAATAACCCACGATTCCGGGAAGAGCATAACGCATGTAAGCATCACTACGGCTGCCGCCGACACTGATGCCAGCATTACCTTGCTTGACACTTTGCCACCTATGGCACCACCGATCAGACGACCACACATCATCATCAGCCAGTACAATCCGACAATAGTTCCGGCTATGGCGGCACCTACTGCCGGATTGTTGGACATATAGAGATTAGCCATATTCGGGATACCCACTTCTACACCTACATAGAAGAATATTGCCAAAGCACCCAACACAAAATGACGGAAAGAGAGCGGTGAATGAGTGTCTTTCTGCTGTTGTGCTTTCATGCGCTGTTCTGATGTCTCCAAATGCGGTTCAGGTATCTTGGTAAACAAGATAATAATAAAAGCGAACAAGAAGATTGACATGGCTATAATCATGGCCGGAGCAGCATCAGACACCGAGGCCGTTTCAATGTTGCCACCAATAAGATATCCCAACAGAATAGGAGCTATCGTGCCACCTATCGAGTTGCAGGAACCGCCGAATTGAATAAGTTGATTGCCACGATTGCCACCGCCACCCAATGTATTGAGCATCGGATTAACCACAATATTTAGCATACACATAGAGAAACCGGCTATAAAAGCACCTATGATATATACCAAAAACGACTCGGCATAGCCCGACAACCATTGCACACCTACACCGATAAAACCTACGGTCACCGCTGCAAGTGATGTAAATTTGTACCCTTTCCGCTTCAAGATTATGCCTGCAGGAATCCCCATGCACGCATAAGCTATAAAGTTAGCAAAAGTACCTAACTGTGACAATGCATTGCTCGCATTAAACTGATTCTTTACGATTACACCCATAGAACCGGCAAAATTGGTTACAAAGGCAATCATAAAAAATAGGGCAAACATCACTGCTATCGGCAGTATGTTCGATTTCTGTTGTTTACTCATGACTATTAGTTTTTAGAATATTATGTTTTGTTCTTTATTCGCTGACAAGTCTCACGACCCTTCGTCTATTTGTCCGACTTCAGATTAGTCTGCAAAAACTCTGCCTTGCGCCTATACAAGTGCTCATAGTTGCTGCGGTTGCGCAGAAAATGATTGTCGTCAGGGTATATCTGCATATCAAACTGCTTTCCGGCACGAATCAGTGCGTCTATATATTTCCAAGTCTGCTGACAATGTACATTGTCGTCTGCCAAACCATGCACAATCAACAGTCTGCCCTGCAACTGTTCTGCCATATCGGGAAGAGAGATCTGCTGATAACCCTTTTCGTTGGTTTGCGGACGTTGCATAAAGCGCTCCGTATAAGCAGAATCATATAGTCTAAAAGTAGTAACAGGTGCAACCGCAACACCACACCTGAAAGGCGATTGCGGTTGCGACATCGACAGCAGCGTCATAAAGCCACCATAGCTCCACCCCCAGATGCCTATTTTCTCGGCATCCACATAAGAGAGTGTTTGAATATAATGTGCTGCCGACACCTGATCTTCAGCCTCTCGAATACCTATATTCTTATATGTCTGCTGTCTGAACACCCTACCGCGCGCCCCCGTACCTCTACCATCAACGCATGCCACTACATACCCCTCTTGTGCAAGATAATATTCCCAGTCGATGCGCCAACGATTGAGCACCTGTTGAGATTCCGGACCAGAATATTGAACCATCAATACAGGATACTGCCGATTCTCATCAAAATTTAACGGACGCAATAGCCAACCATTCAATGTATCTCCACGCTCCGTCGTGAAACGGAAAAACTCTTTTTGTGGTAACTGCAACTGCTTGAAATTTTGCTCTTTTTCTATATTCGACAGCAGCGTTCTCACCTTCTTTCCATTGCGGTCATATAAAGTATATTCATTGGCTGTTGATACAGAAGAATAGTTATCCACAAACATGGTGAAATTATCGTTGAAAACGGCAGAATGGGTGCCTTCTTGCGATGTAAGAAGTTGTGGTTTGCCTTTTTTCAGATTCAGTGCATATACATTCCTCTCCATCGGTGATTTGTCCGCTGCTTGATAAAACAAAGTCTGCGTTGACTCGTCTAATCCATACACGCATGTCACATCATAGTTGCCAGCCGTCAGTTGCCGTTGTTTCTGACCGGTAGCAGAATACAGATAGGCATGACGATAACCACTCGTCTCATTAACTGCCACAAATGAGTTATCTGACATAAATTGCCATTCGTCAATACAAGCAAAATCTATCCAACCCGACTTGTTCTCCTCCGTGTAACAGGGCGTTATCACTGTGGATTTCGGATTAGCAAGCAACATTTCCAACTTGTTTTGACTTCTGTTAAGACGGAAAATAGCCAACTTGTCAGATGAATTGGTCCAACGAATGCGTGGTATATAGCAATCTTCATCACCTTTTAGGTCCATCGTTTTAAGCGACTTGTAGTATGTATCATACACCACCACCGATACCTTCGCATTCTGTTCGCCGGCCCGCGGATATTTCAATGAATGAAGTTGTGGATAACCATCATCCAGCATCGTCTGCCATGCGAACTCCGGCACTTCGGTCTCATCTAAACGGACAAAAGCGAGTTGCTTCGAATCAGGAGAAAAAGCATACAAACAAGTGGTCGAAAACTCCTCCTCATACAACCAGTCTGGAGTACCATTTATCACGCCACCGGGTCGGCCATCGGTTGTTACTGCCACCTCTGTGCCAAAGTCTAACTTGTGAATATACAAATTGTTATTGCGCGAAAAGGCTATATATCGACCATTCGGAGAAAACACTGGTGCTTGCACGGGAAGCGTATCTGACAACGGCTTCAACTCCTTGCGCTGGCGGTCATAAATGTAATAATCGGCCTTGAACGAGCGACGAAATATCTGCTGACGATTCTTATATACCAGCAGATAGCGCGGATTGGGAGAAAGCAGAAATCCTTCAATGGAATCAATCGAAGTTATCTTTGTATCTTTTGCATCAAACAATACCTCTTGCTCCTTGCCTTCCTTATAGTCATAAGCCAATATGCGATTCCCTTCACATACTGCATACTGCTCTCCGCCGGTTATTGACACCATTGGCTGAAGCGGCGTTGCCTTGTATCTGCCTGACAAAATATCTGTCAACAAGTCGGCCCTCACCAACATTGGAAGTGCCAACAATATCAATATCAGCAATCGTTTGATATTCATAATTATTTTCCCCTCTTCATTTCAATATACTTTTACGGTGCAAAGTTACAAAAACATTGCCAAAAATGCAAATCATACTACACTCTATAAATAATCAAAAAAATGCCTTTGTAACTCATCGTATTTCGATAAGAGTCTCGGGTTCTTCTTGGGTTGCTTTAATCACTCCGTATGCCTACACAAAGCACACCAAACACTTATCTCCATATCTTTGCACAAATCCTATGGTATTAGAATCTTGCAGGAACGATTTCCTACGGACAATATGTATATACCTGCGGACAACTTGTCAAATGAAACATCCTCCTTGGAATGAATACATCTGACTCCTTGAAGCGAATATACATCAACAACTAACCCGCCGGGATTGAGAAGTCCGTCTCCTAAAAGCACTATGGGCAACTCAGGCTCATTCAATGCATCATCCACTCCCTCTGGATATGAAGTATAACT
>CAJOPG010000012.1 GCA_905236355.1 Paludibacteraceae bacterium | reverse complement strand
GTATCATGATAGAAATATCCGGCAGCCGAAAGCCGGAACTGATAGTCATCGCCGAGCCTCACCTCTGTTTGCAGTGTTTTGTCGTCGCCTGAGTGGAGCACACACCGTTCCCGCCGCGATTTATTTTCCATCTCGACCACTGCCTCCACAGGTTGACCCGTAATCCGGTCAACGGTCTGAAGGGTGAGTGGCGCCTTTTCATGCCGCATTTCCACATCAAGTTCACTATGATTGAAGAGGATATCCTTGCGGGTGTCTATCAGCAACGAGGTGTCGGCATAGCATGGAGCAGAGAGAGAAATTTCATAGTTCTTGCCCAAGGGGAGATTGATGGCATATTGTCCGGCACGCACAATCTGCGGAGTAACGGGCATGAGTTGTTGTGTTTGCGGATTGCGCACTTTGAGTTGTGCATTGACGGGTGCCGCCACATCCATATCGAAGGCATTGACAATAAGATTTATCTGTTTGGATAGTAGCGGTTCGAGATTTTTCTGTCGGTTTATTTTGAGAGTACGGCAGTCGTACTCTTTATATATATGGGAATAGTCGGATGCAGAGATATCGAGCCGATAGGACTTTCCAGCGGGGAGTGCCAAACGGAAAGTGCCGTTGGGAGGAGTGACATACTTTTGAAGCACTTCGAAGGTGATGGCATCGTAGAGTACAAGGGTAGCCGTCAGTGGCAGGCTATCCGCCTGCGTGCGCACCTTTCCTTCCAGTGTGAGAACGGGTTCAGGTCTGAAATCGGCACGCAAACTAACAGAACGGTGGTTGGTGGCAGTATCTTTCTTCTGCACTATGCCAACAGTATATAGAAGTTTCTGTTCTTTGGGGTGATAGACGGGTTGTAAGTAGAACTCATTGTCTGCCGTTTCAGAAAGCAGGGGCTGTGGCAGATACCAGTTGTATTTTCCTGCCCGCTTGGTAAAATAGATTTGAAGTGTAGCATTTTTTTTGTCTTCCTCCCGACGCACCGAAGCAAAGAAGAGAGTTTTATTGTCCGGTAAGATACAAGGTGTCATATCAGTCCCGTTACTGATAACCAACGGTTCCCCTTTCCCCCATACTCCGTTCTCATCGGCTTTTGCCACACATAGAGTGGTGGATGTCTGCGTTTTCTTTGCGTTGAGTTGTTCGGTGGTTCGGCGAATGAAATAGAGTTCCCGCATATCGGAACTTACGGAAGGTTGCAGTTCATCGTTGTCCGAGTTGACATTCCCTTTGAGCAGTAGCGGTCTGTTCCACCCGTTCCGCTCGCTATAAGTGGTCATCCACAGGTCATAAGTCGGCCGTTGCGGTGTCTTTGCACTGAGGATGACGGTTTGTCCGTCGTAGGTGAGACAATGCCCGTCAATGCGCCAACCCTGCTGCTGAAGAGAAAGCAGATAATTGTCGGCACTATTGTCTGCCGATGCAACCAATACAGCTGTAAAGGAAAACAGGAGCAGTACCGACCAACGGAAGATATCATTATAGAATGCTGATTGTCTCATATCGCTATAGCTTTTGATACCGCAGATAGAATTCAGCCACAGCCTCTATTCCTTTCAGGAAAACCTCAAGGTCGAAACTCTCGTTGGGCGAGTGAATGGCATTCTGCTCCAAGCCGAAACCCATGAGGATGGTTTTCAGGCCGAGCACCTGTTCAAAGGTGGAGATAATAGGGATACTTCCTCCCCGTCGTGCAGCCAGAGGTTTCTTTCCGAACGCCGCTTCGAATGCGGCTTCGGCCGCCTTATATGCCGGCAGGTCGATAGGACACACATAGCCCTGTCCGCCATGCATAGGCGTCACCTTCACTTGCACACCTCCCGGAGCAATCTGCTCTATATAACGGGCAAACAGTTCGGATATTTCTTCGTGTTGCTGGTCCGGCACCAGTCGGCAGGACACTTTGGCAAACGCCTTGGAAGGGATGACGGTTTTGCTTCCTTCACCTGTGTAGCCCCCCCAGATACCGCAGATATCAAACGAGGGGCGGCAGGAGTTGCGTTCCAGAGTGCTATATCCCTGCTCTCCCTGCACTTCCGCAACGCCGATAGCGGTCTTATATTGCTCTTCATCAAAAGGAATATTGCGTATCATCTCACGCTCGGCCTCAGGAATGGGGAGCACTTTGTCGTAGAAATGCGGGATAGTGATTCTGCCGTTTTTGTCGATTATCTGCGACAACATCCGGCATAATGTGTTAATAGGGTTGGCGACTGCCCCGCCAAAATGTCCGCTGTGCAAATCACGGTTAGGTCCCGTGACTTCTATCTGCCAATAGGCCAAGCCGCGCAAGCCGGTAGTGATGGAAGGTGTCTGCTTGCCTATCATGGATGTATCGCTGACCAAGATAACATCTGCCTGCAAGAGGTCTTTGTGTTGCCTTAAGAAACTATCCAGCGATGGCGAGCCTATTTCCTCTTCGCCCTCCATAATGAATTTGACATTGCAATTGAGTTGTCGGGTCTTGACTAAATATTCAAAAGCCTTCACTTGTATCATTGCCTGCCCCTTGTCATCATCCGCCCCTCTGCCGTACATTCTGCCTTCACGCTCTGTCAGTTTCCATGGGTCGGTATGCCACTCCTGCAACGGCTCGACCGGCATGACATCATAGTGTGCATAGACTAAAACAGTGCGAGTGGAGGTAGAGAGGTGAGAGGGTACACGATACTCGGCATAGACCATCGGATTTCCTTCAGAGGGCATCACCTCAGCCTTTTGCGCCCCTGCCTGCAACAGGAGTTGTTTCCATCGTCCGGCACAACTGAGCATATCCGCTTTGTGTTCCGGTTGACAACTAACGGAAGGGATGGCGACAAGACTTGCCCATTCGTCTTTTATACGTGGCAGATTGTCGTTAATATACTGCCGAATATCACATTTTGTATCCATAGTTATTTTACTTCTATTCTATAACGTTCAAACTCCACGGTCTCTCCGCTTCTTATTTTGGCACGCTTGCGCAATTCCAGTTCACCGTTTCTGCGCACTTCGCCCGCAACAATCATATCGCCAGCTTCGGCACCCGAATAGACAAGATTAAGTGCTTTCAGCAGCGACATCAGCGGTATGAACTCCTCACCCGCACGCAATGTAAATTGTATTGTTTCTTGTTTCATGCCGCAAAGATACAATAAATAACGGAAAAAATGAAACGAAGATATTCAATACATAATATGAAAGGGGATATTTACTATGTCTGCCGTATGTCTTCCGCATGTGTTTAACCGGATATGTTCATGTTATGTTGATCTTATGTTGATCTTATGTTGATCTTATGTTCATCTTATGTTTGGGGTACCTGTTTATTAACAGGTTACAATGCTTTTTTTGATTAAGCACAAGTGTAAATATATGAAATTATGGACGTTGCGATTGGGAATGAAATTCTTTAATTTTGTCGTTCCGTTTTTTGCATCTTGCATTTTGCATTTTTCTTTTTTAATTATTCTTTATATCTTTGCAACGACAAAAATCATGCACCATGAGAACACATTATTTGCTTTTTTGCTGTATGCTGGCAAGTCTGTCCGCATGCGGGATTTCCGATGACCGGACTCCCTTTCAGCAAGTTGCCAACGGCGATCCTATCAAACCCATACAGACGAGTTCGGACAAGACAACGGTTATTCTGACCGATTATGTCCCCACCCTTGCATCGGAGCCGCTCGACCAGCTTTGGCTTGACAACCGGCATCTGAGCGAAAGCGACAGCACCCTACTACAAGCCGACCCCGCACGCCAATTCACTATTACCGCTTCCGATATTGTTTCCTCCGGGGCATCTCAACATGTTCATTTTCTGACCCTAAGTCAAGGCGATGACAGGCTTCAGATTCCCATTCTTCCTCCCCTTGCCCGCGAGCAGGGTTTTTATGCCACTTCCATTGACGAGGAGGGCATTCATGTCACATTCACCGAGACACCCGATGATGTCAACTTCAGTATCTTCTGGCAGAACCAATTGATAGTTCCGTGTATTGATATCGTAAGACAAGGTAACGCATGGATTATTCCCTTTCCGAAGGGCATGCCGGCTGAGATTAGCGACAGCAAAGGCAGGAGTTGGATACGCATCTATGCTGTCGGTGCATTCTGCGAAGGGAAAGAGTTGCTTTACAATGACCTTCTGTTGCCTCTTCAGGACGGGAAGATTGTGGAAGACGCCCATCTTCTTACCCGTCACGATCCTCATTCGCAAGTGCTATACTCTTTGATGGTTGACCGTTTCAACAATGGCAACCCCCGCAACGACTGGAAGATGAACTCTCCCGAAGTGCTTGACATTGTGGATTATCAAGGTGGTGATCTTGCGGGCATTACACAAAAGATAGAGGATGGTTTTTTTGACGATTTGGGTGTCAACACGCTTTGGATTAGTCCTATCACACAAAACCCATGGGATGCATGGGGCTACTACACCTTCACAGAAAACGCTGACGGCAGCTATAATAATAAATACGACCCGACACGCGCCTACACCAAATTTTCCGGTTATCACGGCTATTGGCCTATCTATGCCACACAGATAGACCATCGTTTCGGCACGGAGAGCGAGTTGAAATGCCTGCTACAGACGGCTCACAAGCATCATATCAATGTGATTCTTGACTATGTTGCCAATCACATGCATATCAATTCGCCCACCCTGCAGGAACATCCGGACTGGCATACCGACAGCATTCTGCCTGACGGACGGCGCAATTTTGAATTGTGGGACGAGGCTCGTCTCACTACTTGGTTTGACCGCCACATCCCCACCCTTGACTTGGAACGCGAGGATGTATATCAGCCTATGACCGACTCTGCTCTTTACTGGTTAGAGCATTTCGACCTTGACGGATTCCGTCATGATGCCTGCAAGCATATCCCTGAAGTGTATTGGCGTACACTCACGCAGAAGATGAAGAGTCGTTTCCCCCATCGCTCTTTGTGGATGATAGGCGAGACCTACGGGAGTCCCGAACTTATCGGTTCATATATCAAGACGGGTATGTTGGATGCGCAGTTTGACTTCAATCATTATTTCACTACCATTCATGCTCTTGTGGAAGCAGGAGGCGACATGCGGGAGGTGAATAACACTATTCTTCAGAGTCTTGCCGCCTATGGCAGTCATCACACAATGGGCAACATCTCCGGCAACCACGACCAAGTGCGTTTTGCCTCACTTGCAGGAGGTGCTATCAGTTTCAGCGAAGACGGTAAGGAAGCCGGTTGGACACGGCATGTGGGTATCGGCGATGCCCCTATGGCATACTCCAAAGCCCTTCTTTTAGAGGTTATCAACCTCACTATTCCCGGTGTTCCTTGCATTTATCAGGGTGATGAGTATGGTGAAGCAGGCGGCAACGACCCCGACAACCGCCACATGATGCGCTTTTCCGGCCTCACAAGAGAAGAGCAACAAATGCGTGAGGCTGTAAAAGAACTCATTCACCTTCGACGGCAGAGTATGCCGCTCCTTTATGGGGAATACCTACCGGTCTATGCCGATACCGATATACTCTGCTTTAAGCGCGTTTATTTGGGGCAGCAAGTGCTTGTTGCTGTCAACAAATCTGCAGCCACCCGCGAAGTGCCTACACCCGATGGCACAATTATTGTTCCTGCATTGTCATATATCATACAATAATATAGTCTAATATGAGGAGAATCATTCTATCATTCAGCATTTGTTTGCTGCTTACAGGTTGTTATTACCGCCCCGACACACCCCGCGGTTCGTTTGCCAAAGGTGCTGACATCAGTTGGCTGAGCGAACAGGAGGCCGACGGAGTGCGCTTCTTCAATGCCGATGGGGAGTCGGAAGACTGTATCCTTCTCATGCGAGATATGGGCATGAACGCTGTGCGGTTGCGTGTATGGGTCAATCACTCTACGGGTTGGTGCAACAAAGAAGATGTTGTATATAAGGCTCGTCGTGCTGCCCAAAGCGGTTTGCGTATTATGATTGATTTTCACTATTCCGACAATTTTGCCGACCCTTCGCATCAAGCTATCCCGGCAGCCTGGAGGGATTACACCTATGAGCAGATGCGACAAGCTGTGTTTGAGCATACGTTGGATGTGCTCAACGCTCTCAAAGAAGCAAGGGTTCGCCCCGAATGGGTACAAGTGGGGAACGAAACGCCTAACGGCATGCTATGGCCAATGGCATTTCTTCCTGACAGTACGGAAAACACAGGGGGCTGTTGGGAGCGCTATGCAGGTCTCACCACGGCGGGCTACAAAGCCGTAAAAGAGGTATTCCCTGAAGCCCAAGTCATCGTTCATGTGGACAATGCGTGGCAACTCAGAGAATGGTTTTTCCGGAATATGCTCTTATATGGCGGCAAGTTTGATATGATTGGACTCAGCCATTACCCTATGATGCTTCAGTGGAGCGGCAAACCTTGGCATGAAATGAACAGTCTTGCCGAACAAAACATCCGTCAACTTATCCACACCTTCCATTGTCCGGTGATGGTGACAGAAGTAGGGACGCTCAACAGCGACGAACAACTTGCTGTAACTGTTATGCAGGATTTTGTCAGTCGCATTGGCACTATAGATTCCTGTGCCGGCATCTTCTATTGGGAGCCGCAATGCTATGGTGGTTGGAAACCGAACGAGTATGATGCACTCGGTTGGGGACCTTATGACATGGGTTGTTTCCATGCAGACGGCACTCCCTCCGAAGTACTTGAGATAATATTCAACTGACATCACGAACATGGTACAGATATGAAACAAAGATTTTTATTAGTCATTGCTATCTTCATCTCAGTCTATACGGCAGCACAACGCAAAGAGCAGCTGCTATCTGAATGGCAGTTTTGTTTTGAGACGGAAGAAAACATTATACCCGACAAGGGTTGGACACCCGTTACTCTTCCTCATGATTGGGCCATCACGGGTGAGTTTTCACGCGACAATGACCTGCAAGATGTGGCTATTACCCAGAACGGCAGCAACATTCCTTCTACCCGTACCGGTCGCACCGGCGGTCTGCCTTATGTGGGTGCTGCCTGGTATCGCACTACTATCAAACCACCTTTTGCACAACATGTAGAACTACTATTCGACGGTGCAATGTCGGAGGCCCGTGTGTTTGTCAACCGTAAGGAAGTTATTTTCTGGCCTTACGGCTACAATGCCTTTCATGTGGACATCACTCCTTATCTTGTTAAGGGGGGCAACGAGATAGCTATCCGTCTGCAAAACAGGGAAGAATCTTCGCGTTGGTATCCCGGAGCGGGACTCTATCGGCAAGTACATCTCATACAAACTTCCGAAACACATATTCCCATCTGGGGCACACAGATTCAGACCAAAGAAATAGCAGAAAAGAAGGCTGTTATCAGTGTCAAAACCGAGGTTGCCTCTAAGACTCCCAAGAAACTTAGAATCAACACGGAAATCTATCTTGGAAACAAACTTGTCTCTTCCACACAACGCTCTATTAATACGGCTAAGAGCGACCATTTAAAGCAAGACATCACTCTGTCGTGGCCTCATCTGTGGTCGCCGGAAAGCCCCACACGCTATACCGCCGTGCTTAATCTCTATGAAGGCCAACAACTTATTGACACCTATCGCCAGACATTTGGTATCCGTACGGTTGAGATTATTCCGGATACAGGTTTTTTGCTCAATGGGAAAGTGCGCAAGTTTCAAGGTGTATGTCTTCACCATGACCTCGGTCCTCTTGGTGCCGCCGCCTACCGCGATGCTATTCAGCACCAACTTGAGATGCTCAAAGACATGGGCTGCGATGCCGTACGCACTTCACACAACATGCCTGCCCCCGAGTTGGTGGAACTGGCAGACTCTATGGGCTTCATGCTTATGGTAGAGCCTTTTGACGAGTGGGATAGGGGTAAATGCAGGAACGGCTACAACCGATTTTTCGAGCAGGTGGAAGACGGTCAGGACAAGACCTGGGCAGAACGCGACATGGTCAACATGCTCCGCCACTTCCGCAACAATCCGTCTGTAGTGATGTGGTCTATCGGCAATGAGGTGCCTACACAATGTGCCCCCGAAGGCTACAAGGTGGCTAAATTTTTACAAGACATCTGCACCCGCGAAGACGGCACACGACCCGTTACTTGCGGTATGGACGGAGTGGACTGTGTACTCGAAAACGGTTTTGCTCAAGTTATGCAGGTAGTCGGTATCAACTATCGTGCTCACCGCTATCAAGAGATATACGATGCCACTCCTCAGAAACTTGTATTGGGTTCTGAAACCGCATCAACGGTATCTTCTCGTGGTGTTTACAAACTGCCTGCCGTTAGAGACAACAACGACAAAGTGTGCAATATACCCACTCCAAACGGCAACAGCCGAACCAACCAATGCACCGGCTACGACCTCGAATACTGCCCGTGGAGCAACATCCCCGATGACGACTTTGCCAACATGGATGACTTCCCTTGGACCATCGGGCAATTCGTCTGGACCGGCTTCGACTATCTGGGCGAGCCTTCACCCTACGACACCGATGCTTGGCCATCACACTCTTCCTATTTCGGTATTATCGACCTTGCTTCCATACCTAAAGACCGCTACTGGCTCTACCGCAGTCAGTGGAACCGCCGCAGTCACACCCTGCATCTGCTCCCCCACTGGAACTGGCAGGAAGGCGACTCCGTTCCCGTTATGGTTTATACCGACCTGCCGGAAGCGGAACTATTCCTTAATGGCAAATCATTAGGCAAACAACATCATTATACCAAGCAAGAAGCCGTAGAAGATTCTATTTGGGGCAATATCCGACGCTATCGTCTGGTGTGGGACAAAGTGCCTTTCGAAGCGGGAGAGCTAACTGCCGTTGCTTACGACAACAAAGGTCGGACAATACTCTCTGAGACACACCGCACTGCAGGAGAGCCTTTCTATATTGAGCTTGTGCCCTCTAAAACAGGTTCCCTCACCTATGTCAGAGTCCGCATCTGCGACTTCGACGGCAACCTTTGCCCCGATGCCGACAACCTTGTCCACCTTGCCCTCAACGGCAAAGGCAGAATACTCGGTGCCGCAAATGGCGACCCCACATGCCTCATTTCTTTCCAAAGTACTACGCAACAGGCGTTCCACGGCGAACTTACTGTTATCGTGCAGGGACAGGCGGAACTTACCGTTACTGCCGACAATATTAAAGGAGAAACCATCAATATCAAATAATACCAAACCACACTAAAACAACACCTACTTCATGAAAAAACTCATTATTCTCTCGTTGGCAGTGCTCTCACTAACCGCCTGCAAACAGACTGTAACGCCCACCATTCATACACCGTGGGCATACGATGCCACCATCTACGAACTCAACACCCGTCAATTTACACCTGAAGGCACTTTTGCAGCGGCAGAAGCCGAACTACCGACTCTCAAGGCACTCGGAGTGGACATCATCTGGATTATGCCTATTCAACCTATCGGCGAAATCACACGAAAGGGCTCACTCGGGAGTTACTATTCCATCAAGGACTATTGCGCCTTCAACCCCGAATTTGGCACACGCGAAGATTTTGTCAGCCTGCTCAACAAAGCACACGAGCTTGACATGTATGTCATCCTTGACTGGGTGGCCAACCACACTGCCCCTGACAGCAAATGGACTGAGAATGAGGGATGGCACTATCGCGACTCTCTTGGCAACTTGATGGTGCAGTACGATTGGACTGACATCAGCAAACTCAACTACAACAATCAGGATATGCGGGAAGAGATGCTCAAAAGTATGCGTTGGTGGCTCGACTCCATTGGTATCGACGGATTCCGCTGCGATGTAGCTATGGAGGTGCCCACCGACTTCTGGAACTGGGCATTTGCCGACCTTAAAAAGGACTACCCGGGTCTCTTCGCGCTTTGTGAAGCAGAACACCCTGAAAACGAACTCACCATTGAGGCCTTCGATATGTACTATGGATGGACGCTTCACCACCTCATGAACGATGTGGCACAACTCAAGAAACCCGTGGACAGTCTCTGGGCATACTTCGATGGAAAAGCTCTTGAGTTCCCCGATTATGCTATCCGCATGAACTTTACCTCCAACCATGACGAGAACTCCTGGAACGGCACAGAGTTCGAGCGTATGGGAGGAGCCTCCGATGCCATGGCGGCATTCACCTATGTCATCCCGGGTATGCCCCTCATCTATACCGGACAGGAATATGCCAACAACCACCGGCTGGAGTTTTTTGAGAAAGACTGTATTGAGCGCAACCACACCCATCACTTTATGATGTACCAAGACCTCAACCGCCTGCGCAAACAGAACCCTGCCCTTTGGAGCAACGAACTCGGAGCACCGCTCTACCGTATCGAATGCGACAACCCGGCCATCTTTGCGTGCGCGCGTGTGCTCAATGACAACACCGTACTCGGTATCTTCAACTTCTCCGACAAAGAGCAAACCTTCACTCTGCAGACCGCCGACTATCAAGGCGACTACACCTGCATCTGCGGAATGCCCGTCACACTGCAGGAAGAGGACATCATCACTCTCAAACCTTGGGAATGGCTCATCTACTCCAATAAATAAGGATTCAGATTTATTAATCAAATACAAACAGCACCCGCATATATCAATATATACG
>CAJOPG010000011.1 GCA_905236355.1 Paludibacteraceae bacterium | reverse complement strand
GGTTCCATTGTAACTGAAAATCGGCAAAAAAGATAACAAAAAGAAAGTCGTGTAAGCGTGAAACAGTCTAATGACCGATTTGGGATAATTGGACATAAAGTGTTTTTTTGTTTGCACATTTCAGAAACTTGCTGTATCTTTGCAGCACAAATAGGAAAAGGAATGTATAATACTTTTGCATATATCTGTTGCTGTTCCAATCTGATTTGATTGGCAGTATCTCTTGTGCATCGTTTTATATACACTATAATATGTGATAACAATTCTGCCAATCATGAGTGGTTGGCAGATTTTTTTTTGATTACAAGATATACTAATCGTTACCACCACTCATACCGGCAGTAGATTATAAACCTAATAAACTATCTACATTATGTTGTATAACAATCTTACCGAGCTTGTAGGGCGTACCCCTCTGCTTAAAATTTCAGATTTAGAAGGTCAAGTGGCTAACCTTATCGTAAAATTGGAGTATTTCAATCCCGGTGGCAGTGTGAAGGACCGTATCGCCCTCGCCATGATAGAGGATGCGGAGAATAAAGGAATACTTCAACCGGGTGCAACTATCATAGAACCCACCTCGGGGAACACCGGTGTCGGTCTTGCATGGGTAGGCACCGCCAAAGGCTACAAAGTGATTCTGACAATGCCCGACACTATGTCGCTTGAGCGTCGCAACTTGCTGAAAGCTTATGGTGCGCAACTCGAACTTACTCCGGGGGCAGAGGGAATGAAAGGGGCTATTCGCCGCGCCGAGGAATTAAAGGAAGCCACTGCGGGGGCAATCATACTCGGTCAGTTTGTCAATCCCGCCAATCCGGCTATACATGAACGTACCACCGGCGAAGAGATATGGGCGGACACAGAAGGCAATGTGGATATCTTTGTCGCAGGCGTAGGTACAGGCGGCACCGTGTCAGGCGCAGGGCGGGCTCTTAAGAAGCACAACCCTGCCGTTCAGGTAGTAGCCGTAGAACCTGCCTCATCGCCCGTCCTCAGCACAGGCGTACCCGGCAAACATAAAATACAAGGTATTGGAGCCGGTTTCGTTCCGCATACATATAGTGCAGAAGTGGTGGACCGTATACTGACTATTACCGATGAAGATGCAGCCGATGGGGCACGACTCTTGGCAAGAACGAAGGGACTATTGGTTGGCATCTCGTCCGGTGCCGCCTTCCAGGCAGCCCTAAAACTTGCCCGACTGCCTGAGAATGAGGGAAAGACTATTGTGGCTCTTCTTCCTGATACTGGTGAGCGTTACCTGAGCACCGGTCTGTTTGGATAAACCCGTATTCGAAAATCTGAATCATAAGGGCATAATGCTAAAATGTAAATCAATTGTATATGCAGAAAGATAATCAACTATTGCAACTCACGCAACAACTCTCTGCCGTCACAACCGAGGAGCAGCGCATGGGACTTCGGGTAGGTTCCATGTTGCCCTCTGTTACCGACCTCAAAGAGATTCTCCGTCTTCTTCAGGCAGTGCTTTTCCCCGGATTCTTTGACAGGCAAAGTGTCAGTTCGGACACTCGATTCTACCAAATTGGCATTGACTTGCAGCGGATACGCGAACTGTTGCAGAGGCAGATCGCCCGTGGTTATGTGTTCTGTTGCGAAGAAGACGAACGCAGAATGCAGGATGTTGCAGAGGAGAAAGCAACCGCATTTATGCAGCAACTGCCGGAAATTAAACGTCTGTTGCTGACTGATGTGGAGGCGGTGGCATTGCGAGACCCCGCTGTGGACAATTTCGGTGAGGTGGTGTTCTCTTATCCAGCCATACAGGTGATGCTGCACCACAGGGTGGCACATGCCCTTTACGGGTTAGATGTACCTATTATCCCGCGTATTATAGCCGAGTTGGCACACTCTCGCACTGGCATCGATATTCACCCTGCTGCACGCATAGGTGAGTATTTTGCCATTGACCATGGTACCGGTGTCGTTATTGGCGAAACGGCTGTAATAGGCAATCATGTCATGATATATCAGGGTGTTACACTCGGAGCTAAGAGTTTCCAGTATGACAGCGAGGGGCATCCGCTCAACCTGCCGCGGCACCCCATACTCGAAGACAATGTCACTGTCTATAGCAATGCTTCCATTCTGGGTCGCATCACCATCGGACACGACTCCGTCATTGGTGGTAATGTGTGGGTGACAGAAGATGTCCCGCCTCATTCCAGAATCTTGCAAGCAGGACCGCGTACTCATCTCGGTTTTGCCGATGGTGATGGTATATGATTATATAATAGCATATACACACAATGGAATAAAAAAAGGAGTTATAATCTAACTCCTTTCAGTTGTGGGCGAAGAGGGATTCGAACCCCCGACCCTCTGCTTGTAAGGCAGATGCTCTGAACCAACTGCGCTATTCGCCCGAATGATTTCTCATTTGCGGGTGCAAAGATACAACCTTTTCCTGATATGTGCAAATGTTGATGTAAAAAAAATGAAATTATTTTCTGTAGGGTACCTTATAAACTTGAAAACAAGTGATTTGAAATTATTTCTTTTTCCTTTCAAACATATTTATTAACTTTGCATATCTAATTAAAGGTATTTGATTATGATAACTTTTTTACTCTCGTTGGTTATTCTTGTGGTAGGCTTTTTGCTTTACGGTACTTTTGTGGAGAAAGTGTTCTGTGTTGACGAAAAGGCAGTTACACCGGCTGTCAGCAAGCAGGACGGTGTGGATTATGTGCCGATGCCTGCTTGGCGTATTTTCTTAGTGCAGTTTCTCAATATTGCCGGACTCGGACCAATCTTTGGTGCCATCATGGGTATATTCTATGGCCCAGCGGCATTTCTTTGGATTGTGTTCGGGACCATCTTTGCTGGCGGGGTGCACGACTATCTTTCCGGTATGATGTCTCTTCGCAAGGGTGGGGTGAGTTTGCCGGAAATAGTGGGCTCTGAACTCGGTAATGGCATTCGTCAGTTTATGCGTGTGTTGTCGTTACTACTGCTTATATTGTTGACCACCACTTTTCTTTCCGGTCCTGCCACATTGCTTCAAGGGCTGGCCCCTTTGAGCACCATGTCCTTTCAAGGAAGGGCACTGCCTATAGTGTGGATACTAATCATCTTTGCCTATTATGCACTGGCTACTGTTCTTCCGGTGGACAAGGTGATAGGTCGTTTCTATCCGATTTTTGGTGCGATGCTGTTGTTTATGGGAATCGGTATTATGATTGTAATGCTCGGCTGGCATCATGGGGAGATGCCCGAACTGACTGACGGCCTCCATAATCGTCAGCAGAATGGTCTGCCGCTGTTTCCAATGATGTTTGTCAGTATTGCTTGCGGTGCAATCAGTGGTTTCCATGGCACACAGTCGCCTTTGATGTCGCGCTGTGTAACCAATGAGCGTCAGGGACGGTGGATCTTTTATGGCGCTATGGTGTCAGAGGGCATATTGGCATTGATCTGGGCTGCAGGCGCCGGGACCTTCTTTGCCGATCCTGAAAACGGATTGTATGGAATAGATGGTTTGCAGGCATTTGCCGCAGAACACCCGGGCGAGAATATCGCAGCCTTGGTGGTGGATCGTCTTTCGCGTTCATGGCTTGGCACCGTGGGAGGCATATTGGCTATCATCGGTGTGATAGCAGCTCCCATCACTTCGGGAGATACCGCTTTGCGCAGTGCGCGGTTGATAGTGGCGGACTTCCTTCATATTGACCAGAAACCTCGTTTGAAACGCTTGATGATAGCCTTGCCGTTGTTCGCCTGCGTATTTGGGATGGTCTTCGTCAATTTTGATGTCGTGTGGCGCTATTTCAGTTGGACCAATCAGACCCTTGCCGTCTTCACTCTTTGGGCAGGCACCGTATTCCTTTTCAGACAGGAACATTCACCTTCCAACCTTAAACCTTCAACATTGAAATGGGGTTATCTGATTGCCCTTGTTCCTGCATTGTTTATGACGATGGTGAGCGCCTCCTACATACTGATAGCTCCGGAGGGTTTCCATCTGCCGTTGCCATATCGTTGGATAGGTTATGCTGTGGCGGGAGCGGTTACGCTGACTTGCCTGGGGCTTTTCTGCGTATGGGCACACCGATATGCCAATCGTAGAAATGCGGAAAGCGTTGCCGCAGAAGCATAGAAAGAGGGTAGAGCAGACCAACAACACTCGTGCCGATGATGCCGCCGGCAAAAATGTCTGTTGCGAAGTGTTGTGAGAGATAAATGCGCGAATAGGCACCTGTGAGTGCTAACAAGAAACACAGAATCTGACAAACAGTTTGTCGGGTTCTGTTCTTATATAGCGGGCTTCGACTATAGATTATCAGCAATGTGAACATCAGTACGAAGAATGTGCTGGTATGACCGGACGGGAACGAGTTGTGCAACCGCATGGTCATGCCCTGCACTAAGGGAAGTGCGTCAGGATTACTGGCGATATCAAATACTACAGCCGGACGCGGAGCATGTGCGATATGCTTTATTATCTGGCATATTCCGCCTGCTACTCCTTCTGCTGCGAGCAGATATAATGCATCGCCTGCTTTATAGAAAAGCAAACATGCAGTGGCTATATAGATACCATATTCGGCAATGAGAGTATAATAGCGGAAGAAGATATCGGCAGCAGGTGCGTGATAGCGGTTCAACAACAGGTGAAAAGACTGTTTGTCAGTCATGATAAGTGCAATGCCCAAGGCTGTCCAGCATAGCAGGAAGCACAAGAGGAAGACTCCATAGTTACGGATAAACTGTTTCATACTCCTATATACCAAACATTGTTATATTGTTTCTTTGTTGTGATTCGCAGGTTAGCAGCCTGTATTCACAAGGGCGCTGCAAAGATAGCGGATTTTCCCGATATGGGAAAATCCGCTTATTCAGTGCAACTGTATCAAGATATGACAGAGGTTGTAAAGTGATTGTAAGCATCCGATAGTTATTATTCAGGTGCAGTATAGGTTTATAATAACCCCGGAACAACCCAAGAATAACCCACGACCCTTATCGATTTATAAGGAGTTATAAAGGTGATTTCTTTTGATATGGTCGCCTTGTTATATAATTGTGTTTCCTTACTTTACAATCAGTTGTACGGCATCGCGGCTGCCATCGTCAAAGCGGGCTTGCAGTATATATACGCCCGTTCTCAGCGGTGCTTTCATGCTGCCATCGTTCTCCAAACGGATGTGTTGTTCCGTCTGTCCCAGCGTGTTGTAGACGCTCACTTCAGCGGCTCCGTCCGCAGTCAGCATGATAATCTCGCCACTATTGGTTACAGTGGGTTGTGCATACAGGCGCTTGGGTGCATTGGCTGCTTGCTCCTCTGCTATCTTTACGGGGCAGGATGCCAACTGGTTGCCGTTCTTGTCGGTAAGCAGTACACTGTACTCGGCACCGGATTCCAATGCCTCCTCCGAATGGTACCACGAACCTGTAGCACCTTCTATAGGTTCGCCGTTCTTCAACCATTGGTAGGCGCTGAAGGGTACACCGCCGTTATATTCTTCCGTAGCGGCTTTCAGCACGGCAAGCACATTATCCCACTTCTGTTTGAAGACGCTGGTTGGGTAGAGCACGGTGAAATTGACGGGGAACTCCAGGGAACGCTCGCAGTAGTCATCCTTGATAGTTAGAACTGCATTATGTTCTCCGGGCAACAGACCCTGCAACTGTACTTCAAAGCAGTCGTTCTGTACCGTCAAGGGCAATGCGCGCGAACCGGTGGTGAGTGTGACTTCGCCGATGAGCCCTTTCTTTATTGTATAAGGAATCTTGAAGGTTTCATCGTCGGCACAGATGATTTCGTTCGGGTTCTCAACCTCCATCTGCAGGCAGGTCAGTATGGTCAGGTGCATTGTTACCGTACTGTCGCAGCGGGTGCGGTTTCTCCCTTCCCATTCCACATCGCCCGATTCAAAATACCAATTGTTGTGCCAGAAACAACTGTCTTGTGCGATGGAGTCGAACTCGAAGGTGGATGGTTCTCCAAATATAACGTTGAAGATCTTGACGCTATCGCAATCATACCATGTAGTGTCGGGTTTCGCAAGCGACTCGGTATAGGTTTTCCCGTCGATTTCAAGAACATCCCCCACACATCCGGTGTATTCTCTCCGAATGGTGTCAGGTGTGTTTATAAGGAAGGATACATGCATATTGTCGGTGTGGCGCTGACCTGTGCATGAGTTGATATACACTGCTTTCACTTTCAGGTCATACCAGCCCGGAGAATCGTAAACATGATCTGCCACTTTGTCCGGCGAAGTTTCTGTTACACCATCGCCATAGTCCCATTCTACCTCCTCATAGTCGTTGTTGCCGATGTTGAGGCGCATGTTCAGCAGGTCACCTACGCAAAAAGTGGTGCTACTGATGGTGTCAATCTCAAGAGGCAAGTCGTTGAAAGAGATACTGCGCATCACGGTGGATGAACCGCAGGAGTAAGCATAGCTTTCTCTCTGTCCGTAGCCATACACATGGGCAAGGAAACCCGATTTACCCTTTAAGTTATGGTTGCCTTGAGGTATCTCAATACGGGCGAAAGAGTAATCTTCATTACCCATTAGCGGATGAAAATACTGCTTGATACTTTGTCCGTTCCACTCCATATTATCCACATTCCCCGTTGTGGTCAGGATGTTCATGTAGTGATACTGCATTTGCGCAGTGTTATAAGTGGCGAAATTGATTTCTTTTATTACCTGCTCAATAGGGCTCATCCACAGCATGGCAGGGTCGCTCACAAGGGTGTCTCCGGAAACGTTTTGAACCAAGTTGTCATAACGATTGGATACCATGAACATGTGTACACCGGCAGGACACGAGGTGGATAGAAAACACGAAGAGTCGGCAATCAATGGTTCCGGCAACTGACCATAGTATGTTGAGGCGTCTTTATCTGCGCAATAAGCCAACTCTTCACCTATTTCAAAGGTCCAATAGTGTTTCTTGTCTTGAGTAAAATCAAAGGTATGAACCAATCTTTTACTACCATCCGCTGCATTGATATACACTTCCGTGCCATCATTCAATGCCATCACTGCCACAATGTCTCTCCTATGTTTTCTTGACGCTGTTATGCCGAACTCTGTCCCCCAATAGGCAGTAGGCATTGCCTGTGAAAAGATATGGTCGCGGTCACGCACCATATATGGCAAATTAGTGTGCGGGCATCCCTGGAATACGGCTATCTTCTTGCCATTGCGGGCCTTTACGGTTGTTCCGCTAAAATCTGCTGCATCTCCTGCCCCCTTACCTGTCCATACATAATATACTTGCCCCTTTTTTAGTGATGGAGTTGATTGCGCACCGGTTTTTCCCCCACTAGTCTTTGCAGTTAATACATAATCAACAATTGTGTTGTCTTCTACGGCTACGATGGCGAAATGACTACCTTGTGAGTTAGTGTCTCCATCATGGTCCGATGGTGGATAAGTCTGAATAATATAGTCGTCAAGCAGTGCAGTAGTGGGTAATATGTTGGCGGCATCAAACGACTTGTCACGATAGTTGCCGGCAAACAGCGAGATGTTCTTGGTGGCAGTTACGTGCAGGGCAGTGTAGGTCGGGGTCTCGCTGGTAGAACTGTAACAATCGTTTCTTTCCATAATTAACTCCGTACTGCTGTTGTCTCCCACCTGGGTGTTATAATCAAACCCCGTGGCAGTGTTTTCGATGTGAATGTTGCATGCCTCTCTTGCGGACACCGTCAGTTTCAACTCTTGTGGTCCTCCATCATTTTCACTGGCCCGCAGAAAGGTCACCCAGAAATCGGTACCCTCTGTAGAGGGAGCACTTTGTGCCAATACTGTTCCCGCATACCCTGTCAGCATACAGAGCAGCAATCCGCTAATCAATACATTGTTTTTCATATAGTACAAATTCTAAATTTTCAATAGTATATCTCTATAAAATCTCCATCTCTACACGGCGGTTGTTCTGGCGGCCTTCTTCCGTATCGTTAGTGTCGATAGGCTCGCTCTCGCCGCGACCCTCAAACTCAAGGCGGTCTTCACTGATGCCACGCTTTATCAAGTCGTCACGCACAGCTTTCGCACGACCTTCCGACAGACGCTGGTTGGCGTCATCGGAACCTACACTATCTGTATGACCGATAATCTTGATGCGGGCATCGGTGTTGTCGGTGAGGAAGAAATACAGGTCTTCCAAAGTCTGTTCGGACGAGGGCAGGATGCGCGTTTTGTTGGTAGCGAAGTACATATTGTTCAGTACCACTTTCACACCTTGCTTGATGGGCTGCAAGCCTATGCGGACAGGACCGCTTACAAAGCGTACGGTGTCCTGATAGGGCATATAGCCCTGCAAGGTGATATACGAAGCATAGTTGCCCTCTTCCAGCTTGGTGGAGAACTGCCCTTGTTCGTCAGAACTACCTTGCCATAGCGTCTGCGTACCCGATTCGTCATATAGTTCTATTTGTGCCAACAGCGGTGCACCGGTCTCTATGTTATACACCATACCTTTCAGTGTGGGTGGTGGCGGCGGTGGTGTTACAGGCGGCTCTTGCTTTTCAGGTTTCTGAATGATGCGTACCTCTTTCGGCTTTGGTGGTATCTTCACCTGTTTCTTGGGCAACTCATATTGCACGGTGAACTTGATGCCTACTAACAGATTGTTCAACTTGGGTAGCTCGTAACCGTTGCCTCTGTCGGCTACAGCATACATGGTGTTGCTACCGGTAGCTGCCACCTGTGTTTCATCAAAAGTGAGCGGTAATTTGGCTTCCGAACCATTGTTGTTCAACACGCCGTATTCGGCAAATGCACTCACCTTATAATGTAGTGACTCGCGGAACGACTTTTTCTGGTTTCTGCCGCGGCGTTTCTGAGGTTTGTATTGCAGCCACTCGTCCAAGTCGATACCGAACTCACCTAATATTGCTAACTCTGGTTGCTTCAAACTCAACTTGCCACTATGACCGGCTGCCCCTTTGGCTATCCCATACTCTTGCAACCCTAAATTAGGGTCGCCGCCAAGCGGGTCAATAAGCATAGGGTCGGTGGCAGTAACATCGTAGTTACCATAGTTTTTCCACTTGCCCAGCACGCCTAATCCCACTCTGGCACCGGCCATAAAGAAGTATCTTCCAAACTGTGCACCGGCCAGAATAGGGATGCCGACATAGCCGGTGTTGCGCGTCTCGCGGAAACCGTAGGTGTCATAGTGATAAGTCATCTCGTATGGTGATAGCATATTGCGGTCTTGACGGAACGAATATACGGAAGTGGAGTTGAGCCATGTAAACTCCAGTCCGGCATTCAAACGGAAGACGTTATACTCTAATTCGTAGCCCAATCCGAGTCCGGCTCCACCACCGCCTATCAGCGATTTGTCAGAGAGCGCATACTCACCGGTACCGTCATACGACTTGCCGTATTTGCTCAGATTGTCGAACATGGCGGCATAGCCTCCCTTGCCCCATACATTGATGTAATGGCGGGTAGGGTCTTGAGCAACCTTGGCTTGTTTGGCTAAGGCCTTGTCGTATGCGGCTTTTTGCTTGTTATAGTCCTCTATCTTCTGTTGCTGCGCTTTCTCCTTGTCTGCTGCTGCTTTGGCGCGGGCTTCTTCCTTGGCATTCAACTGTTTTTGACGCTCGGCAGCCGCTTTCTCTTTCTCCTTATCGCGTGCCGCCTGCTCTTTGGCTTTGGCCTCGGCTGCTTTGTCTTTCTCCCTCTGTGCCTGTGCTTTCTCTTTTTCCCGTTGTGCTGCGGCTCTCTCTTTCTCTTTCTGCTGTTGTGCCTTCTGCTTCTCCTTTTCTTTCTGTGCCTTTTCTTTCTCGGCGGCTTTCTTCTTTTGCTCGGCAGTCATGGCTTTCGTTTGGGGTACCGCTGCATATACATTTGTCACGCCTGTGGTTGACAGGGTGAATATCGCGAGAATCAGTATAATTATATGTCGTTTCATAACTTCAATCCTATAACATTTGACATTAAACATTTCTATCGTACCATAATCTTGAAGTTTTTCTCTTTCTTCTCGCTTATAATGCGCAGGATATATAGTCCTGTTTCGCGTGGTGCCTCTATCAGACAACCGCCTTCGGGAATGGTTTGCTCTTCTAAAGTAGTACCATCTATACCTATCCATTGTGCCGTTGCCTCACCGGTTGTCGTCACCCATACATTGGTGCCGTGGGTGGTGGAGAAAGCTCTCACTTCATCGTCGTTGAACTTCATGGCTGCGGGCGGTGCACTGAAGGCAATCGGACAGGAGCACAGGGTATCGCCCTTGGCATTGACAAGACATACATAGAACTCGCCGCCGGTAATATCCGGATGGTCTTTCAAGTCAAGTTGCGAGGTGGTGTCGTTGGGAAGAATGTCACCATTGTAATACCATTGATAGGCGAGGAAGTTCATATCTCCGTCTTTATAGTAAGAAGAATCGCTACCTTGAATGTCAAGTATCGTCTTCTCATTCATCACGGCAAGGATGTTGTCCCAGCGTTGTGCCATCACCTCAAGCGGCTTGTAGTTGATGATGAAAGGAATCTTTGCCACTTCAGGGCTGGCAGAGCACTCCGATATCAAATTCACCTCCAGAGCATACTGCAATGCCGCATTCGCCTCATCGGGTATCTGTATCTGGAAATACTCGTCAGTGTATTGCAACTGCTCATCGCTGAAGCCGTTCTTTCGGGCAAGTTCGTCGTATTTCACTACGCACTCGTTGTCAATCAGACTCACACCTGTCAGGTTGCGGTAGTATATCTTCATCGTGTTGTTGTTGCAAATCATGTCATCAATCGAGTCCACCACAATGTCCAACTTCCCGATGTTGTCCAAAATGAATTGGTCAATGGTGTCGTTGTTGCATTTGGTAGTGAAATATAGGTGACCAAGACTCTGACCCTTGTATTCATGTGCCCGCGTGGTGCTTTCCGGCAGGATGAATTCGATATATTCGTCTGTATATGTCAGCTCCTGCGTTGTGAAACCCCACTTCTCAAGCGGGTCATAGGTGACGGTGCAGCCAAGGTCGGCAATGGTGAAGGCCCCTCTGTTGTGATAGTATAGACGGAATGTGTCGGTGTAGCAGAGTAACCCTGTGATGCTGTCAATAGTGATATGCAGACTGCTGATGGTGATGTTAAGCGGAATGGTGTCACTGCCGAAACCTTCTCCGCGACAGGTTGGTGCGTTCTTTTGTTTCACTACGAGGAACGCCTTGTCATATACCCCTTCTTCGGGATACAGGTGTGTGCAAGAGGTTACATCATACACTTCCGGCGAGCCGTCGCCGAAGTTCCATACAATCTTCGTCACAAGAGTCGGGTCGCTCAGGTTGACGGCAAACTCGATAGGCGTGGTCTCATCGCCACAGAGTTCAAGCGGAAAGCCCGGAGTGTAAGTCTGGTCCTGAATAGTAACTTGCAGATTAAGCGGACGGGCGGCACCGCCGGCATTGTAGCCGTAACTCTCCTTGTCACCATAGCCATATACATGGGCGATAAAACCGCTGTCGCCGATGAGGGTATGCGTATCATGGCTGATGTTCTTGCTGCAATAATAATATTCATCATTACTTCCTTCCACCGGTACGAAATCGGAGGATATGTCAACACCGTCTAATTTCATGGAGGCAACACCCTTCTTGTGGGTAACTGCATTGAAATAGTGGGTGTTGTCGCTCTTGTAGGTGGCAAAGGTAATATGATTGATGTTCTGTTCTATCGGGTTAACCCATAGCATGGCGGGGTCACCGTATGCGGTGTCATCGTAGCGGTTCGACACCATGAAGAGGTGCACCGCACAAGGACAGGAAGTGGTGATTAAGCAACTCTTGCCTTCCACCAATGGTTCCTCCAAAGTGAATTTATTCTTGCTATCTGTGCAACTGACCACTTTGTCGCCAATCTCAAACTCGAATGTGTGCTTCCCCTTCGGAGCATTGGTGGCTTTCGTAGGGTCGGAGGGGGTGTTGTCGTTGGCAAAATCGAAGGTGTGTACCAATTCGCCGTTCACATACACTTCTGTGCCATCGTACAAGGCCATTACACGGATCTTATCACGCTTGCGGGTCTGCGAAGCAGTAATAGCAAAAGTGTTTCCCCAATAGATGGTAGGCATCGCCTGTGAAAATATATGGTCGCGGTCACGGATTTTGCTGGGGATATTGGTGTGCGGTGCGCCTTGAAATACAGCGATAGGCTTGCCGTTGCGGGCTTTCACCCATGTGCCGCTCAAGTCTTTGTCGTCTCCTCCGCCAATGCCTGTCCATACATACCATACTTGTCCGGCTTTCAATGCAGGAGTGGTGACAGTGTCACCTGCCATGTGTCCCGAAGTCCTCACACTCGGCAGATAGTCCACTATCGTGTTGTCCTCTGTTGCCACTATGGCAAAGTGTGTCCCTTGTTGTGTGTCAGAGTGGGCTGAGGGAGGATAACTCTGTATCATGTAGTAGTCTTGCAGAATGTCCGTGGGCAATATGTTGGTGGCATCAAACGATTTGTCTTTCCAGTTGCTGGCAAAAAGCGAGATGTCTTCCGTTGCTGTTACATGCACAGCGGTGGTATCCACTTTCTCGCTGTTGAACGAATAGCATTTCACGGCATCATTGGCTCTTGCTGCAGGTTGTTGGGCAGTACCCCTGTAAAGCTGAACCTCCTGCAAATCGTCATCGGTAAGGGTGATGGTCCTTGTGTAGCCCGAATAGGGGTTCTCTATCGTTACTTGGCATGCTTTCTGGGCAGAAATGGTAAGAGAGAGTTCTATCGGCTTATCATCACTATCGTAGGAGTCCGCCTTCAGAAAGGTTACCCAAAAGTCTTTACCCTCGGTGGATTGCGCCAGAAGTGGCATCACGCCTGCACAGCAGAATACTGCTGAAAGCAGAACGGTTCGCAATGTTGAATTCTTGTGTAGCATCATAGTCTTGTTGCAGGGCCGTAACCCTATTATTACGAGTGCAAAAATACGACATACATAGCCCCTATGTGTGCAATTATGGCTGATAGGTGTGGAATAATTGACAATGATTGATAGATAATATGTAATAAATAATAGCAAATAAATAATATGCTGAATACTAAAAAGTGAATAGTGTAAAGGCGATTCCCACTATACTCACTATTCAATAAATAGGAGATAACAATAAACAAACAACCTAACTTTGGGTGATTATTGGGTGATTATTGGGTGATTATTGGGTGATTATTGGGTGATTATTGGGACATCCTAAGCCCACCGTAATTTCACCATAGTCTCACCATAGTATTCTCAATAACTGACATTATTTATCTTAAACCGCCGGAAACTGACCAAAATAGACAATACTTTCTCCGGTGTTCATATCTTTGCACCACTGAAAGAAAAAACAGAACAAATTAACAATTAACAAAACATCCAATCCTATGTCACAAGCAACTTATCAGGCACCTTTCATCGCTCTTCATGGAGCAATCGGAAAAAACGGACTCGTTACACGCCAAAAAAAATATCGTATTCATGGAACACCTCCTGTCGTTGGAAAAAACGAAATGTATCCTGTCAATAATCCGCGTGACAGAATACGCATGCCTCCTCAAGGTGAAGAACTGCGCAATATCAACTTGTTTAGGCAAGCTGCTATGATGACTGCAACCGAACTTCGCGACCCTGAAAAATACGCATATTGGCACCAACGATTCCTTGAACAAATAGACAAACCGGAGCCTGACAATAAACGAACTTACATACACTTCCCCTCTTTTGTGAGAACCATGCTGATGAAGCAACTCCGTAAAAAGGCGGAAACAACTCACTAAAAAATATAGCGGGTAAGACTTCTTGTCTTACCCGCTATATGGTGTCCTCGTTTCGCAATTCGTCTATTTGAATTCTGTCCCTAATATCGAATAACGCCGGCCATCGGGCAGCAGAATATAGATACTATTGCCGATAATCACCTTCTTCGGTTTCGCTTGCGGAGATGCCGTCTGCGTAAAGGGTGGCTGTGAGGTCACTTCCGAAAGACTTGTAGGCGTGACAGAGTGGCGGCATACCTCCACGGTGTTGGAGGTGCGAAGACTCTTCGGAGTTACCCGATAATAGACAGGCTCGTCTTCCGGCATAACTATATCCACCCGATGAGCGAGACTTGTCAGCGTAACAGGGTAACCCTCAACGGCTATTTCCGTGGTTTGCTCATCGCCTTGGATAATGAAAATCTGTTGCATACTGATGCGATGATATGCCTGCTTCTTGCCTATCTCTTTCTGTATGAGAACAATTTCCTGTGTGCCGGCACTGAGCGGGAAAGAGTAATAGCGTTCATCTAAAGTAACATCTTGTTGAGCGAGGGTATCGCCGTCGGCGATAACCACCAAAACGGCATTCTGGTCGCCTTTGTTATAGATGCTGCAACGAACCACGAGGCGTGCATTATTGCCGATGTTGAGTCCGTTGATGAAGAAACGCCGTTTTTCGGTTGTGGTACTCATGTAGAAGGCACCTCCGCCGTCGGTGGTAGAGTAGGTGCTGCTTGAACCATCCTCTTTCTGCCATGTGATATTGGGATTGGCAGTGATGTCAGCGGCTTTGACGATAGGTACATTGAGCAATGTGTCGTTGGTACCGATGGTTGTTTTGTGGAACACTTCCAAGGTATATTCCTCTGCACCGGTGTTATTCCAACTTGCCGTAAAGCCTTGTTCGTCCAAGTCTTGGGGCTTGAATGCTAACGGATTGTCGTTTTCCCCTATATAAGTATAGGTGTTGCTGCCGGTGAAAGTGAGTGTGGAAAAGTCAACATCTTCACCCTGTTTGTTTCCCCAGATATATTCCACCAGCTCAGGGTAGTCGATATAGGGGTTGCGGTTGTGTTGTATGCTGCTGATGGCATTGGCACGGTTGAGCTCTTTCTCTCCAACGGGGTCCAGTCGGTGCCATTCCAATAGTACTTTGATAAGCCATGGTTGGAACTCCAGATAACTGTCGTTGGTGATATAAGTGGAGAAGTCGCTGAGCCATGTGAAGTCTTCGTAGGCAGTGGCGATATAGAAGTAGGCTCGTGCGAAGTCGCCTTTGTAACAGTCGGCAGGCTCAAATACATAGGTGGCACTGTCTCCGTAGGCAGGGTTTTTCCCCATGCGGAACACTCCATTGTCGAATTTGTCGGCAACAGGTACATATCCCGGGGGGTAGTTGCTTTTGTTGCCGTTGGCATACATGTCGGCAGGCGAGAGGTGGTAGAGATCCTTGTAGGCATCGTTGTCAGCACCTCCCCACCATGACTTTGGAAATCCGTGCTCGATATCGAGTCCTGCTCCCGACTGGCCTTTCAGAGGGAAATAGCGTGTTTGTGGCCCGTACATATCCCATACGGAGCCATCGGACTTTTGGTCTGTCAAGAAGAACGCCCCCCATGTAGCCATTGACTTCCAGTCGCCTTTCTGCCACTGTGGGGGATTGTCGGTTGTGTGCAGGGCGTCGGAACCGTAGGGCACGCGGGTGCCTCCTTTGCAGATATTGCTGAGTGCGGTTTTGAGCTCGGCGTCATGCTTTCCGTCGGCGCTGCTGTAGTAGCCTTCGGGCATCTGCTCAGCCTGTAGGAAAAAAGGAATAAGAATGGTTGCGAGTATGATAATATGTCTTTTCATGGTGTCGTCGGGTATGGTGGGTGTTGTTTGGGATGTTTTTAGAATGGTTAGGAGTTGTTTGTATGGTTTAGAGTGGTTAATGCGAGGAGAATATACCAGACGATGATGACGGCACCGGAGGGAATAAACCATACCCATATCCCCGTTAGTGCGGCTGTCAGCAACACCGCCAAAAGTATGAGGACGGAGCCGATAAGAAAGATATAGCGCGTGCGGTTGTGTGCCCATGTCATGTCATGGAACTTGAGTGAGAAGAATGGTATCTCGCTGACGAGCAGGTAGCACGATAGTAGCGAGAGCGTTAAGAGAAAACCTGCTGTGAGAGTGTTGTGCGGCAGGGGCAGATAGCGAAAAGAGGCTGTCAGGCACCCCCAAAAGAGGGCGTTGGCGGGTGTGGCGAGACCGATAAAGTCGGATGTCTGACGCTCGTCAAGGTTGAACTTTGCCAAACGCAATGCCGAGAAAGCTGCCATCAAGAGAGCAATGAGTGCCCAATATCCGACAATAGGTTTCAAGAAGCAGAAGAGCATCATTGCGGGTGCGAGCCCGAAGGTGATGTCGTCAGCGAGAGAGTCGAGTTCTTTGCCGATGGGGCTGCTCACATTCAGAGCTCGGGCACTGAGGCCGTCGCAGAAGTCGAACAAGGCGCCGACAATAATCATGCCGAGGGCGCAGATATAGAGATGCTCTGTTGCGAGCCAGACTGCCACTGCTCCTGAGAGCAGGTTGCAGCAAGTGAGAGTGTTGGGGATATGCTTTTTCATAATTCTTATGAGACACAAATATGCGTCTCTACAAAACGCTTGCAAAGATACAAAGTTTTCTGTGATTATGCAATATGCCCGATAAAAAAGCACAATCACCGCAGATTTTGGTCGCTTACGCGACCTGATTTTGCAGATGAGATTAGACAAAATCAACAATTACTAACAACTGCCAAACAACGTCAAACAACTGCCAAACAATTGCCAAGCAACACTTGGATCCTCTAATGCCTTACTATGTTAGCTTAAGCTCACGGCACTAACATGCCTTGCGAGTTATAGATTTTATCATTATCTATGATATAAAAATGCCCGTCAATCAGTTGTTTGTGAGCCTTGTGTGTGTCGGTATAAATATTGTCGTTTGCAGTGGCTGTCTTGTCGCAGGCACCGACAGAGGTCTCAAATAAAGTTTCATCGTCTTCGTGGCAGCAGAGAAACGTTTCCTTCATGCAGGTCGCAATGGGTAGACTGAGGGGTGCAAACAGTCCTTCGATGCTTCCCACATACTCGATGTCGTCGGCACGGTTGTCGTAGTGCCAACGGCGCGCCTCTCTGCCATCCATCAAAGTAACGGTTTCGATGCTTTGAACGGTGGCTTCACGCAGGGCTTGTGTGCTATCGTCTATCAACGACTGCTGCAACGTCTCGCCGTGACTCTCTATCCATACTATTTTGTCGCCTACTGCAAGGGAGAAGTCATAGAGCAGGATGAGGGTGTCCTTCATTTCAGAGCCGGATTCTTTCTCTGCTAAGACGTATATTTTGCTGCCTTCTGCTAAGACAGGGATATCGGCAATTAACTGACAGGTTTTGCCGGACACCTCTTTGGTGCCGCTGGACTGCAATGTTGCAATATGGCTTTCAGTGCCGTCATCGCACAATTCTTCCTGCAGGTATTTCCATGACATAGTTGCGGGGAAATAACTCTCCTGCGCACAAAGTAAACTGCAGAATGCAGTAAGTAGAATGGTAAAGTTGATCGTTTTCATGGCAAAAAAGAATAAATGATTGACATGTGGTGGCAAAGGTATAAATATTATTTGGAATAAACAAACTTATGAGAATTGTTTCAAGAGAAACTCTTGGAAACGCCCTGAAAATATTTGTTTACTATCCTGTCACCACGTAGTATCCGGCAGTGGTATAGAAATCTCTTAAGTAAGGAATGGAACGCAATAAAGGTAATACTTTTCTCTTTTTCAGATGGAACTTTACTTCATAGTTAGGTTGTATAAACCAATATTCCTTTTTCAAGACAGTATAGTTTTCTTTGTTTAAGATGCGTTCAAACCGTTCCAAGGTAATGCCCGTCTGTTTGATTTCCAGCAATCCTTGAATAGTACTTTCATCCTCGCCCGCTTGTCGGAGCAAAGCAGCATATAGTTTTCGGGGCAGCAAATGCACCCATGGGAGTTTGCAAACTTTGCTTATGCATATCTGCTGGTGTCCGCCAAAGGGCATCTGCCATGCAGGGAAACCTAAAAAGACCACGCCTTCTGGCTTGATAAACCGCTTGAGAAACTTCATAAAGCGCTCCTGATTGTGAATATGCTCAATCACATCACGCAGCATTATGATGTCATATCGTTCGGGGTTCTCTATGTCGTAAATGTCACGCTCTATGAGCGTCAGTTTTTCCTCATGCGGATGCCCTGCAAAGAAACGACGGGCATTGGCTATTTGTGCCGCATTAAGGTCGATACCCGTGCAAGGATACCCTTCGTCCAAAAAAGGTTTGAGGTTTCCTCCTTCTCCGCAGCCGATCTCCAATATTGTCATTCCCTCATGAAGAGGTTTAACTTCTTCAATGAAAGGTATGACATATCGCTCGGTGGTGGTTGCCTGTTCTTGGAAATACATTAACCTGTTTCTGTGTCGTTCCTGCATAAATAGTAAGTTTTTATTGATTGATAATTAACCTTCCACCTAACTCATCTTTTACTCCATCGGAAAGAATAACCCTTTCACTTGCACTTAATGTAAGACGACCTGTCGGTGCTATAGTTACATCCCCAATCGGTTTAATGGGAGTGACATTTCTACCTGCTGAGGATAGTTGCTGCGATGTAAGGGCATAGAACGAGTCATCCACAACGGTATTGCCGGCAGCATTGCGGACAATGACGGTGGTCAGATTGCTGTTGTCCACACTAACCTCAAGAATGCGCCCGCTGATAGTAGCGTGGAAAACATTGGGACGGGGAGGAATCGGATCCTGTTGGTGGGGATTGCCTAATGGGTCATCGCCCACAAGGTCGCCGATACCTACAACTTCAAATAATTGGATTTCTGTTTCCAAACTGTCTGCATAGACAAGGGTAGCCGATGTTGTCAACAACAGGCAACATAGCAAAGTAAAAATGTTCTTTCTCATACCTGATTTTTTTGTTTATACTATTGGGTTCTACACAAAACAATACTATTTTGTAGTTTTGCGCTACAAAAGTACAAAGGTTTTGTGTATAGTTCCAAATAAAAATGTGGAAATTTACTTTTGCTTAAACAAGAGTAAATCAACAAGATATGCAAAAGTGCGCGTGGAAAAATGACTTAATCAGACGGTAATAGATGACCGTTAATGGCCATCTCTGCCAAAAAACGGCGTAACTCTTTACTGTTTGTGCCCAATTTTTTTGCCGTATTACTTTTAAAGTTTCGGATGCCTGACTCGCAGTAAAAAAGAAGGTCTGACATTTGTCTTCCGCTAAATCCACCTATCAAAACCAGTATGCAGAGGCGAATCTCTTTTTCTTTAAGAAGATTGGTCGCTTTGAGTTTACCTGCCAACATCATAAATTGTTTGTTCACCACCTCGCACATAAGGTTAAAATCATTCCAGCATAGTTCTTCCTGTATGTTATGTGATTGTTGGAACGCTTCACAGGTTTGTTGGAGTTGTAGGAATAGAGTTTGTTTATATTGCTCGTGATTTTGTTGCAATAATATGGATTGTTTCTTTAGTTTTTGATTCCGCTGTTTTATATTCCTCTGCTCTTGTTTGGCCTTGTCGGTCGCTTCTGCCAACTGATTATACTCCTGCTCAACAACCTGATGCTGCCGTATTTTCCAAGATCTAATCTTCAAAACTGCAAAAATGAATATTAATATAATGATGAAAGATATGATAGATATGGATATTATACTTTTATAGGAAAGTCTTTCGTTTTTGTCTTGTTCCAGCAAATGAACAGCATTACTCATACTCAGTTTGAACGGCTCAATTTGTTCCACTTCAATATCCGTTCTCTCTTCTGATAATCTTTTTATCTGCTCTTTACTTAATTGAGGATTATTGTAGGTAAGTATATACAGCATATTGAACCGGTCATTATCAGTTGCATTCGGCATTTTCATCACCTGATTCGCGATGACCAATGCTGAATCATACCTTCCGACGGACCATAACGCCTGTGCTTTGACTACGGCTCCTAAGGGCGAGCAATCTTCACGAGACAGTCGGTTGATACAATATAGTGCCGAATCGTGTAATTCACAAATCTCATACATTACCGCTTTGGTTTCAGTACTCCTTATGATAACCGCCGAATCTCCACATTCTGTTTCTATTCTATTAATCAGTTGAAGTGCTTCTTCTTTTTTATGTAGTTCCGACAACTCAAACGCCATGTCATTCAGTGCATAATAGTAGGATGTCATGTTGTTCGCCTTCCAGAACTGCCGCGAGGACAGGACATATATGTCATAGGAGAGTGCATAATCGCCTGCGATGTGGCACATGGAACCGATGTTGGAATAGATGCGTCCGAGGAGATTATAATCGTCAGTTGTTGGTTGTCGCCATGGTAAGCCAATGCGCTTGGACAGCGGAGTGTCAGGGTTGGTGTGGGAGGCACGGATAAAACACTGCATGGCGGCAGGCTGGTTTCCATGCTCACGCAGGAGCCGCCCGTAATAATAGTTGGCACGGGCATAGTCTGAAGTGTAGTAGGTACGATTATACCATGTTCCAAGTGTGGCGGCAGCATGTGCTATCCCTGTGCTGTCATCAAACATCACACCTGCTGCACGCAAACTATCCGCTTCATGCAGTGTCTGCCGAGCTATACGCAATGGACGTGATGTACAAGAAGAGAATATGCATATTGTCAGTATTATATATGAGCAGGACTTCCGCATTTGTTATTGGCTTTGTTTAGAACTTACTTATGTGATTTACCGTATTCTTCCGGCACTTGGCGGTAAGCAATGGCGGTGACGGCAAGGGTTACCAAGCAGAGCACCATCACGATGCCAAAGAACCACACATAACCGACAGCCTCCTGCAGGTAGCCCGCCACCATGCCGGGTAGCATCATGCCGATAGCCATAAAGGCAGTGCAGAGGGCATAGTGTGAGGTTTTGTGCTCGCCATCGGCAAACCACATCAGGTAGAGCATATAGGCGGTGAAGCCGAAGCCATAGCCGAATTGTTCCAGCGCGATGGCACTGCCTATCAGCCAAAGCGAGTGCGGCATGGCGATACTCATCCATAGGTAAACGGCATCGGGGAGTGTGATGAAAAGTGCCATTATCCATAGTGATTTTCTGAGTCCTTTTTTAGAAGCGTAGATGCCTCCGAGTATGCCGCCGATAGTGAGAAACAGCACGCCGATAGTGCCATAGAGCAAGCCTACTTGTTCGGTGAGCAGTCCTAAGCCTCCGTCTGCGTTTTTGCCGACCAGAAACGGATTGACGAGTTTGAGCATAAAGGCTTCAGGGAGTCGGTAGAGGAGCATGAAGATGAGAGCGATCCAAATACCGGGTTTGCGGAAGAATGAGACAAAGACATTGAGCAACCGTTCTCCTTGTCCTTTGTTTTCCGAGACGTCATGATGCCTTTCTGCGTGAGGTAGCGCAAACGTATGCCACAGTGTCAGCAGTGCGAACAGGATACTGCTGATGAGAAGGGTGAGTTGCCATGCGAGCGGAATATTGCCGGTGCGTGTCTCCAAGATGCCAGCGACGGCAATCAGGACGCCTTGTCCGAAGATGGAGGAGAGGCGGTAGAAAGTGCTTCGGATACCGACGAAGAGCGATTGGTCGCCTTCACTGAGTGAGAGCATGTAGAATCCGTCAGCGGCAATGTCGTGTGTGGCACTGAGAAAGGCACTTACCCAAAACAGAATGAGCATTCCTGTGAAGAGGGAGATGGGTGTAGCCGTGGCATCTATCACTTCTTGGGCAGGGTGGGGTATGGACAATGTGAGCCCGACGAAACAAGCGGTGAGCAGCAGTTGCATCATCAGAATCCACCAGCGCTTGGTGCGAAAGATATCCACAAACGGACTCCATAGTGGTTTGATTGTCCATGGCAGGTAGAGTAGTGAGGTAAAAAGTGCCATCTTACCATTGGGTACGCCCATGCGCGTGAAGAGCATGACACTTACATTGTTGACGAGGAAATAGGGAATGCCTTCTGCAAAGTAGAGTGTCGGCACCCAAAGCCAGGGAGAACGCATAAGTAGTAATAGTTAATAGTGATGAATAAGTGAATAGTGAAATAAACAAGAGACCGAGACCTGACGGTCTCGGTCTCTTGTTATATATTTTATGAAAAAAGTTCTTATTTTTCTATTGTGGTTAATAGAAGTTGGCCCTATTGTCGGTCACATCAGCCTTTTCTTCTACCAACTGGATGAGTTGATAGGGCAGGGAGTAGGAATATCTGCTCCCGAGTTGTTGAATACGACGGTTGATTTCTTCTTCTGTAGGCTCGGTAGCAGCAGTACTCTTTTCTGTGGCGAGCACTACATATACACCATTCTGACCTTTGACGGGAGCAGACAACTCGTTCTGTTCCAGAGCAACAGCTGCTCCTACAACTGCCGGTTCTACACCGGCAGCACCAAACCGATAACTGCTAAGTGTGATGTTGTCTGCGGTTTGAATCTCACTGCCCAGAATTTCTGCGGCATCTTCCAACGCACAGGTGCCCTTAAGGTCGTTGATGATAAGTTCGGCTTTTTTGTCTTTCAAGAGTTCTGCACGAAGTTCGCCCTCGACATCGTTGATGGTGCGATATCCGTCTTCTCTGACCTCGTCAAGTACTGCCACAACAAATTGTTCACCGCATTCAAAAACATCGCTCACAGCACCTTCTTTTGCCTTGAATGCCCAACGCACAATGGGACGGCTCTGTTTGAGATCGTTCACCTTGTTGGCGTTCTTCTGCAGATTATAGGCGGGAATGACGGTGAGATTCTTTTCCTCGGCAGCTTCGTTGAACTTGTCTTCTGTTGTGCAGTTGACAACGAATTGCTTTGCCTCGTTGTAGAGTGCGGCATAGGTCTTGCTGCTCGGGGTGACGGTGCGGCTGAGTACAGCCAGTTTTACTTTGGGAGTGGCAACGGCCTTATCCATTATTTGAAGTACCTGAAGTCCTGTGCCGTAGGCTACAGAGAAGATGCTGCTCTTCTGACCGGAAAAAGCCTTTTCTGCCATCTCTTTTGGGAGAGCTGTCTCTGTGAGCCAGCCTAACTCTTGAGCTTCACCAAACTGACCTTTCTTCCATGCAGCCTGTAATGAATCGAACTGAGCGGCATCGGGAAGAAGAGTGTAACGCAGTTGTACACTATCAGGCAGGGTATAGCCACACTCTACGATGCGTGCCATTGCATAGGTGTTATCCTCAAAAGATATCTCTGTTACATCACCCGCTTTTCTGCCTTTCTGGAACGCCCAGTCTTTATACTCAGCAGGAATGGTGGAGGCAGAGAAGTTTTGTGCTGTGTAAAGAATGTCAGAGTTGGAGTTGGTGACACCGGCAATGTCGTCGGTGGTGGTAAACTCGTCTTTCAACCCATTAATCCACTTCTCTGCATCTTCAAAGTCTTGCTCTGAAGGAACAATGTCGAAGACAATGTAGTTGATACTGCGATTGGCCTCCTCTTTATATTGCTCTTTCTTGTGTGTGTACAAGCGTTTGAGGTCGGCATTGCCTACCTTTACAAGCGAATCTGCAACTGCAAAATATGGTTTGTTGACAAACTGTGTGTTGACAGAAGTGGCAGACGCATTGATGGCTTCGATAGCATCCAAGTTGTTAGCACCGAGTAGTTCTTGCAACAAATCGGTATATTTCTCCTGCATGTAGGTCAGGCGTACTGCATTCTCCCAATACATCCAATAGGTTTGTGCCTGACGCATGTTCTGCGCCTGTTCAGGGTCCTCTATCGCTTGTTCTAAAGAAGCGAGGAATTGGATGAGTGCGATGCGATTGAATTGTCCGCTTTGGTCGCTGAAAGCGCGGCGTTGACGGATGAGTTGGTGGGGATTCTCGCCAATGCATAGCTCCGACAATTCTTCGTCGGTAACCGTCATACCTGCCTTTTGGAGTTCAGCGGAGAGAGTATGTTCTGCAACCATCATCTGCCATACCTGATTGTTGATGTTGGCCTGAGTCTCTTCGTCAAAGTCGTTTCTGCCTGATTCAATTTTATAAACTTCGGTTAGTTGTTCACGGGCATTCTCAAAATCGGTGATATGAATATTCTCACCCGCGATAACACCTACATTCTCGCGAGAACGATTAAAAAACGATGAACCTGAGTTCATAAAGTCACCCAAGATAAATGCCAGCATGGCCAATCCTACAATGATAAGAAGGAGAGCGCCATGACTACGAATTCTTTGTAATGATGCCATATTGTTGTTTGATTGTTGTTATGTTCTTTTATTTTGTTTCCAAAAAAGCGCGCAAAGTTACAAATAATTTCTGTTTCTTACAAGTGGAAATGGTCAGGAACAAAAAATTATATGATAATCTTTACCCTTTCGATGCGGTTGTCTGCTATCTTCAGACATTTGAGAGTATAGCCGGCAATGCTGATCTCTTCATTTATTTTCGGGAAAGTACCGGTGTGATGTAGCATCATACCCGCTATAGTGTCATAGGCTTCACTTTCGGGAAGAGACAGAGAAAACAGTTGATTAAGTTCTTCCACCTCGATTCTTCCACTTGCCACTATCTCATTGTCGGCGACCTGTTTGGCGGTAAATTCGCGAGTGTCGTGCTCGTCTTCTATCTCTCCGAATATCTCTTCAAAGATATCTTCGAGGGTAACAATGCCCGCCGTTCCACCGAATTCATCTACCACCACAGCTATCGACTTCTTTTGCTGCATAAACATACGCATCAGTTTTTCTGCGGCCATGTTTTCCGGCACAAAGGGAATCTTATTGAGATGTTCGTGCCATGTGTCACGGTGAGTGAACATCTCTGAACAGTGGAGATAACCAATAATATTGTCGATATCACCTTTGTAGATAGGGATTTTGGAAAATCCGCTTTCTTGAAATGTTTGTCGCAACTCGTCAGGGGTTGTTTCAAAAGGCATTGCCACTATCTCAGTACGAGGAATGTAGCAGTCGCGCACCTTCACCTTAGAGAACTCCAACGCATTCTTTAGTATCTGAATTTCATTTTCAGAAGCACTTTCTTCTGTATTGCTGTCATGTGTTTGCGTATCTTCTATACCACGATGTACTTCTTCAAGATTCTCTTCCACAAGATAATTAAGGTCGGCACGAGAGAACGAAAGTTGTTCGGCAGTTTGGGGCACTCGCGTACCTGTAATGCGCAACATGGCTCTGGATATCCACATGCAGAAAAGGGCTACAGGATAGAGTACTATATAAATAAGGTATAGTAACGGCGAAAACACCCGCAACCACGCATTAGGATTGGCACGCATTAGCATTTTGGGAATATACTCGCCAAAAAAGAGAACAACGATAGTGGCTATGAGAGAAACGAGGAAAGAGAGGAGGATGTCGTTTTGCGTAAAAGAGAACCATGGCAGCAGCAACTCATTCATTTTGATGGAGAATATAACCAACACCACATTGCCGCCAATGAGCATGGTGGTGATATACTGTTGCGGATGACGGTAGAACTTGTGAATGATGGCGCTGGTGAGACTCGTGTCATCGTTCTCTACTTCAAAGCGCAACTTGTTGCTGCTGACGAAAGCAATCTCCATGCCGGAAAAAAAAGCGGCAAGAAGCAATGCTGACAGTATAGTGATGTATAGTTCCATAAACGCTTGCAAAGATAATACAAAAAAACAATAGTGGGAAAAGGAATCATTTCCACTATTGTTTTTTTTTACCTAAATTACTTGTAAACCCGCTCAGGCATTTTTTGCTTTCTCAACGATAGCTTTGAATGCTGCGGGTTGATTCATGGCGAGGTCGGCAAGCACCTTGCGGTTGATGACGATACCTGCTTTGTGCAGTGCGCCCATCAATTGGCTGTAGCTCAATCCTTCGAGGCGTGCTGCGGCATTGATACGCTGTATCCACAATGCGCGGAAGTTGCGTTTTTTATTTCGACGGTCACGGTAGGCGTACTGCAGACCTTTTTCCCATGTGTTTTTGGCGACAGTCCATACATTGGCACGGCCTCCGAAATTGCCTCTGGTGAGGCTCATGATCTTCTTACGACGGTTGCGGGAAGCAACATGATTTACTGATCTTGGCATAATGTTTTTGTTTTTACTGTCAGCGCTGTCTTTGCGACAGACTTAGTGCTGATTCGTTAATAAATAGGGTTAGCGGAGAAGAAGCATCTCGCGGATACTGCGCGTGTTAGCTTCGTTGGCAATGCTCACATGAGTCAGATTGCGTTTTTGTTTTTTTGTTTTCTTGGTCAGAATGTGACTCTTGTAAGCGTGTTTCCGCTTAATCTTTCCTGTTCCGGTAAGAGAAAATCTCTTTTTGGCACCGGAATTAGTTTTTACTTTTGGCATTTTTTTATTGTTTTAATTGTTTATTTATATAATGAAACGGTAGGCAGCCTAAAGAGCCGTGCGTTTCTTTATTTCAGTATTTTGTTACTTCTTGGGAGCAAGGAATAATATCATACGCTTTCCTTCAAGTTTGGGAAGTTGCTCCACTTTGGCGCAGTCTTCAAGATCAAGTGCGAAGCGTGCTAAGAGTTGTTCTCCTTGTTCTTTATATACAATGCTCCTTCCTTTAAAAAAGACATAGGCTTTCACCTTGCTTCCTTCCTTCAGAAACTCTTGTGCATGTTTGAGTTTGAAGTTGTAGTCGTGTTCATCTGTTTGTGGTCCGAACCGAATTTCCTTGATTATCACTTTTGCTGATTTCGCCTTTTGCTCTTTTTCGCGTTTGCGAATCTGATACAGGAACTTTTGATAATCCACTATTCGGCATACCGGTGGCACTGCGTTGGGAGATATCTCCACTAAATCAAGGTTAAGGTCGTCAGCAATTCGCATTGCTTCCTTATAGGAATAAATGCCTTGCTCTACATTTTCGCCTACTAAGCGAACTTCGTTCACACCACGAATCTTATCATTTATCCGGTGGAGATCTTCTTTAATTACGCGGCCCGGCTTACGCTGGGGCTTTTGAGGAAGTGCTATAACTCGGGTCCTCCTATTCGTTAAGGGTTTCTACTAAGGGTTAATTCCTTATCTGCTCAAAAAAGCATGCAAAGATACAACTTATTTTTTTTTTGCACAAATATTTTTTGCAAAAATGCGTAAAGGCAGTAAAAATAAATTTCCGCAATGGGGAGTTTTGAGTTGTTTCCGCAAAATCAAGTTTGCGGGTCTTGCACAATCAAATTAGTTTTTATATCTTTGCCACGCATGAAAAATGCGTTATAATATGTGGTGTTACTATATTGATACTTAATCAAAATAATCTAACAACTATATGAGATTCAATCAACTTATTGTTTTTGCAGTGTTGTCGGCGGGTGTAATGATGTTTGCCGCTTGTACTGACCAGACGGCTCCCAATGGTCCGGAAACGGGGCATAATGTTTATAATCCGGATGAAGAAGTTCCTGTGGATATATCTTCGGTTGATATTCCGGAAGCCACTATTACGGTGAAGGAGGCCCTTGAGATATGTAAGGGGCTTGCCAATCAGGAGGTAACAGAACAGGCTTACTATGTGAAGGGATATGTGCGCAGTTTAGTGGGGGATGTTGCCGCCGGCATTGCGCAATACGGGAATGTTTCGTTTATGATTGTGGATGAAGAGTTTTCTTCCAGTACGCGTGAGCAGTTGGAGTGTTACCAGATGTATTGCGTGGACCAGACCAAGTTTGTATCTGCGAGTCAGGTGCGGGCAGGTGATTTTGTTGTTATCTACGGTAGGCTGACCAATTATAATGGTACATTTGAAACAGAGGGGAGGGGAAATTCTTATATATATGCCACTACTAACGAGAAGGCATACGCAGCATTACCGAAGGCGGCAATAACTTTCAACAAGACGATTCAGGACTGGCAGTATATGAAGGACGGAGTCGTAGTAACTAATCCGGCTTTGGAATATGATGAGGGTGCAATTTTGCTCACGGAGCAGGGATCAGGTGTGCTTTCGCCGGTATGGAGTAATCCGGTATCTCAATTGAAAGTGACTTTTGTAGTGCATTCTGTGCCTGTTAATGCCGACTTTACGGCCGCAGCCCGCAATGGAGAGAATAGCGGTGCCAAGAACGGAGTGGATGGAGACAATATATTGGTACGCGGATATGATAAAGACGGTAAGGAAGTTGCAGCCGTTGCTGTTAAAGTGATTCTTAATAAAGACGAAAATGGAAATACAGTGATAGTTAATCCATACGAAGCATTGCTTGAAGCAGACGGGATAGTGCGCATTGGTGTGGAAATGGATTCCTATGTTTATAGTGAGGCTAAGTCAGGTAATCTGCAATGGCGCAATGTGAGCATAGAGTCTATTAGCGCAGTAGTCCCGTTGGACTAAAGTGAGATATAGGAACCCTGTGAGGTTGCAGATGATGTATTGCATGAAAAAAAACAGAATAATTAACTAAAAACAAACAGCAATGAAGAAAAGTCTCTTTTTAGGTGCCTTGATGGTAGCAATGGGTGCCACAATGGCATACGCACAACCCCGTGCAGTCGGTGGTCGCGTTGGTGCTTTTGAAGGTGTGAGTTATGAACACGGTTTCGGTGACAACAACATGTTGGAAATAGAATTGGGTTGGGGCGCTCATGGTCGTATCAATGGCTGGAGTAATGCAGGAAACTGGCATATGTGGGGCTACTCACTTCAAGCAGCTGCAACCTATGATTGGATTGATCCGTTCAATGCGACCTTCCCCTGGTCTCACAAAGGTGAGTGGCATTGGTATCTTGGTGTCGGTGGTGCCGGTGGTTATGGTTGGTGGGGCTGGACAAACTTGGCTGCCGATATATGGGGATACCGCTTGGATTGGGGTTTTATTGGTGCCGCCGGTCGTGTTGGTGTAGAATATGATTTCTGGTTCCCGCTTCAGTTGTCAATTGATTGGCGTCCGACTTTAGGTGTCGGCTTGTTAGACGATAGTAATGGTGGTGCCAGTGCAGGTTTGTATTGGGAAATGACATCCTTGTCATTGGGTGTACGATACAAATTCTAATCAATTTTACGGTTGATATCAATAAAAAGAGGCTGCGTGTATGCGGCCTCTTTTTATTGATTGCCTTTTTCGCTATATTTTCTCTAACTTATTGGAAGAAGGAGAAGTTGACGGAGCCGTAGCGTCTGTGCTCGATGAAATGCGGGTGGTTGGAGAAGTCGTCGTTAGCAGAGTGTTCGAGAACGAACCAACCATTAGGTCGGAGGAGTTGTTTTTCAAAGACAAGGGTAGGCAGGAGCGGTAGTTCCGGCAGTGCATAGGGGGGGTCGGCATAGATAAAATGATATTGCATGTTGCAGGCATTGACAAATCGGAAGACATCGCCCCGAATAAGATTCAGGTTGCGGATGCCGAGTTGCCTGCAGGTTTGTATGATGAAGTTTTGCTGTACATGTGCGAGTTCGACAGCAGTAACCTCTCGTGCTCCTCGTGAGACACACTCCAAGCCGATACTTCCTGTGCCGGCAAAGAGATCGAGGACATCAATATCGTGAAAATCCATGCGATTCTGCAGCAGATTGAACAGACTCTCTTTGGCGAAGTCGGTAGTAGGTCGTGCGGTGATATTCTTGGGCGGGTTGAAATGCCTGCCTTTGTATGTGCCTGAGATGATACGCATTGCTCTGTTTATAGGTTATAGTTAAATGTTAGATGTTTTGTATTAAATGTTGATAGGGGGTAGTTGCTATATGCTATATGTGTACAGTCGAATATGTTGATATTCTGTCTGTCTTATGTTGATGTTATGTTGATGTTATGTTCATCTTATGTTCATCTTATGTTGCGGTTATTGAATTTCAATGGTTTAGAGTGTGTTTTGGCATGTAGTCTGTTGGTTTGTAGTGAATTGCCGCCGTGACGTATGTTGGAAAAAAGAACGGATAGCTGATGAATTGGAATTATCAACTATCCGTTCTTGAGTTATTTTTGCAAGGAGTAAACTCAGTCTTGCATGGAATAAAGCCAGTTTTCCGGTATAGGAGTTGCGGCTATTTATTCCCAGTTGCCGGCGTTATTGTTGGGAACTTCGACAGAACCGAACTTGACCCCCGGATAGTGCTCCAGTTTTTCTTCTTTATCGATAAGATTGACAAGTTCTTGTGCGTCTTGGTCGGCGAGATAGGTGTTGAAATGTGCGCGCACCTCTATCAGAGGCACTTTGATACCTTTTTCGGTGGTGTATCCATTGTTTACTTCCGTTTCGAATCGTACTCCGTCGGTGTAAGGGATGCGTGTAATTTCGTCGATATTTTCAGGTGTGTATTCTCCTTTATACAGAGAGGTTATCATATCGTTGTAGATAGTGTCGCGTCGGAATCCTTCGAGTCCATTAGCCTTTATCTCTTTTTCTTTGCCCCGTTGAATGATTTTAACAGCTTTGGCTTCTGTCATACCGGCTTCTAATTGCGCCTCGGTAAGAGCTCCTTCCTTGATAACTTCTTTCTTTTTAGCTGTTTTAAGGAAAAGGATTAAGGAGTCCAGATTAGCGGTGTAGTAGCCTTTTTGTGCTTTGAATTCGGTTTCAGCGGTACGGAGATTGATAAGTTTTTTAACGACAGCCTCTTCACGGATGGTGCGTTGTTCTTCGAACCTGATAGGAGTAACCACACTCATGATACACAGATAGGTGAGAAAGCAGATGGCAAGACCCAGCAAAATGCGAATGGTAGTTTTCATGTTTTAATTATATTTTTATGTTATTATTGTCTCTTAATGAGAATTGATTACGCATAATCGCCTGCAAATTTACGAAGAATTTCTCAAACCGCCTATTTTTTTTGAATAAAAAAAGCACTTTTTTTGCATTTTGTGGTTTTTTTATACTACCTTTGCGGCGTAAACGCAGGAAAGGATGACTTTGTATGGAAGGACTATTGAAGCAAATTGCGGAGGAATATGATATTCGTTTCTCGCATGAAGAGACAGAAGTGTTGAGCGGTGTTCAACTATCGCCATCAGAGATGCAGTTGCGTCAGGATTCTGTAGGTATAGCCGTTCATGAGATAGGTTTGGGCAAGTCGGCGGTGGCGGCATTGCTTCTTCAGGGTGTAGAAGTGGAGAAGGTGTCGGCAGTGTTTGACGGTCAGGTAGTGAAGATAGTAGAGGGTTTGCATCGTGTGGACGACTTGTACAAGATTAATACATCGCTTGAGACGGAGAACTTCCGGAAGTTGTTGCTAACTTTGGCGGAGGATGTCCGTGTTGTATTGTTGATAATAGCTCGTCGGCTTGCTTTGATGCGTAGTTTGAATAGCCATGCTGATACCGAGGAAAAGCAGCGTGTAGCCAAGGAAACCTCTTTTTTGTATGCTCCTCTTGCGCACCGCTTAGGTTTGTATGCAGTGAAGACAGAGTTGGAAGATTTGTCTCTCAAGTTTTCCGACTATGACACCTATAAGAATATAGCGCATACGCTGAATGAGACGAAACGTCAGCGCGATGCCTATATTGCTGCTTTTATTACTCCTTTGAAAGAGAAGTTGGAGGGTATGGGCTTTAAGTTTTCGATAAAGGGTAGGACGAAATCGATACATTCAATCTATAAGAAGATGCAGAAGCAGAACACAGATGTGGACCACATCTATGATTTGTTTGCGATACGCATTATTTTAGATTCTGCACCCGAGAAGGAGAAGGCGGAATGTTGGCAGGTATATTCAGTGATAGCTGACATGTATCAGCCGAATCCGAAGCGACTGAGGGACTGGTTGACTATACCGAAGTCGAATGGCTATGAGAGTCTGCATACGACGGTGTTGGGTCCGGAGCAGAAGTGGGTTGAGGTTCAGATACGCACCCGGCGGATGGACGAGATAGCGGAGAAGGGTGTGGCAGCCCACTGGAAATACAAGGGGGGGCAGAGTGAGGGGGAACAGATGGACGACTTCCTGAAGTCGGTGCGTGAGATGCTTGAGAATCCGGAAGTGGAGACGAAGGATGCCATCAGCGATTTCCGGTTGAACTTGTATGATCAGGAGGTGTTTGTCTTTACTCCGAACGGTGACCTGCACCGCTTGCCGAAAGGGGCGACCGTGTTGGATTTTGCATTTGCGATACATACCGGTTTGGGTTGTCGTTGTGTAGGTGGTAAGATAGGTGGCAGGAATGTGCCGATAAAGCATGTGTTGCACAACGGAGACCAGGTGGAGATACAGAGCAGTCCGACGCAGCGTCCATCGCAAGCGTGGCTTGGGTTTGTATGCACCTCGAAGGCGCGGAACAAAATACGGCAGTCGCTGAAAGAGCAAGAGTATAAGGACGCAGCCGACGGAAGAGAGTTGCTGGAGCGCAGGTTCAAGAACTGGAAGTTGGAGTATCAAGAGTCGGAAGTGGCGCGTCTGTCAAAGAAGTTGGGTTATAAGTCGGTGTCCTACTTCTATCAGGCTCTTTCGCAAGGCAAAGAAGATATTTTGCATGTGCGTGAGTTGTATAGCGAGCAGTTGCAGAAAGACAGTGTGACACCGGTGGCACCGACGGTGGTGTCGGCGTCAGAGTTTGTGCAGATGACGGATGGCGAAGGCGGTAAACACGGCAGTGTGGACGAGCTGGTGATAGACAGGAACTTGAAGAATGTGGATTATCGTCTTGCCAAGTGTTGTAACCCGATATATGGAGATCCTATTTTCGGCTTTGTGAGTGTGACGAGCGGCATTAAGATACACCGCAAGGACTGTCCGAACGCACAGGACATGCAAGCGCGTTTCCCGTATCGAATAGTGCCTGCCCGCTGGAGCGGCAAGGCAGTGGGGCAGAACTATCCTATCACGCTCAGGGTGGTGGGGCAGGATGACATAGGTATAGTGACGAACATCACCTCTATAATAAACAAGGAGAGCGGTGTATTGCTCCGCACAATATCGATAGACAGTCACGACGGGCTGTTTGAAGGTCATCTGACACTATTGGTGAGTGACTTGCTTCAGTTGGAGCAGATCCGCAAGAAGATAGCAACGGTGAGGGGTGTGAAATCGTGCACGCGGCAATAAGGGAAATCACCCTACATTATTTGGAATCGGCATTACAAACAGCACCCGTATATATT
>CAJOPG010000010.1 GCA_905236355.1 Paludibacteraceae bacterium | reverse complement strand
ATTGGTCCCGCCAGTATGCTCTGAAACCGATATTCTCCACCACGGATTCCAAGGTAAACTCCCTTTTGGTCGGTGCCAAAGCTTCATTCCTGATGCAGGTCAGCAAAGAGCCTGTGATAAAGAAGTCGTCCACCACACCGCCTACAATGTTCCTGCTTACCGTCACCGACGCCCTTACTTCGCAACCTACTCCGGCTGCCGTTACGCTGACAAACACTCTCAACCAGCGCGTCCTTGCCAAAAACAAGCAACTGGCCAAGGGAACACTCAAACAGCGTGTCACCAAAGGTGAGTTCGAAGTGGAAATCTCCAAACCCGAATACTATACCGAGTATCGGACATTCTCCATCGCTGAAGCGGGCGATACCGCTTTACTCTCTGTCATGCTGCGCCCGCGTCCGTGGCTACGACTGCATGTCACCAATGCCGAAACAGGAGAACCATTGACTGTTTCAGCACTTGTAACAAAGAAAGATTCGGATGAGCCGGCACTGACAATGTCAACCGATAGCATTGGCGGTAATGCCCGCATCTTGTTAGATGAAGCAGAGTATGAGATAAAAATCCAGCAGTTCGGCTATGAGGCAGTAACACTCAATCCGCAAACCATCGGCGACTCGCTTAATGTCGCTCTCCAACCCCTCAAAAAGGGGAGAGTCATTGTTCTGCACAACCTCTTCTTCGCAACTTTTGCAACACGCATCTTGCCGACTTCCGAACCTGCACTCAACGACCTCTATCTGTTCCTCTCTGAAAATACCGATGTGCGGATCCGTATTGTCGGTCATACGGACAACGTAGGTACCCGCCGCGACAATCAGAAACTCTCTGAAGGGCGTTCGGAGGCAGTGAAGGAGGAAATGGTGAAACGGGGTATCGACCCCTCACGCATTGAAACCGAAGGAAGGGGAGAAGACGAACCCGTTGCCAATAACAATACCGAAGAAGGGCGTGCGCTCAATCGGCGAGTCGAATTCGTCATACTGTAAACCACCCTGAACCATACGAATCAGGTATCGGCATCGAAACATCATCAAAGGATCAACCATACATCAAAAGCCTGTACAAAACCTGACAAAAGGCTCTTGAGAGGCTACAACTGCTGATAGCGGAAATGTCTGGTGTGGGCGGCAATTGCGCTATACCTGCATTTTTAATTTTTCATTCTTAATTATTATTACTATCTTTGCAGCCGATTATTTTGCGTAAGTACGCAGTTGTTGTTTATGAAACGAATTACCTATCTGCCTATATGCACTTTGTGCTTGTTGATGGCATCATGCGCTTCGCAGAGAAAATTGTCTTATTTCCGTGCAGTGGATGCTGCCGCAGCTGATTCTATCAATGCACACTACCAACCTAAAGACGAACCCGTGGTTGTGAAGGGCGATCAGTTGCTCATCTCCGTTTCTGCCCTCGACCCCGAAGCTGCAGCACCTTTCAACCTCCCGGCTGCTACTTTCCAGGCTGCCGGAGAAGACAAAGTACTTACCACCCAAACTCTCCAACGATATACTGTGGACAAGGACGGCAACATTGAAATGCCGGTCTTGGGGGTGGTGCCGGTGGAAGGACTTTCCAAATCACAACTGATAGACGACCTTAAAAACCGTCTCGCACCGCTCATCAAAGACCCCATCGTGAATGTCCAATTTGGCAGTTTCTATGTCTCAGTGCTCGGAGAAGTGAAAAACCCCGGCAAATATCAGGTTCTCACCGACCGCTGTACCCTGCTTGACGCACTCGCTTTGGCTGGCGACCTCACCATCTACGGTAAGCGGCAAAATGTACTCCTTACTCGCGAAACCAATGGGAAACTGGAGTTTACGCGTTTCAATCTCAATGCTCCGGAAATCCTTACTTCACCTTATTTCTTTCTTCAACAGAACGATGTTATCTATGTGGAACCCAACAATGCAAGGGCATTATCCTCACAGAATGTATCATTGTATCTTTCCATGCTGACAACTATGGGATCAATGGCAACCGTTATCGTATCGGTGGTTAAT
>CAJOPG010000009.1 GCA_905236355.1 Paludibacteraceae bacterium | reverse complement strand
ATTCTGACAGGTGAAGCCACTACTGCCGAGCAGCGTCAGAACACCTTCACACAGATGATGGATGTGGCATTCTCGCTGGTATAAGTACACTGATTTATTCAGATAGAGATAACGACAGCGGCGGACATTAGTGCCCGCCGCTGTTATTCATTTGGTAGTATCGTATCCTTATCAATTCCCTATTTATTTATACAAGAACCTTCTGATGCTGCGTTTGGGGGTCTTTTCAAACTCTTTGTCCACTAATTCTATTTCTGCAATTTGTGAGTAGGCGGGTAGGGTGGCATTAAGTTTCTTTCGGTTCTCGTCCATCAGTTCCTTCATAGTGCGACCCTGCAGGTTGTACTTCTCATCGGGAAACACCAATGCCACTATTTTCCCGTTTCTGCCCACCACTACAGATTCTACCACCGCCGGCAGATTAGCTAACTTGTCTTCTAACTCTTCAGGATAGATGTTTTGTCCGTTGCTACTAAGAATCAGAGCCTTGGAACGCCCTTTTATAAACAAGTGACCATCTTTGTCCAGTGTGCCAAGGTCACCGGTATGTAGCCAGCCATCAGCATCAATGGCTGCTTTCGTTGCTTCCTCATTCTTGTAGTAACCTATCATCACGTGCTCGCCGCGGAACAATATCTCACCTACTTTGTTCTCCGGGTCCTCCGAATCAATCTTCAGTTCATTGCGATCTACGCACCTGCCACAGCACCCTTGTACTTCATTATACCAATGGTCATAGCAAATAAGAGGTCCGGCCTCGGTCATACCATAACCCACTACAAATGGGAACTTGATGCGGCGGAACACTTTCTCTACCTCTGCATTGATGGCAGCACCACCAGAGATAAGCCATATCAGATTGCCTCCGAAGGCCTGCATCAGCTGTTTATATATCTTCTTCTCAACTATTTTGCATAACACCGGAGTATTCCATAAAAATTTTACTATGGGCTTTTCCAAGGCCGGGAAAATTTTTGCCTTGAAAATCTTCTCCAATACCAATGGCACAGTGAGTATCATGTAAGGATGGACCTCTGCGTATGCACGCATTAATACTGTGGGGGAGGGAGTCTTGCTCAGAAAATATACATGACAACCGCCTGCCACTTGATAAAGAAACTCTATCGTCATACCAAACATGTGGGCAAGCGGCAACATGCATATCTCACTCCAGCCTGCATGATTCGGAATGGTCTCTTGTGAATAATGAACATTGGCAGAGATGGCACGATATGATAACATGGCACCCTTTGGTTCGCTGGTAGTACCCGAAGTATAGTTGATAATCATCAAGTCCTCCATATTGTTGGTCGGGAAATGTACATCTTTGGCGGTGTAGCCTTCCGGATATTTCTTTTGGAACAAAGCATCGACCTTCTCTACTGCATTTGTTTCCTTCTTGCCTTTTGCATAAAGCAATTCAAAATTGTTGGTGGATAGGGCAAGAACAATACCGGGCATATTCTCTATTGATATTTTCTTCCACACACTCTCGCCTGCAAAAATAGCCTTTGCATCAGAGTGATTAACCAATTTCTCGATGTCTTTTCCGGTGAAAGCGTCCATTACAGACACAATTACACCCTGATTGGCGGCAATACTAAGGAACGCTACCGCCCAGTTGGCGCAGTTCTTAGAGCATACTACCACCTTGTCTCCACGCTCTATGCCTGCAGCTTCCAATAATGTTTGCAGGCGTGCCATACGCTCTGCCATTTCGCCGAAAGTATAGTTCTTTTCTCCATCATAATCGGTGAGAGCCGGTTCATTCCAGTTTTGAGGAATACGTTCGTTGAAGTAATCAAAAAAGTGTCTTGTTGGTGTTGCCATGATTCTAATTAATTTTGCAGTTATTATTATTTTTAATTTTTTTTAGTTACTATATATATTAGTTAGTTTTATATTAGTTAGTTTCACAATTATCTTTGGTTTATACTGCCATTCCGAATTTGAAATGGATGATTCCTGCATATCCGAATTGGTCTTGGGGAATTTGTATTTCAACAAAATATGTCAACCTGATAACAACCAATTCCAGACAAATGACACCGCAAAAGTAGTACTAATATTTTACATGTAAAAAATAAAGGTATTACAAGCCGCTTGGTGGTCGAAATACCTTTATTTGGGGGTAAAAAACAAAATAGAGGGGTGAGTCGCGAATTATCTTAATGCAGCAATGCCCTCTTCAAGAGCAGCAATCCGACTCTCTGCATCGCGTTGTTTCTGGCGTTCGCGTTCCACAATCTCCGGTTTCGCATTCTGAACAAAGCGCTCATTGCCCAATTTAGCCATTACACTCTTGAGAAATCCTCGTTGGTGCTCCAATTCGGTTTGCAGTTTCTGCAATTCCTCATCCTTGTTGACATATTTGTCTAAAGGCACCGCATATTCAGTTACACCCGCAATAAAAGCAGCAGCACCTGCTGCTTTTTGCTCTACATTATCTATGCTCAATAAGTTGCAAAGTTTGCTCAATACTTGAGCTTCGGATGTGGCAAAAGGATGCGCACTAACCACCTGCAGAACAAGTGACTCTTTAGGAGCAATATTGCGTTGTTGACGAATATTACGTACACCCGTTATTACTATCTTCAATTCTTCCATGCGAGCAATCTTTTGCATGTCGCTTTCTTTGTCGGAGTCGTAGGAAAGTAGCGGACTTATCATAATGCTTTCGTTCGGACGTCTCTCTTCTATATTTTGCCACAATTCCTCAGTAATGAAAGGCATGAATGGGTGTAGCAAACGCAGCAATTGGTCAAAGAAACGCAGCGTTAATTCATAAGTTGTCTTGTCTATTGGTTGCCCGTAAACCGGTTTAATCATCTCCAAGTACCATGAAGAAAACTCATCCCAGAAAAGGTGATAGATAGTCATAAGAGCCTCCGAAAGACGATATTTCTTGAACATGTCTTCCATCTCGGTAGCCGTTTGATTCAACAGAGCTTCAAACCAATCAGTGGCAAGGTGTGCATATTGTGGTTGCTCTTCGTCTGCAACATCCCAACCTTTTATCAAACGGAAACAATTCCATATCTTGTTATTGAAGTTGCGTCCTTGTTCACAAAGCGACTCGTCGAACAAAATATCGTTGCCAGCAGGGGCGGAGAGCATCATGCCCATGCGCACACCATCAGCTCCATAACGTTCTATCAGTTCTAACGGGTCAGGACTATTGCCCAACGATTTGGACATCTTTCTACCCAACTTATCACGCACGATGCCGGTAAAATAGACATTTTTGAATGGCATTTCCCCCTTATATTCATAGCCTGCCATAATCATTCTGGCTACCCAGAAAAAGATAATGTCCGGACCTGTAACAAGATCGGCAGTGGGATAATAATAACTGATTTCCTTGTTGCCAGGGTTCCGTATGCCGTCAAAAAGGGAGATGGGCCAAAGCCATGAAGAGAACCATGTATCCAAACAGTCGGGGTCTTGACGAAGGTCGGCTTTTGTAAGCGTTTCGTTTCCTGTTTGCTTAATGGCAAGACGCAAAGCCTCATCTTCATTTTCAGCCACTACAAAACCACCGGAGCTGATATACCATGCGGGAATACGATGCCCCCACCATAACTGGCGGGAAATGCACCAGTCCTTGATATTCTCTAACCAGTGTTTATAAGTGTTTTTATATTTGGCAGGGTAGAACCGAATGTCATCTTTAAGTACAGGCTCAAGAGCAATCTTGGCAAGATGCTCCATCTTCAAAAACCATTGCATCGAGAGTTTGGGCTCAATGGGAACATTGGTGCGTTCCGAGAAACCGACATTATTAGTGTAATCCTCCACTTTCTCCATTAAACCAGCATCTTGTAGGTCTGTCTCTATCTGTTCACGGCAGTCAAAACGGTCCATACCTACATATAGTCCAGCTGCTTCTGATAGTGTTCCGTTATCGTTGAAAATATCAATGGATGCAAGATTGTGTTTCTCGCCTAACATATAGTCGTTCACATCGTGAGCAGGTGTCACTTTCAAGCAACCGGTTCCAAACTCCATGTCCACATATTCATCCTCGATTACAGGTATCACGCGGTTTACCAATGGAACTATCACTTTCTTGCCTTTCAACCATTCCGTCTTGGGATTCTTCGGATTGATACACATTGCCGTATCACCCATAATGGTCTCAGGCCGAGTGGTTGCCACAATAGCATAAGCGTCTTCGCCCTCCACCTTATACCTTAAATAGTATAGTTTTCCGTGATGCTCTTTGAAAATCACTTCTTCGTCAGAAAGTGCTGTGAGTGCTTTGGGGTCCCAATTAACCATTCTCACACCGCGATATATCAGTCCCTTATTATATAGGTCGCAGAAAACTTTGATAACACTCTCCGAACGCACCTCATCCATTGTGAAGCCTGTTCTGTCCCAATCGCAAGATGCCCCCAATTTCCTAAGTTGCTGCAAGATAATGCCTCCATGTTCGCGAGTCCAGTCCCATGCATGATTCAGAAACTCTTCACGTGTCAAGTCTGTCTTCTTGATACCTTGCAGTGCCAACTTGTTGACCACTTTGGCCTCCGTGGCTATACTCGCATGGTCTGTGCCCGGAACCCAACAAGCGTTTTTGCCTTCCTGTCGTGCACGCCGCACAAGAATATCCTGAATAGTATTATTCAGCATGTGCCCCATGTGTAGCACCCCTGTCACATTAGGGGGAGGTATCACTATCGTATAAGGCTCGCGCGAGTCCGGTTCAGAATGAAAATATTTATGCTCAAGCCAATATTCATACCACTTGGCTTCTATCTCTTTTGGATTATATTTTGCGTCCATATTGTGTTTATATAAGTTTGGTTGCTAACTCTTGAATAATTGCCTGAGCCGGTTTTTGCTCATAAATGATGGCATATACAGCATCCACTATTGGCAACTTCACATGATAGCGCTCGTTTAGTTCGTGAATACATTTGGTTCCATAGTAGCCCTCTGCCACCATCTCCATCTCTATCTGTGCCGCGCGAACACTATAGCCAATACCTATCATGTTGCCAAACTGTCTGTTGCGTGAAAAGTGAGAATAGCAGGTCACTAACAAATCGCCTAAATAGGCAGAGTCGGTTATGCCTCGTTGCATCGGATTCATTGCATTTGCAAAACGAGAAATCTCCTGTATTGCATTTGCGACTAATACAGATATAAAGTTGTCACCATACTTCAAACCGCTGCAGATACCCACTGCGATGGCATAGATATTCTTCATCACCGATGAATACTCCATTCCCCAAATGTCTTCACTGATATTGGTATGTACAAAGGGCGTGTTGAAGTAAGTTGCTATCTCCTTGGCACGCTCTCGGTCGGGACAACCGATTGTCAGATAACTCAGACGCTCTAAAGCCACTTCTTCCGCATGACATGGTCCGGCTATCACGCCTAACTGACTCATTGGAACATGAAACTTGAAGTGCATATAGTCGCTGATTACCATGTTCTCTTCCGGTACCATTCCTTTCACTGCGGAAATCACTATCTTGTGACGGATGCTTTTGCGCATCTTCTTGAGCGACTGCTTTAAGTAGGGTGAAGGTATTGCCACCACAAGTATGTCTGAATTATTCACTATCTCGTTGATATCACTGGTGAAAGAGATACGTGAAGTATCAAAACGCGCGGAAGACAGATAACCGGGGTTTTTCCCTATCCGGATAAATTCGTCTATCTTTTCTTGACGACGCATGTACCAATTGATGTGCTCTGTGTTGCACATCAGCATCTTCGCAAGAGCGGTTGCCCAACTACCAGAACCCAATATGGCTATACGGGGAGAAGTTGTATTTTCTGTACTCATTGTTCTCGTTTCATTTGAGGGAAGAGAAGCACTTCCTGTATGGTTGTCTTGCCGGTCATAAACATCACCAATCGGTCAATACCGATGCCGATACCAGAAGTGGGAGGCATTCCATATTCCAATGCGCGCATGAAATCATGGTCTATAATCATAGCTTCATCATCCCCTTTGTCCGCCAACTTCATTTGTTCGACGAAACGCTCGTATTGGTCTATGGGGTCATTCAGTTCTGAATAGGCGTTGGCAAGTTCTTTTCCGTTCACCATCAACTCAAAACGTTCTGTCAGTCCGGGTTTGGAACGATGCATTTTGGTTAGTGGTGACATCTCCACCGGATAATCAATTATAAAAGTGGGTTGCAGGAAAGTTCCCTCGCAAAATTCGCCAAACAACTCATCTATCATCTTTCCCTTACCCCATGATGACTCCACTTCAAGGTTCAACGCCTTGCATATCTTCCGTATCTCATCCTCGCTTTTGTCTGTCAGGTTGTATCCTGTTTTTTCTTGTATCGCTTCTAATATAGGCAAGCGGCGATAGGGAGCCTTGAAACTAATCACATTGCCCTCAATAACGCTCTCTGTTGTGCCATTCACGGCTATACATATCTTCTCAAGCAGTTGTTCCGTGAACGACATCATCCAATTGTAGTCTTTGTACTGTACATATAGTTCCATGCAGGTGAATTCCGGATTATGAGTGCGGTCCATGCCCTCATTGCGGAAGTTCTTACCTATCTCATATACACCTTCAAAACCACCCACGATAAGGCGTTTCAAATACAACTCTGTAGCTATACGCATATACATGTCAATATCCAACGCATTAAAGTGTGTGATGAATGGACGGGCACTTGCCCCGCCAGCAATTGACTGCAGAGTAGGAGTCTCCACCTCTGTATATCCCGCTTCGTCAAGCACCTGCCGCAGTGTGCGCAATATGGTAGCACGCTTCAGGAAGGTGTCTTTCACACCCTCATTCACCACCAGATCCACATAACGCTGCCGATAGCGCAATTCCGGATCGTCAAACTTGTCGTAGGCAACGCCGTCTTTGTATTTTACTATCGGCAACACGCGAAGCGACTTGGACAATACGGTTAACTCCTGTGCATGCACACTCACTGCCCCTGTCTGCGTCTTAAACACGAACCCGCGGATTCCGATAAAATCACCTATATCAAGCAATTTTTTGAATACGATGTTATACATCTCCGGCTGTTCTGCCGTATTGATGTCGTCCCGACTTACATATACTTGTATTCTGCCTTTTGAGTCCTGAAGTTCAATAAAAGAAGCTTTTCCCATTATTCTGCGGCTCATCAAACGACCGGCTATCCTTACTTCCCACGGCTTCACTTGAATCGGTTCTTCACCTTCAGTGGCAACCGGAAGCAGGGCTTCTTTTTGGGAATACTCATCCTTAATGTCAACCGACCATGCATTTACGGGATATTCTGCCGCAGGATAGGGGTCTATACCCATCTCACGCATCGTCTGCAGACTTTGTCTGCGTACAATCTCTTGTTCTGATAATTCTTGTGCCATATAATTGGTTTCTGTATTCTTTTTCTAATGCATTACTTTAATGATGCCTTGGTGTTTATACCAAAATCTCAGATTCCTGACTTTATATAAGTGCATTCTTTCACGCTGCAAAGTTAGTGTTTTTTGTCAATATGTGCAAGGGCATTTCTGTGGCAACCGCATCAAAAAACAAGCTTTTGCAAAGAGGAATATGTATCTTATAGTCATTACTTAAGTGTCATATAGGTTTAGAAGGACTCAAGAAAATCGCCATACCCCTATTGATTTGCAAGGAGTTATAAAAGCATTTTTGATGCGGTTGTCCGGATGACGGGGTTAAGGCAAAGAAGCGACCTACAAGTTTTCACTATCAATTGCAACAGTTTTCCGTCACCCTTCAGTCGGGGTCTATATGGGCTTTTGATGTATGGTTGATCCTTTGATGATGTATTGATGATGTACCGATACCGCTACCCAATTGTATGCATATTGTATGGGGTCGGTTGGGGATTATGCGGATGTTTTGGATGCGGTTGTCCTGTTTTTTGTATCGACAAAAGAACATACTAACAAAAAAAATTGTATCTTTGTGCCCTGAAATCATCTACATACACATATGGAAAGAGTGGAAAGAGACCACACCAGACTTATGGCGGTGCGCATCAAGCGTATATTGCTTGTATGCAACAACTACGATAGTTTTGTTCTGAACGAGGACGGACGGATAGATGTGCAGATTGCACAAGAATATGCAGAACTCAATCTAAGCAATCCCCCTTCCATTGTACGCACTGAAGTCTATGATGACGCTATTGCTTTGGTAAGCAAAGGGGAACTCTTCGATTTGGTTATGGTTATGAACAACTCTGCGGTGGAAACGACATTTGCTTTTGCCAGCCACATGAAACAACTGGCACCCGCTACGCCCATCGTATTACTCACCTCTTTCTCCAAAACCATGTATGAACGTTTCCAGAGAATGGCTGCCAATAATGATGAAAAAACAACAATTGACTACAGTGCCATTGACTATGTCTTCTGCTGGAACAACTCAACAGATCTTATCATAGCCATCATCAAACTGTTAGAGGACAAACTCAATGCCGAGCACGATATATTGCAGGAAGAAGTGCGGGCCATATTGCTTGTGGAAGACTCCATACGCTACTATTCCACATATCTCCCCTTGCTATACAAACTAATCTTGCAGCAAAACAGTATCGCCATACGTGATGCTCTGAATGAAAAGCAACTTCTTCTGAGAAAACGTTCACGCCCCAAACTACTGATGGCCACATGTTATGACGAAGCTGTGGATTTTTATCACCACTACCGGAACAACATCATAGGTGTCATCACCGACATCGGCTTTGTGTTGCATCGGGGCGACCTGCCGGAAACAGAAAAACTGGATGCAGGTCTTGACCTGTGCCGACTTATTCGAGCCGACCAACCTACAATGCCTATTCTCATGCAGTCATCACAAGAGTCTATGAGAGAGGTGGCAAAACAACTTGGCGCCGGATTTGTAATCAAATCAAGCAAAACACTTACGCAGCAACTCAGCGACTATATAGGCAGAGAATTCGGCTTCGGAGATTTTGTTGCTATTGATTCGAAGTCAGGTAAAGAGATAGCCCGTGCCAATGACCTGGAAGGTTTCGAACGGACCATATCAACCATTCCGCCTGAAGAGTTCCGCCGCCTTTCTGACAACAACTATCTCAGCAAGTGGCTCTTTGCACGAGGTCTCTTTGATGTCGGAAGGCAGGTCAGCCGCTTGAAAATTGAAGATGACACAGATATAGAACACATTCGTCAAGTTAATATCAAACTCATTCACGACTACCGCATCAATCAGGCCCAAGGAGTGGTGGCACAATATAATGACGACACTTTCAATGATACCATTTGGTTCTCTCGATTGGGAACCAGTTCCTTGGGAGGGAAAGCACGAGGTTTGGCATTCTTGAATCATATACTTCATAAGTACAGCCTATATGATCAATGGGAAAATGTCCGAGTGTTGGTGCCACGAACTATGGTTATTACCACAGAATATTTCGACCAGTTTATATACGACAATGGTCTGCAATATGTTATCGAGTCTGACCTGAATGATAAAGATATATTGTCTGAATTTGTGGCTTCTACATTGCCTCAAGACCTTAACGAAGCATTGCGACACTTCATACGCGTAAGCGGAAAACCATTGGCGGTACGCTCTTCTTCAAAGTTGGAAGACTCCTACTATCAGCCGTTTGCCGGAGTCTATTCCACTTATATGATTCCAGCCACCGAAAACGAAGACCAACAACTCCGGATGTTGGGTAAAGCTATAAAAAGTGTTTATGCAGCCGTCTATTTCGCAGCTGCAAGAGGCTATATCACATCCACAGGCAATGTCATTTCTGAAGAAAAAATGGCAATTGTTGTTCAGGAAGTGTGCGGGACAGAAGAGAACGGACTTTATTTCCCCACCATTTCCGGTGTGGCACGAAGTATCAACTTCTACCCGGTCGGACATGAAAAGGCAGAAGAAGGTATCGTTAAAGTGGCATACGGATTAGGAAAGGTTGTAGTAGATGGAGAGCAGGTTCTTCGATTCTCACCCAAATACCCGAAACATGTATTGCAGACAAGCACTCCTGACCTGACTATACGGGAAACACAACAATCCATCTTGGCGTTGTCTATGCAACCAGAACTCTTCAAAACCTCTGTCGATGATGCCATTAACCTAAAAAGACTCACTCTGCATGATTGCGAACAGTTTCCCTCTCTCAAGCAAGTGGCTTCGACTTACGATTATGAAAATCAGCGAATAGTGGACTCATGCTATCCACAAGGACCGCGATTCATCACTTTTGCACCTGTCCTCAAATTCCATACTTTCCCTTTGGCAGATATCGTTGCACGCTTGTTGGAGATTGCCAAAAAAGAAATGAAAACGCCAGTCGAGATAGAATTTGCCGCGAATCTGCAAGTGGAACCGGCTATATTCAATGTCTTGCAGATTAGGCCCATCTCTGCGGATAGTCTGACGGCAAAGGTGGACTGGAACAATATCGACCAATCCGCCCCCCTTATCAAATCTGACAGCGCACTTGGGGTGGGGGAAATCGGTGGAGTAAAAGATGTCATATATCTCAAACAAAAAGCTTTCAACCCATTGAATACGCAAGAAATGGCAGCAACAATACAGGAATGGAATGCGCACATGCGAAGGGCAAACAAAGGCTATATTCTGATAGGTTTCGGAAGGTGGGGGTCGGCCATTCCGACATTGGGTGTGCCCATCAAGTGGAGCGATATTAGCGAGGCAAAGGCCATAGTGGAATGTAGTCTGGCTGATTTCCGCATTGACCCCAGTCAGGGTTCACACTTCTTCCAAAATATGACCTCTTTCAATGTCGGATACATCAATGTAGATGGTTATGCAAGGGCGGAAGATATGTATGACGAGGCGCAACTGAATGCGTTACCTGCCATAGAAGAAACTGATTATGTGCGTCATGTTGTGTTAGATGACGAATTGAAGATTATTATAGACGGATTCCAAAACCGTGCTTTTGTCTCATTAGGTCTGCAAAAATAACAAAACTAACTTGCACCAAAAACTGATTTCCTCTCATGCAATACGGAAACTGCTTCAACTCAAATCGGTCATCAGACTGAAGGGTGGGGCGATAGGTTGTTCATCATAATTCATAGGGTTTCAATAGGGAGACTTGTGTTCTCTCGAGTCTGCCTAATACCAAGATTAAGGTTGTCAATTACTTGTTGTCCATCCATGATATTGCAACTCTTGGATGGGGTGAATGTATTATCTGCCTACATTGTTTTTTTATTTGTGGTAATGAAAAAAAATGCGTAATTTTGCAAGCGGAGAAAGTATGTGCAGTGCGAAATGTCCTAAACACAAGAAACTAACTCTAAAAACAAAGAATGGCAATAACATATCAATACAACAAAACCTCTTTGCAGGCGCTTGAGAAAAATCTGAAAATGCGTGTCCGCGCATTGCCGACTTTGAAAAATAAGGAGTCGGCACTTCGGCTTGAGGTAAAGAAAGCAAAAGATGAGATTGCCCTACTTGACAAGGAAGTGGAGAGTCGCATCAATGCTTATGACCAGATGCTGAGTCTGTGGGGGGAGTTTGACACCACTTTACTGCATGTGGATGATGTCAGAATGAGTATACGCAAGATAGCGGGCGTTAGAGTACCTGTGCTTGACGAGGTAATCTATTCCACCAAACCGTTCAGTATTTTTTCCGCCCCCAAGTGGTATGCAGATGGTTTCGTACAATTGAAAGAGTTGGCGCAAGTGGCTATAGAACAAGAGTTCTGCCGTGAGAAACTCAATCTGTTAGAATATGCAAGAAAGAAAAGTACACAGAAGGTGAACTTGTTTGAGAAGGTACAAATACCCGGATACGAAGACGCTATTCGCAAAATCAAACGATTTATGGAAGATGAAGAGAATTTGAGCAAATCAAGTCAGAAGATAGTCAAATCAAAACGCGAAAAGGAGGCACTGCAACAATGATAACCAAGATGAAAAAATACACCTTCTTGGTGTTCCATAAAGACTATGAGCGTTTCCTTACCCAGCTTCGCGAAGCCGGAGTGTTGCATGTCTCGGAAAAAGCGGAAGGATTGGCAGAAGACGAACCGCTGCAAAACAAAATAGCCTTCTCGCAACGTTTGCAGAAGGCAGTGGAAGAGGTTAAAACTCTGTTGCCGCAAAGCGTCCGAATGAGTGAGGCAGATTCTGCTTGCGATGTAGTTGCCTTGTTGGATGAATTCCCCTGCTTACGGAGCGAAAAGAGTAGAATAGAGCAAGTTATTGCCGCTACGGAAAAAGAAATAGAACGATTGAGGGTATGGGGAGACTATTCTTACGCTCGCATAGAAGAGTTGCGTAAGGAAGGATATATCCTGCGTTACTTCTGCTGCCCCAAGTCACAATACGAACCATCATGGGAATCACTCTATAACGCCTTCATAACGGCGGAAAAGGATGGTATTGTCTTTTTTGTAACAGTAAACCATGACAACGAAGCCTTTGCTATAGAGGCAGAGGAAATCAAACTGAACGAGCACAACAGTAAGCAATTACAGGCGGATGTAGAGGCTTTGCAGGGTTTGCTGGCTGCCCAACAGGCAAAATTGGAGGCATGGGCAATCGCACATCTTTCCACCTTGCAAGCAGCGGAAAAACAGGCATTGCAGGATATCGATTGGACAAAAGTGAATTTGTTCACAACATCTCTTGTTGAGAATAAACTATGTCTGTTAGAAGGTTTTTGTCCCATTGAGAATGTGACCGCATTGAATGATATGCTTGACAGGGAGCATATCTACTACACTGCAGAAGAGCCTGTGGAGTCTGATAATACACCGATAAAACTTCGCAATAACCGTTTTACACGAATGTTCGAATGTTTAACCGGAATGTATGGCTGGCCTGTGTATGGAGAGTTTGACCCGACACCCATACTCGCTCCTTTCTTTCTGTTGTTTTTCGCACTATGTATGGGGGATGCAGGGTATGGCATCGTACTTATTTTGTTCGGGATACTCACCACAAAGAAAGTTCTTAATATTTCAATGTTTGAAGGATTAGGACCTTTGATTACCACTCTTGGCGTCGGCACGCTGGTTGTCGGATTTTTTCTGGGCACTTTCTTTGGCATTGACTTGTACACCGTTTCATGGGTATCCGATAATCTGAAATCGGTAATGATAAAAGGCAACGTGATGGGCTATGATATCCAAATGATTATGGCATTGTGCATAGGAGTCTTTCATATATGTCTGGCAATGACAATCAAGGCTGTATGCTACACTCAACGATTTGGATTTAAACAAAACATTGCTACATGGGGATGGCTATTGCTGATATTGGGTGGACTGATAACTGCAATACTGGCAGTCACCAAGGTGTTCTCTCCAACTATAACCAAGTGGGTGCTTATTGTAGTAGCAAGTATTTCTGCCTTAGGAATATATATCTTTAACACACCCGGTAGAAATCCGTTAATAAACATAGGTGCCGGATTGTGGGATACCTACAATATGGCTACAGGAATATTGGGTGATGTGCTCTCGTATATCCGTTTGTATGCCTTAGGGCTTGCCGGAGGTATGTTGGGGGGAGCTTTTAATAGTTTGGGACTTATGGTACTTGGTTCGGAACCCAATGTGGGGACATGGATAGGCTTTATTGTCATACTCATCATCGGGCATGTGTTGAATATCTGCATGTCTGCATTAGGAGCATTCGTACACCCATTGCGTCTATCGTTTGTCGAGTACTTCAAGAACTCAGGCTATGAAGGCAAAGGACATCTTTATGCTCCATTCAAAGAATGAAAACACTATTAACATCTAAAAACAAATAACAACAATGAACGAAATTCTTGGTTATCTCGGTTGGGCACTTATGCTGGGTCTGGCCGGTATCGGTTCTGCTTATGGTACCACCATAGCAGGTAATGCAGCAGAAGGCGCATTGAAGAAGAACAAAGACAAATCAGCATCTTACATGATTCTATCGGCACTGCCGGCTACACAAGGTCTATATGGATTTGTGGCCTTTTTGATGTGGCAAGGTAAAGACTTTGCTGCCCAAGGTCCTTTGTGCTTTGGTGTAGGACTGGCTGTAGGACTCGTATGCTTGTTCTCAGGCATTCGTCAGGGACAAGTTTGTGCCAATGGTATTGCCGGCATAGCTGCCGGACACGATGTGCAGACCAATACCATGATCTATGCTGCCCTTCCTGAATTCTATGCAATTCTTGCATTAGTTGCCGCTCTGATGGCCTAATACTCTATGCCGCATAACTTAATATTCTAAGGGGGCTTTAGAAGGTATGAAGGTTATAGCGTTTCCCCTTGATTAGAGGAAGTTATCGTTGTTCCTCAATTAGGAGTAGTGAGAGTACGGCAAGTATTATAGACCGATTAATCTATATAACACCGGTTAAGTTATAATCTCATAAAAGAAGGTAGAGTTCTTTCTACCTTCTTTTATATTATTACCCAATAGTGCACCTCCAGACTGAGCACGCTTCTTTATCGCTGCTCTTCGGAAGTGAGGTTGGTATCTTCGCTAATTCCCATGCCTTTTGCATTACTTGTTCGTTCTTGATTGTTTCTTTGTGTTGAATAAGGAAGCCCAGCAGTTTCTGTTGTTCCGTTTCTTTCTCCTGTAGAGTTAGCATTACTCCTATTATGTTGTCTTTCGGCATCTCTAATAATCTTATCCCATCTACGAGATTCTTTTCCAACCATGTTAGTTCTATGTTATTTGTTTAATTCTTTCTTCATTACCGGCTATTGCCAAACCATATTTTGCAGAATATATATATATATCGTTCAGAACAAAAAAATCATATTGCAAGATTTGAATAATCCGCTTTCATATTTCTATTACAACTGATGTTTAAACCTGTAGAATAGGGTAGAACATATCAGTTTTTATTTTCATTTCAAATGTAAATATTTTAGATGTTTGCATTTGAAATGAACGATATATTAACAAATGAGGCAGACGTTTTATAACATTTGAAAATCCTGTTGCAAATGTTAAATCAATGTCACGAGTGATGTGCAATAATATGAATTTACCAAACATAAATATCAGTATACCAATAGTTATAATAAATAATTAAAGTTGAGCACGAATAAGCAGGGTATTATTTGTGAATTCCTACATCTGATATGTCCACATTTATAATATAAAGTTAGTAAGTATGTAACAATTAACGTATTATTGCGCTATTATTAAAGTTTAATTATAATATATAATGTCCTGTTTGGTAGGTGATGTTCATAAATATATTGTACAATGTTAACAAGTGTATATCTGGAATGTGTATAAATCTGACAATTATATCACCCTAAAGTTTTCATTTGTAATTGTGAAAAAGTTTTCATATCTTTGCAGTCCAAACAAGTGTTTTTTTTATGGCAACAACAGAGAGCGATCGCTTACAGCGTATTATGGCAGAAGAAGAGATGACTGCCCGTCAATTTGCAGAAGAAGTCGGTATTCAGGCCGGAACGCTTTCGAATATCATTAAGGGGCGCAATAAACCAAGTTTAGATGTGCTGCAAAAAGTGTTGAATCGTTTCCGGACAATCTCGTCAGATTGGCTTATTTTGGGCGTAGGTGCGATGTATCGTCAAAAAAACGATTCTCAGCAGCCTGTATTGTTTGACATTCCACCGGAAGTAGATTCAGAATCAACCCCTTATGCTGATTTATCATCTGAATATTCAGCCCCATCAGTGAACGAGAAACCACGCAAATCGGTATTTACTCCTGCAGAAAAGACCATAGAACGCAAGGTAAAGAAAGTTGTAGTTTTTTTCGATGATGGTACTTTTCAGGAGATTGCGCGTTAGCCATATTTCCTACTATTACTGAACTTTTTGTCAGTAGTAAGGCTAATTGTAGCATGAAACGGCAAACGCATCATAATGCGGGTTACCGCTTTTATTTGTTGCAGCCTTTCAATCTGTGTTATGGGGGGCTGAGGCCTATGATGTACAGGCAACCGCATCAAAATATAACAGGCTTTTGTAAAGAGGAATATATATATTGTGTTTTGCTACTGCTAATCTACACTTAATAATCGCATTATTACACCGCAAAGGTACAAAAACCATGTTTATTATGCAAACATTTTATGAAAATATTTTTTATTTTACCGTTATGTCAAAAATTATCCTTACCTTTGCCGTACTTTAACTTTCAAACATGTACTATTATGAAACCATCTGCTCTTTTCACATTGTTTATGTGCTTTTTCTTGTTCTCTTTTAATAGTTGCAAGAATTGTGATTGCGAACCTGAGCCACAAGAACCGGATGAATCTGCTATTGACTATTCCCTCAACCAACCTGATAACCCAGACAGGTTCTCTCTCGCAGGAAAGACTTATATTTATGAAACAACTTATTATAAGTCTCCCGCTGAGGATAACTATTGGGCTGAAGTTTATCATTTTGAAAGCGAATTTGAAGGCACTTTTATTGCAACACCAAACCGGGACTTAACTCCTCACCCCAGATATGAATATCTTGTTGAACCTTTTACTTATTATCTTAAATATCCCGAAGGTTTCTTTAATCAGCATGATTATGCAGGAATTACTTTTTTAGATACACTTTCCTTTACTAATTTAGAAGTTTTCACATTTAGTTTCTACCCTTAACTCTGACGAATCCGCTTGAGTCGATGTACAACTGTCCATCATTTAACTCTGACAAATCCGCTTGAGTCGGCAGCCCTTGTGCTCTAATATGCAATACACCATTAGTGGTATTGATAGAAAAACCAAGACTTGAGTTAGCCATAACGGATAGTCCATCACTTATATGCCATATAGGTTCAGAACAACCCAAGAAGAACCAAGACTCCTATTGAGTTGTAATGCGTTATAAAAGCATTCTTTTTGATGTGTGTCCTAATAAAATATGTAATAGGAAATATCTATTATAGAATATGTCATAAAAAAGGTGTATCTTCGCAAGGTCTTATGAGATGCTATGCAAACTGATACAAATTTCGTAATAATCTATAATTATGGCAGATGACAAGAAGATTATTTTCTCCATGGTAGGAGTAAGTAAGAGTTTTTCTCCTCAGAAGAGAGTGCTGAGCAACATTTATCTAAGTTTCTTTTATGGTGCCAAAATCGGTATTATTGGTCTAAATGGTGCCGGCAAGAGTACACTGCTCAAAATCATAGCCGGAGTTGAGAAAGAATATCAAGGCGAAGTGGTATTTTCTCCCGGTTATTCGGTTGGTTATTTAGAGCAGGACCCTCGACTGGACCCTGAGAAAACAGTGAAAGAGGTTGTGCAAGAAGGTGTTCAACAGATAGTTGACATGTTGCACGAGTATGACGAAATCAATGCTGCTTTTGCCGAACCGGATGCTGATTTTGACAAACTTATCAATCGTCAGGGAGAGTTGCAGGAGTTGCTTGACCATGCGGACGCATGGAATCTTGATAACAAATTGGAGCGTGCGATGGATGCCTTGCGTTGTCCTGCAGAAGATGCTCTTATTAAACACCTCTCAGGAGGCGAGCGCCGTCGCGTTGCCTTATGCCGATTGTTATTACAAAAGCCTGATATCTTGCTTCTTGACGAGCCTACAAACCATCTTGATGCGGAATCGGTTGAGTGGTTGGAACAGCATCTGCAGCAATATGAGGGTACAGTAATAGCAGTAACTCACGACCGTTATTTTCTTGACCATGTGGCCGGTTGGATTTTGGAGTTAGACCGTGGCGAGGGTATTCCATGGAAAGGCAATTACTCTTCTTGGTTGGAGCAAAAGACGGCTCGTATGGCTCAGGAAGAGAAGCAGGCGAGCAAGCGGCGTAAGACTTTAGAGCGTGAGTTAGAGTGGGTGAGGATGGCCCCTAAAGCCCGTCAGGCTAAAGGTAAAGCTCGTTTGTCGGCTTATGACCGCATGCTGAATGAAGAACAAAAAGAGCGTGAAGAGAAGTTGGAAATATTCATTCCCAATGGTCCTCGATTAGGCAATAAAGTAATTAATGCAGAAGGAGTCAGCAAATCCTTTGGTGACAAACTACTTTTTGAGGACCTAAATTTTATGCTTCCTCCTAACGGAATAGTGGGTGTTATTGGTCCAAACGGTGCCGGTAAGACCACATTATTCCGTCTTATTATGGGTATGGAACAAGCAGACAGCGGGAAGTTTGAAGTGGGAGAAACGGTTAAGATTGGCTATGTGGATCAGGTACATAGCAATATTGACCCTCAAAAGACGGTGTATGAAACCATTAGCAATGGCACAGAATATATACGCGTAGGCGGTAGGGAGGTGAATGCGCGTGCCTATTTGAGCCGTTTCAACTTTACAGGTTCCGATCAAGAGAAAAAATGCGGTGTGCTTTCCGGTGGTGAGCGTAATCGTTTGCATCTGGCTCTTACTTTGAAGAGCGAAGCCAATGTACTTCTTCTGGATGAGCCTACTAACGATATTGATGTCAACACTTTGCGTGCTCTTGAGGAAGGTTTGGAGAACTTTGCGGGTTGTGCGGTTGTTATCAGTCACGATCGCTGGTTTCTTGACCGTATTTGCACGCACATAATAGCCTTTGAAGGAGACTCCAAAGTGTTCGTTTTTGAGGGAAGTTATTCTGAATATGAGCAGAATAAGCGACTCCGTTTGGGTGAAGATGCAATGCAACCCAAGCGTATCAGATATAAAAAACTGATGGAGAAATAATAAAGAAAAGTATTTGTGAATACAAATACTTTTCTTTATTTTTGCAGTGTTTATAGATACAATCAAATTTAACATATAATTATCAAATGAACAATTACTTAGAATATCGCCATATAGGTTTGAGCGAGCAAGATGAGCAGCAAATGCTGGAGACTGTTGGCGTTAGCAGTAAACAGGAATTGATAGATCAGGTGATTCCTGCAGACATTCGTTTACAAACGCCCCTCTCATTAGATGCACCAGTTTCGGAGCAACAGCACTTGTTGGATATGAATCTATTAGCCGATAAAAACCATCTTTTCAAAACCTACATTGGTCGTGGTTTCTATGACACAGCCACACCGGCTGTTATTCTGCGCAATGTGCTGGAAAATCCGGTCTGGTACACCAGTTACACACCTTATCAGGCAGAGGTATCTCAAGGCCGGCTGGAAGCCTTGTTTGTATTCCAAACGATGGTTAGTGACCTCACCGGTCTCCCATTGGCCAACTGTTCGCTGTTAGATGAAGCCACAGCAGCCGCGGAGGCTGTGACTATGATGCGTAATCTTCGAAGCAGAGAGCAACAAAAGAATGGCATACACAAAGTGTTGGTTGATAGAAATATATTCCCTGAAACGCTTTCTGTTCTTCGCACCCGCGCCGCCGGTCAGGGTATTGAGTTGATTGTTACAGATGTAGCAGCCGGCATATCGCAATATGCTGCAGAGAGTTTCGGACTTATTGTGCAATATCCAAATTCTGATGGTGCAGTGGAGGACTATTCCTATCTGACGCAACTGGCGCACAACGCAGGCATAAAAGTCTCTGTTATTGCTGATTTAATGGCACTTGCGTTGCTTAAATCTCCGGGGTCATGGGGTGCTGACATTGTCTGCGGTCATGTGCAACGCTTTGGTTTGCCGATGGGATTTGGTGGTCCTTCTGCTGGCTATATGTCCACTCGTGATGAGTTTAAGCGCGATATGCCCGGTCGCATTATCGGTTTGAGTAAAGATGTCAATGACCACCCTGCATATCGTCTTGCTTTGCAGACACGCGAGCAGCATATAAAACGCGAGAGAGCAACCAGTAATATTTGTACGGCCGAGGCTCTATGCGCCATGATGGCTGCCTTTTACGCCGTATATCATGGTGCCGAAGGCATTCGACAGATAGCTCAAGACATTCATGCTAAAGCCACTTATCTCAACGAAATGTTGCAGGCATACGGATATACACAACTCAATGCTTCTTTCTTTGATACACTTAAGATTGTTCTTCCGGAAAACATTACAATCAAGCAGTTCCGCCAAATGGCAGAAGAAAAACAAATCAACTTCTTTTATGCCGAAGACGGCACCATAGGACTGAGCATCAATGAGACGACTGACATTGACGATATGAATCAACTCATTGAACTCTTTGCGGATGCTTCCGGCAATATGCCGCAATATGAAGATTCTGAAAAGGCATTTGCCAACTTGTGGAACTTAGAGGAAGAACAAGTGCGAGAAGTAGATTATCTTCAGGCGGATGTATTCAAAATCTATCATACCGAAACAGAGATGATGCGCTATATCAAGCGTTTAGAAAGAAAGGACATCTCGCTTACCCATAGTATGATACCACTTGGAAGTTGCACTATGAAACTCAATCCGGCATCGGCCATGTTGCCTATCAGTATGCTTGGATATATGTCGGTCCATCCTATGGCACCTGCTGCCCAAACAAAAGGTTATCAGGAAATATTAGCAGAACTTAAACAGCAACTCTGTATCATTACGGGTTTCCCTGCTTGCTCACTGCAACCCACATCCGGCGCAGCAGGTGAATATGCAGGACTTGTTACCATTCGGCAATATTTATGGCGGAATAATCAGAAGCAGCGCAATATACTGCTTATTCCGGCCTCTGCGCATGGCACCAATCCGGCTTCGTGTGCTCAGGCGGGCTTTGTGCCATTGGTAGTTAAATGTGATGAGAATGGCAATACAGACTTGGCAGACTGGCAAGCAAAAGCAGAAGAACACAGGGACAATTTAGCTGGCTGTATGATTACATATCCGTCCACGCATGGTATTTTTGAATTAGATATTCGCTTGATGTGCAATATCATTCATCAAAATGGCGGATTTGTATATATGGATGGAGCCAACATGAATGCACAGATAGGTTATACCAATCCTGCTACTATCGGAGCGGATGTATGTCACCTGAATCTGCATAAAACCTTTGCATCACCACACGGAGGAGGAGGACCAGGTGTCGGGGCTGTATGTGCTTCTGCACGATTAGCAGATTGTCTGCCGGATATAAATGAGAACAAGGTTAGTACTGCGTTATGCGGGAACGCCAATATGGCACTCATTAGCTATGGCTACATCCGCATGATGGGAGCCGAAGGGCTGAAAAATGCAACGGCGGCATCCATACTATCGGCCAACTATCTTGCTCAAAAACTGAAGGATGCATACGGTATTGTCTATACCGGGAAAAATGGCAGAGTAGGGCACGAGTTAATTCTTGATTGTCGTCAGTTCCATAATGCCGGTATTACAGAAAATGATATTGCCAAGCGTCTGATGGATTTCGGTTATCATGCCCCCACGCTCAGTTTTCCCGTGCATGGCACACTTATGATTGAGCCTACCGAGAGTGAGAGCAAAGCCGAATTAGACCGATTTGTTGAGGTAATGCTCATCATACGGCAGGAGATAGAGGAGATAGTTCAAGGTGTAGCCGATAAGACTGATAATGTACTACTTAATGCTCCTCACGCGGAATACGAAGTTGTAGATGATAGTTGGCATCACCCCTATTCGCGAGCTCAGGCAGCCTTTCCTGCACCATGGTTGCATGAAAACAAGTTTTGGCTACCTGTCGCAAGAGTGGATAATGGTTGGGGTGACAGAAATCTTATAGCGCGTATCAACTGAGATGTACTGCAATGAAAACAACAGATAATATTAAAGATAAAGTAAAAGTCGTAAGGAAACTGCGTCCGTTTATTATCACCAAGGAGCTGATTCTAATCTTCCTTGCATTGATACCTTACGCATTGGCTGTCAACCAACTTCTTGTTCCTCACAATATTGTGGGAGGCGGATTAACAGGTTTGTGCGAAATTATCTTTTTTTCGACAGGGCGTGTAATTCCTATCTGGACGAGTACGCTTATTATCAATTCAATACTATTGATTATAGCCATTTATACGGTTGGATGGCATTTTTGTATACGGACCATATATGGTGTGGCTGTACTTACTTTTTGGCTCAAGATGATACCCATCGCCGACGAACCCATGATAAGCGACCCGTTCATGGCGGTGGTTGTCAGTGGATTGCTCTGCGGATTAGGATTAGGTATTGTATTTTTGAACAATGGTTCATCCGGCGGTACTGATATTGTGGCAATGATTGTCAACAAATACCACCATATACCTTTGGGCTGGGTGTTGTTCTTCTGCGATATTGTCATCATCTCTTCCGCTTATTTTTTACCTAATGTTCATAGCATAGAGAAAGTGATGTTAGGTCTGGTGTTCACTTTTATGTGTACGACTGCCCTTGATTGGGTTATGCGGCAGATACGTCAATCGGTTCAGTTCTTTATATTCTCTCAAAAATATGAAGAGATAGCCAATGCTATTAATACGCAGATTCCGCGCGGAGTCACTCTTCTTGATGGAAAGGGATGGTATTCAAAGAAACCCATTAAGGTGCTTACTGTGCTTGCTAAGAAGAATGAGAGCAACCGCATTTTCCGACTTGTGCATGAGATAGACCCTAATGCGTTTGTCAGTCAGTCAGAGACGATTGGTGTTTTCGGACAGGGATTTGAGCCTATTGGCAAATAGAGTAGAACACTCGCCTTTGCATAAAAAGGGGACAGGCATTATGTCTGTCCCCTTATAGTTTTCGGATGATGGTTAATCCATCTCGGAGCGGCACTATTACTTTCTCCACTTCTTTGTCGGCAGCAACCATATCATTGAAATGTCGCAGTCCCAATGTCTGCTTGTCTTTGTCATATTCCTTATCTATCACATGGCCATCCCATAATGTGTTGTCAGCTAATAGATAGCCCCCTTTTCGGAGTAGTGGTTTTAATGCTTCATAATAAGCAGCATATTCGCGTTTATCTGCATCCACAAACATAAGGTCATACTGTTTCTCGACTGTCCGATGCTGCCGCAGTTGCTCTATCACCTGCAGGGCATCCCCTATATGCAGATGTATCCGGTCCGCGTAAGGCGACATACTGAAGTTGCTTTTTATCATCTCTTCTAATTCGTCATTCTTCTCAATGGTATCCACATATCCGCCTTCCGCCAATCCTTCGGCAAGGCACAAAGCCGAATAACCGGTGAAGGTGCCCAATTCCAGCACGCGTTGAGGCCTTATCATGTGGGATAGTAGCGATAAAAGTCTTCCTTGCACTCGCCCACTCAGCATGTGAGGGTTCAGCAACAATGTGTTGGTTTTGTGTGCAATTTGTTGTAGCCAAAGGCTCTCCTCACTGCTATGCTCTTCTATATATTCTGCCAGGTTTGTCATGTTCACATTTCGTATTTTTGAGAGCGACATTATCGGTTTGGCCCCTTTTCAGGGATGTTTTCTCCATTTGTTGCAAAGTTACGAATATTTTCCCGATTGTACAATATACCTGATCAGATTGATTATATCATATAGATCTGTACATATCTTTATTATAACGCATTGTAAAGCGACATCTGTATCAGATAATTATGTGATAAGTAATAGATAGGTGGTGATATTCATTTTACACAATTACTCTTTTCAGCAATGGTTGTAATTTGCTATTTCGAATAATATATTGTACTTTTGTGCGGAAATAATATTTCACATCACATATAGACAGATTGTTCATGTATGAAACTTTTTGACGACTCCCTTGTTCCTAATCTGCTACTTCGATTGGCAGGAGGTCAACAATATAGAAATCTGAAGCGGGCTTGTCGTAATCCTCGTAAGGCACAAGAACTTACACTTCGCAGCATTCTTTCTTTTGCACAGGATTCCGTATATGGTAAGGAGCATAACTTTGCCGATATTCTACAGGCACAAACGGCTGAGGACCTCTTTATTCGTTATCAGCAACAGGTTCCCGCACAAGATTATGAGGCTCTTCGTCCCTATGTGGAAAGGCACAAAAAGGGAGAACCTAATGTGCTCTTCCCTGGTAAACCACGCATGTATGCCACCACTTCCGGCACAACGAGTAAACCTAAATGGGTCCCGCTTACCGACAAATATCTCAAGAATGTCTATCAGAAGATGACCTGCCTATGGCTCTACAATTATATTCGCCACAAGCCCAAAACATTCTCAGGAAAGGTAGTCTTTGTTGTCAGTAAAGTGGTAGAGGGATATGCTGAAGACGGAACTGTCTACGGAGCCGTTAGTGGTGTACTTCAGAAAGATGCACCGGAACTCATTCGTGAACACTATGCTTCTGTGCCCGACATATTCTCCATTCCTGATTATGCAGCACGCTACTATACACTCATGCGAATCACCATCGAGCAGAATGTCACATTGGTCATTATGCCAAACCCGTCTTCAGTGGTGGAGATGCAGAATAGTCTCACAGAGCACTATGATCAGATTTGTGACGATATAGAAAAGGGAACACTCTCTGCTGATTTTTATATCCCGCAGGAAATCCGGCTCGCACTGCAACCGCTACTCAAACCCAATCTGCAAAGAGCGAACGAACTGAGGGCGCTTAAGCAACAATACGGAGAGGTCTTACCTAAACACTATTGGCCTAATGTGCAAATCTTATCTACATGGAAATGTGGCAATACGCAGATTTATGTGGACAAATTCACAGGATGGTTTCCTGAACAGTGCTTCTATCAGGAGTTAGGCTATTTTGCTACTGAATGTCGTTTCGGACTTGTATTAGATGATACTCTTAACTCCGTTCTATTCCCGCATTTCCACTACTATGAATTTGTTGAGGAGAGTGAGATAGGCAAACCCAATGCATCTTTCCTACAACTGGACGAACTGGTTGAGGGAAAACGCTATTGTCCTTATATCACTACTTTCTCCGGCCTTTATCGCTACAATATGAATGATTTGGTGGAGACCGGACCTAATTTTTGGAATACGCCAACAATTCACATGGTGCAGAAAGTTAATGGCATAGTGTCTATTACAGGAGAGAAATTATATGAGGGACAGTATATCCAAGCCGTCAGAGAAGCAGAGAAGTCTTTACACATGAAAACCAAGTTCTTTGTTGGTTTTGCTGACCTCTCTGCTATGGCCTATCAATTCTATTATGAGTTTATTAACCAAAACACGACACAAGAAGCAGCCGAACGATTCTCTAAAAAAGTAGATGAGATTCTGCAGCGTATAAACATTGAATATAAAGCTAAACGAGAATCCTTTAGACTTAAAGAACCTCGCACACATAGGTTGCGCAAGAACTCTTTTGCCGGATTCAAAAAGAAAAGCATTGCGGATGGTACTGCACGTGACGGACAGTTCAAACTGAATCTTCTCATGCAAGACCAGCAACGAAAAGAGAATTTTGACTCTTTAGAACAGTGCTGACAAATAGTTCCCGGCACATCACCTATCGGTACAAAAAAAGAATAAGGCACTTTAATTAAAGTACCTTATTCTTTTTTGTATTCAGTTTGTTAACAATTTACTGTTGTCTTCTCGGTTTCTGCGAACTGCTTCTCATTCTGGTTGTCTGCCATATTGGCGTAATAACGCTGAGCCGCTTCTTTCTGACGAGCAGCCGAGAAGTTGCTAACACGCTTCAAGTAGCCGATAATGCGGGTCAGATAGTCCAAATTTGTGGAATGACATTTGGGACATTCGTGCAAATAGCGTTTGTCTATATGACCACAATCGTTGCAAACTGTGTTCGGAATGTTAAAAGTGAAGTAGTTGCAACCTTCTTGTGCAGCCACACGCAACAACTGACGATACTGCTCTTTGCTCAAGTGTTCCTCCAGATTGCAGTGTAGAGCGCTACCGCCGGTCAAGTGCTCAATATACTTCTTGCCATGCATACGGAACTTATCTATCACATTCAGTGAGGTGTCTTCTACTACATAAAAATAGGAGTTGTAGCAATCACGAGGCACTACATAACCGTCCTCTTTATCCCATTTAGCATGCTTTACGCCTACATTCTCGGCGGGAATCATTTCGCAGTTAAACATCAAGTCCTTTGTACGATACTTCTTGTTCAACTTCTCCACAATACCGAGAACTTCCTGCACATAATGAGCATATTTTTCATTATCAGTAATCTCTATACCAAGGAATTCGGCTGCTTCTACCAAACCATTTACACCAATTGTCAGATACTGACGACCTATATTGATATATCCGGCATCAAACAATGGAAGCATACCTTTATCCTGTAAGCGTTTCAGATTCTCATTGTAGGCCATCTGAACCTTATGCATCAGGTCAACTATTTCTTCCACATAACTTTGATATGGGATACCCATACGAACAGCATACTGAATTGTACGATTCAGGTTGATGGTCAATACAGATTTTGAACCGGTAGAAATACCGCCTGCCCCCAATGTATAACTGAAACCATTGTCTGTTATCTCATTACGCAAACGACAACATGAACTCAACGAGTCGGCACTATCGCTCACATAGGTGAAGAACGAGTGACCTTCCGAATACATTTCGGCGGTAAAATCAGCGTATTCTTTATCTTTGATATCTCCGTTCTCATCTGCCAATAAGGCCATTGTCTCCACAGGGAAGGTTAGCGGAGTACGCAGACGCTCAGCATTGAACCACTTCATAAAGCGCTTCTGAAGCCAATTCACTCCGTCCCAGTCCGGTTGTGAGCCATCAGGGAAATAGAAGTTTTCAAACAGCGAGTGGAAATAATAACTGTCATAATAACTGATATTCCAGAATACAGCTTGGAAATTCCGGGCACCGGTAGGTTGATTGATGCTATATACTACTTGTTCAAAACAATCGGTGATAATCTTGTCTATTGTGCGGTGCTTCAAACTCAAATCTACCACCTCATTAGAACGCTCCCAATAATCCTTACCATATTCCAACTGGAGGAAATAGTTCATATACATTAGGAACTCAGGCGTAGCGCAAGCGCCGGACAACATAGAACTCACAATAAACACCATGTTCACGAAACCACCGCAAAAAGACTTTAAGTTGGTCGGTGGGGTAGAGTTGCCACCTATCGACAAAGTACCGCCTATCAACCATGGATACATCGTTATTGAGGCACAGTAGTTCGCCAAAGATGTTTCATCGTTCTTGTAGATAAAGTGCTGATGAAGCAGACTGATATATTTGTCAGCCACCTCCTTGCCAAACATATCCTTAATACGGTCTGTCAACAGACGACGATTCAGACGAATATAGTTGGATTTCGGGAGTTCACCTATCAATGTGGCAATGTTCTTCTTCTCTACATTTGCATTGGCATCATACTTGCTGCCTGTTGCCGGATTCACCGCCTCACAATAGTTGATCAAGAATTCCAATTTGTCACGGGTCTCCCTGTCACCCTGATGACGACTGCGATACAGCATATAATTCTTGGCCACTTTATAATACCCCTCCGACATCAGCGCAACTTCCACTTGGTTCTGAATCTCCTCTACGCTCACGCCGTTCTGTACTCGCAAATGACCTAATATGTTGGTCATTATCTCTTCTGTAGCAAACGAATCTGAGGCTATAAATGCCTTTGCTATCGCTCCCTTAATTTTCTCGATGGCAAATATCTCATGCTTGCCATCACGCTTTACAATGTAAGTTTCCATGATGTTTTTAAAGTATATTATTTCTTCATTTTCCTTCCATCTCAAAGCCAACCCACATGCAACAACTCAATAATTAGTTGTACATCAAGTAGGAGTGGGGAGTGATTATTGGGTGGTTATTGGGTGATTATTGGGTGATTATTGGGTGATTATTGGGTGATTATTGGGTGATTATAAACCCACGCAATATACACTCCACACTTTCCCTATATCTTCCCTGCACTTTTCCGTTACCTTTTCTGAAACCAACACTCCCTGCTTTTATAGGTAGCAAGCAACACCTATTGTTAATAACTTATTTGTTTCTTAACAATCGGCGCGAATAGGGTTCTCTGCGCCAAATGCATTCTACTTCGCTTGTGCCGCGCCCAATCGTAATCGGAGCATAAAACACTATTTAAAAAAGGGGGGTATTTCCTTCGTAGGCAAAGATAATAGAAAGTTCTTAACATGCAACACCTGACACTATTTTTTTTGCAAAAAAATCTTCTTCTAATAAGACGAATAGAAAATCAGATACTTACGCAACAACAAACAATGAAGACCCGCTGATTTTCGGCAGGTCTTCAACACAAAATCTATTTCATTCCTTTATAGTGACATCTCGTATCGGTCTATGGCATCATGCATCAACTGTCGCCCCAATTCAATTATCTCCTCCGCTTTGTCAAAATCGAATGTCCCATACTGGTTCATGGGCATCTCTGCCAAAATGTCAGTCTTGACCAATTTGTTCATCAATACCGTATTGTTCTGTATCATCATATCCGTCATACGCGACAATAGCGAGGCGTATGTTACAGAATCAGCTATAGCTTCTTCTTCGGTTTTCTCTTGAAAATGTTCGGCCACAAAGTCACCTATGAAATCGGGTAGGCGGTCTATAAACTTGGGCTTCTGACGCACCTTGTGCTCCACTGTCAACGAATCCGGAGCGGAAATGTTCATAGCTACCAATATATCATCATTCGTACGGCGCACCCTGTTTAACGGACAAGCATTAAGTATTCCTCCATCAACCAACAACATGCCTTCCTTCCGCACAGGGCGAAAAAACAATGGTATTGATACCGAAGCTCTTACCGCATCAAACAAACTGCCGCTCTCCATCACCACCTCTCTATTGTGTATGATATCACTTGCCACAATGGAAACCGGTATAGGCAGATCTTCTATTAAACAGTCCGGGACAATCTTTTTAAAAGCCGCCACTATTTTATCTCCTTTTACAAGGTAATTCTTTGATAGAGAAAAGTCACCCAACGACAATATCTTCTGTGCATCCAATGACAGAAACCACTCTTTGCTTTCTTGCAACTTGCCGCTTGCATAAATACCTGCTATCAGAGAACCTATAGAACAACCTGCTATCGAAGTAATCTCATAACCGCGACTTTCTAACTCTTCTATTGCACCAATATGTGCCATTCCACGAGCACCACCACTCGCTAATACCAATGCCGCTTTCTTTTTCATCGTTTCAACAAGGCTATATCTATAACTTCATGTATATCATTCACATAATGAAAGGTTAACCCGTTAAGGTACAACTGGTCAATCTCTTCTATATCTTTCTTGTTATCTTCACACAACACGATATCTGTAATGCCGGCACGTTTGGCTGCCAATATCTTCTCTTTTACGCCACCGACGGGCAACACTTTTCCCCGCAGGGTCATCTCACCTGTCATCGCAATTCTATTGCGTACATGCTTACCGGTAAAGGCTGACACTAAGGCCGTGGTCATAGTTATTCCGGCTGAAGGTCCGTCCTTTGGAATAGCACCTTCAGGCACATGCAGATGCACAGCGCTTGTGTCAATCTTCTTCTTGTCAATACCCAACTCTTTAGCATGTGACTTGATGTATCCCATGGCAATGGTGGCACTCTCTTTCATCACATCACCTAACTGACCCGTCAGCGTCAGGGTAGGGGTCTTCGATGGAGATAGGGAGGTTTCTATGAACAATATCTCGCCACCCACTTGCGTCCATGCCAAACCTGTTACTACACCTACATACTTATTATTCTCATACATATCTCTGCTATAGCGAGCTTTTCCCAAATAGGTGTGTAAATCGTCTTTCGTAACTGACACATTATATGGCTCATTCAAGGCAATATGTTTCACTACTTTGCGAGTTATGGCAGCCAGTTGTCTGTCCAACTCTCTCACTCCGGATTCGCGCGTATAATCTTCAATCAGCTTGTTGATGGTTTGCTTTGTAAAGCGCATTTGTGATGCTTTGATACCATGATTTTCCATTTCTTTCGGTATCAAATGACGCTTGGCTATCTCCACTTTCTCTTCCTGCAAATAGCCTGTCATCTCTATCAGTTCCATCCTGTCTAAGAGCGGGCGCGGAATGGTGGACAATGTATTGGCGGTGGCAATAAACAATATCTTACTCAGGTCATAATCTATATCCAAGTAGTTATCGTGAAATGCTGTATTCTGCTCCGGATCCAACACTTCCAACAACGCCGAAGTCGGGTCGCCGGAATAATCAGCTGACACCTTATCGATCTCGTCTAACACAAATACAGGATTGCTGCTTTGAACCTTCTCTATATTCTGAATAATTCTGCCCGGCATAGCACCGATGTAGGTACGCCGATGTCCCCGTATTTCGGCCTCATCATGCAGACCGCCCAACGAGATTCGGGCATATTTGCGTCCCAAAGCTTTCGCCACTGACTTCCCAAGCGAGGTTTTACCGACGCCCGGAGGACCATATAAGCAGATTATTGGCGACTTCATGTCACCCTTCATCTTTAATACAGAGAGATACTCCAATATCCGCTCCTTTACCTTCTCCATACCATAGTGATCAGTATCCAGTACTTTCTGTGCATGATTAATATCAAAATTGTCAGTTGTATATTCGTTCCATGGCAGGTTCAGCAAAGTCTCAAGATAATTCTGTTGAGTTGAATATTCAGGCGAATGAGCAGAAGTGCGCTCCAACTTTTTAAGTTCTTCTTCAAAGGTATGTTGAACACTCTCAGGCCACTTTTTTTGTTCTGCACGCTGCCTTAAGTCACTTACAACCTGTTCGTTTGTATCACCTAATTCTTTTTGAATAGTCTTCATCTGCTGCTCAAGAAAATATTCGCGTTGTTGCTTGTTTACCTCTTCACGCGTTTTTTCCTGGATAGACTGCTTTATTTCAAGCATTTGTTTCTCTTTGTTGAGCATCTCCAATAAACGAAAAGCTCTGTCTTCCAACTTCTCTTGTTGCAGAAGTGACTGTTTTTCAGCAATCTTTATATTAAAACTAACACAAATATAGTTTACAAGGGTAGGGGGATTGTCGATATTTTTCAAAGCAAATCCAGCCTCAGGTGGCAGCGTTGCCATGCCTAATATTTTGATAGCCAAATCTTTTATTGTGCTTACTGTGGCTAAGAAGGTGCGGTCATTTCGATGCGGGAACACTTCCGGAACTACTAATATGCGTGATAGTAGATAGGGTTGATGGCTCACAATTTCATCCAACATCACACGCTCAGCACCCTCCAATATTATGGTAGTGGAACCATCCGGCAAGTCAAAGGTCCGAACCACACGTGCCGCTGTTCCAAGATTATACAAGTCATCCTCGTTAGGGTCTTGTATCTCACTGTCTTTCTGGCAGCAAACAGCAATCAAACTCTCTTTCTCGTATGCTTTTTTCACCAATTTCATCGACTGGGGACGGGCAACAGTTACCGGAAGCAGTACGCCGGGGAACAATACCATATTGCGCAGAGGTAGCACCGGTAACACATCTCCGTCATTCAGTTGTGGTTTTCCCGCTTTGTCTTGATTTTCAATAATGGGGATAACCTGCACATCCGATTCGTTTTCGTCAGCAAACATCGGATTCAATTCTTCAATATTCATATAATCATCATTCATAGTTAGTATCTTATTATGTTCTGCCATTATGGCATATATTATTCAGACAATGCATGCGTATTCTTTATTTGCAAACGATATGCCATAGTCATCTATTGATAATAGAACAGGAAATGATTCAAAATAGCAGAATAGGTTATCCACAGATTTTCTATTTTACATAATATAAATTATAGTT
>CAJOPG010000008.1 GCA_905236355.1 Paludibacteraceae bacterium | reverse complement strand
CAAATGATTGATAATGAGGGTTTGAACAATGTTTTCTACGAAAAATGCTTCGAGCGTCTCATACCACAAGGCTTTACTTTCAAATATCTCGATACCACCGACTATTTCTCAATGGAAATTGATACTGTTGAGGATTACGACAAAGTGAAAGATATGAAAATTTAGAAAAAATGGCAACCTACGAAATACGACCATTGCAGTTGAAGATTCTCGAAATTCTTCAAGCAGTAGATAAGACCTGCAAGGAGCATAACCTCAGGTATTATCTTACCGCTGGTACTATGCTTGGCGCAGTGAGGCACAAGGGTTTCATTCCGTGGGATGACGATGCTGATATTGCAATGCCAAGACCAGACTATGAGGCTTTGATTGCTAATGCAAGTCAATGGTTACCAAAACAATATGAGCTGATTTGTGCTGAAAACGACAATCTTTATCCGTTGCCATTTGCCAAAGTTCAAGATGCACAGACCACTATGATAGAACGTGCTCATTTGAAATATTTGGGTGGCGTATATATTGATATATTCCCATTAGACGGAATGCCTGATTCTAAAATATCTCAATGGTGGCATTTCTTTCGTTATCAATATTATAAACGGATAAACTATTTTGTATATCGCGATCCATACAAACATGGACACGGATTGGCTTGTGTACTTCCATTGCTTATTCAGAAGGTTTATTCTAAAGAAAATATCCGGCATAGACTTCGAAAACTACAAACAAAATACGATTTTGACAAAAGTCATCTTATTGTAGATCACGATGATGGCTTGAAAGGTATTTTACCCAAAGACGTAATAGGAACTCCTACGCCTATTTTGTTTGAAAATATCGAACTTTTGGGGGTAGAACATCCAGATAAATATCTATCCCAAAAATACGGCGATTATAGAACTATTCCGCCTCACGACGATCAACACCAACATAATTTTTTCTATTTAGACCTCGACAAACCATATTCGGATTTTGATGAATCGAACATTGAACATAGCATTTGACGGTAAACGCGCATCGAACAACCGCACTGGGCTCGGGAATTATAGTCGGCATATCATAGGATTGTTGGCAAAGTACTTTCCCGAGAATCGCTATGTCGTGTTCTTAACCAAACAGAATAAGAACCTACAGCTTCAAAATATTTTAGAACAGAACCCCAATATAGAAACTGTTGTTCCTCAGAGCGGATTTTGGAAAAAATTTTCGTCGTTGTGGCGAGTATTCGGCATCAAAAACGCAATTAGTAAATACGAACATATTATATATCACGGACTTAGCAACGAGTTGCCACTGACGATCAAAAAGACAAATGCTAAGAGCGTGGTAACAATTCACGATCTTATTTTCTTGAAATATCCCCAATATTACAACTTTTTCGACCGTAAAATCTACGCCTACAAATTCCGCAAAGCATGTGAAAACGCCGACCGAATTATAGCCGTTAGCGAGTGTACTAAAAAAGATATTGTGGAGATTTTCAACATAAATCCCGACAAAATTTCGGTGATTTATCAAGGTTGCGACAAGGTATATAAAGCCCCAATAAGCCAAGATGTTTTGCAGAATGTAAGAAGGAAATACAATCTTCCTGATCGTTTCTTGCTCAATGTTGGTAGCATTGAGGAACGCAAAAATGCCTTGCTGATTGTCAAAGCATTACCTCTATTGAAAGAAAAACTTCCGCTTGTAATTATCGGAAGGCGCACAAAATATACTTCGAAAATAGAAAAGGCTGCCGAAAATTTGGGAGTTAAACATTTGTTGCATATTCTAAACAACGTACCATTCAACGACCTTGCGCCGATATATCATTTGTCAGATATTTTTATATATCCGTCTCGTTATGAAGGGTTTGGAATTCCAATAATTGAGGCCATTAATTGTGGTGTTCCTGTTATTGCAGCAACGGGCTCGTGCCTTGAAGAGGCGGGGGGGGCAGACTGTATTTATGTCAATCCTGACGACAATAAAGAATTGGCGATAGCTATAGAAAAATATTTATACGACAAAGAGTTCCGCCAGAATTCAATCGACAAGAGCAAAAAATATGTAGAGAAATTTTCGGAGAAAATTCAGGCGGCACAATTGATGGAATGTTATAAAAAGATAGCATATTAATATATTGAATAACGACAGAATATGTTCAACGGATTTTCCATACTTATACCATCATGGAATAACTTGCCATTCCTTAATTTGTGTGTGCAAAGCATACGCAAGAACTCGTCTTTGCAACACCAGATAATAGTACATGTGAACGATGGCTCGGACGGTACGTTGCAGTGGGTGAAGGAAGAAGGTCTGGACTATACCTACACCAAGCAGAATGCAGGAGTGTGCATCGCTATGAACATGATGCGCACCAAGGTAAAGACAGACTATATATATTTCGTGAACGACGATATGTATCTGTTGCCAGGGTGGGATACTGCCTTGAAGGCAGAGATAGACGGCATCGGACATAAAATGTTCTACCTCTCATCGACTATGATACAGCCGCACGACCGTAACGATGTAGGGGTGTGTGCAGATTACGGTGACAGTATAGAGACATTCCGAGAGGAAGCACTGTTGGCAGAATATATGAAACATCCGCGTGGTGATTGGCAGGGAGCTACGCGTCCGCCAAGTTTGGTGCACAGGGATTTGTGGGACACGGTAGGAGGCTACAGCATAGAGCTGTCACCGGGAATGTATAGCGACCCTGACTTTACAGCAAAGTTATTGTTTGTGGGTGTGACATATCTGAAAGGCTTAGGCAACAGCCGTGTATATCATTTCGAGACAAAGACTACGGGACGCGTGAAGAAAAATGACGGCAACACGCAGTTTCTGTTAAAATGGGGTATATCTAACTCAGTCATGCGTCGCAGCATTACTCGTCAGGGTGAAGACTGGGAGACGAGAGAAAAGCCTATGGATATGGATTATATAATGAAAAAACGCCGTATGTCGAAGTGGAAGGCAGTGTGGTATCTGTTGAAGAAAGGTTTCGGCATAACGCATGATATAGAATACACTTCCAAATCAATCACACCATGGATATAAAGATAGGCATAGCATATCATAAACCTTCCGTCATTCTTGACTGTCAGCATTTCCTGCCGATATATGCAGGAAAAGCACTCAGCACAAGCGAACTGGGTATTCAGGGTGATGATGAAGGCGACAATATCAGTGAGAAAAATCCATGGTATTGCGAGCTTACAGCACTGTACTGGCTGTGGAAGAACACCACTGCTGACTATAAGGGATTGATGCACTATCGCAGAATATTTGTTCAGAAGAAGTTATTTATCTTGTATCGCGCTCTTTTAAGGGTGAAATATAAAGTCAGGCAGTTGTCTTCTCTATGGAGTAAGTATAACAGTGTAGGTGTGAAGAAACAGTATAGTTGTGATGACGATGAGGCATTCTTGGAATATGCAAATAAGTTGTCAACGCAATTGGAGGCTTTGTTAAGTGATGGTACTGACATTATAGCACCACATCCAGGACGATTCTATATGAGTGTGCGCCGTACGTTATGTAATGAGGTGGGAGGGTACAACTTGGAGTTGCTTGAGGAAATTGTAAAAAAAGATTATCCCAATTTTTATCCATATTACCAGAAGGCCATGAACAGTACATGGTTTTATAACTGTAATATATCCATAATGAACAACAAAACCTTCAATACATATTGCAGTATGTTATTTGATATACTTCATCGGCATGAGGAAGAAATCGTAAGCAGGGGCTATCTATTAGATGTGAGTAAGGAAAAGGCATATTCCAGAATATCAGGCTATCTGGCAGAAATGATAACCAATGCTTTTATACAATACTGCAAGTCAATGGGAAAGAAGGTGAAGACGATGCCAGTAATGTATCTAAACAATCAGTAAAGAATATGAATCAGCAAATATCAGTTGTAATAAATACATACAATGCGGAGAAATATCTGGCTCGTGTATTAGAGGCAGCAAGCTCATTTGATGAGATAGTGGTCTGCGACATGGAGTCAACGGATGATACGGTGGCGATAGCACAAAGGTATAGCTGCAAGATAGTCACCTTCCCCAAGGCAGATCATAAGAGTGCTGAGCCTGCGCGTACCTTTGCCATTCAGTCAGCTTCATCAGAATGGGTGCTGGTGGTAGATGCAGATGAGCTTATTCCGCAGGCACTACATGACTATTTGTATGATTTCATAAAAAATCCGGGTGATATACGCGGTTTGTATATACCACGTAAGAATTACACCATGGGCGTATTCTTGCCATCGTCATATCCTGATTACCAGTTGCGTTTCTTTATAAAAGAAGGCACT
>CAJOPG010000007.1 GCA_905236355.1 Paludibacteraceae bacterium | reverse complement strand
TAGAAAACATATAGGAATAGTAGAAAACATATAGGAGTAGTAGAAAACATATAGGAGTAGTAGAAAACATATAGGAGTAGTAGAAAACATATAGGGGTAGTAGAATAACATATAGGAGTAGTAGAAAACATATAGGAGTAGTAGAAAACATATAGGAAGGAGTAGCGGAATAACATATAGGTGGCGGATAGGTGGCGGAATAAATAATAAGGGTAGCAAAATAGTATATAGGGATAGCAGTAATAATAAGAAAGTAAGAGTAATAATAAGTAATAATAAATAATAAGAGGAGCGACCAATGTCGCTCCTCTTATTTACTTATCATTATCATCTCATATTTCTATATACTTCATGTCTTTTTGTCTGCACCTTTTAGGTTCTGTATATGGTTAGGTTTTGTATATAGCCTTATACTTATAGTGGAATTATAGTTTTTTGAGTGTGGCAATCAGTAGTTGCCAGAATCTCTGTACTGTGGCGATATTCACTTTTTCGTCGGGTGAGTGCGGGTGTTTGATGGTAGGACCGAAACTAATCATGTCCAGACCCGGATAGTTGCGCCCGATGATTCCACATTCCAACCCGGCATGTATAGTGATGATACGGGCTTTTTCAGCAAATTCTTCGTTGTAGGTTTGCTGCATGATTTCCAAGATGCGGGAGTGGAGATTGGGTTTCCATCCCGGGTAGCTACCCGAAAATTCCACTTTGGCGCCTGCCAATGCAAACGTACTCTCGATTATGCTCTGCAATTCTTCTTTTCTACTTTCAACAGAAGAACGGGTCAGGCAGCAAATTTCAATGCGCTGTTCGTTGTTGTTGAGACCGGTGGTACTGATTATGGCGAGATTATTGCTTGATTCCACCACATCAGGCATTTCGGGTATCATCCGATATACTCCGTCAGGGCAAGCGATGATAGCATGTATCAGATTGTCTTGTATCTCTTCCGGCAAGATAGCATCGGGTAGAGGAGTTTCTTCGATGAGTAGTTGCAGATTGTCCTCCACTCCGTCGAACTCACGGATAAACAAGTCTTCGTAGTCTTCTACTAATTGTCTCAAGTCGCTTTCTCCTTCTGCGGGAATAGTGACGATAGCAGATGCCTCGCGTGGGATGGAGTTGCGTAGCGAGCCTCCTTCCACCCATGCCAAGCGTGCTTCGTATTCTGTCACTGCCTGCTTGAGAAGACGGAATAGCAGTTTGTTGGCATTGGCTCTCTGCAGGTTGATGTCGCAACCGGAGTGCCCGCCTTTCAGACCTTTAATGGTCAGTTTGAATGCTTTGTCGCCTTCAATGGCGGGTTGGCAGAAATAGTCGAAAGTGATATTGATATCTACGCCTCCGGCGCAACCTACATAGAGTTCGCCTTCTGTTTCGGAATCAAGGTTGAGCAGTGTTTTGCCTTGAAGGACCCCTCCTTTCAGGTCAAAGGCGCCATACATACCTATTTCTTCGTCCACGGTAAAGAAGGCTTCCAATGGCGGGTGGACAATATTTTTATCGGCAAGGATAGCCATTGCAGTAGCCACTCCGATGCCGTCGTCAGCTCCCAGTGTGGTTCCGGCGGCAGTAACCCATTCGCCTTCCATATAGGCTTTTATAGGATCGGTTTCGAAGTCGAACTGTACATCACTGTTTTTTTGCGGCACCATATCCATGTGTCCTTGCAGAATAACGCCCGGATGGTCTTCCATTCCGGGGGATGCGGGTTTACGGATGATAACATTGCCAATCTCATCTTGCACTGTTTCCAATCCGAGTGAGCGACCATAGTCAGTCAGGAATTTGCTTATTTGTTCTTTTTTGCCGGAAGGACGCGGAATCTGTGTGAGGTCATGGAAGTTTTTCCAAACACCTTGTGGTTGTAGTTCTTCTAACTGTTTCATACTATTGAGATTTATTCGTTGTCGATTGTTATTTCGCCGCAGAGATTCTTCAGGAGTAATTGTTTGACGCGTTCGGTGTCGTTTTTACACTCTCCGAGCAGATACATGAGTTTGGTCAGGAGAGCCTCGGTGGTGATGTCGTAACCGCTGATTACGCCGGCTTGTAGCAGATTGAGTGATGTTTCGTAGCGTCCCATCTCTACACTGCCTGACAGGCATTGCGTCTTGTCCACGATAATAATACCTCTTTGAGTGGCATTTTTCAGGGCTTCCAGCAGCCAGTCGTTGGTAGGTGCATTGCCGGCTCCATAAGTTTCCAACACCACGGCTTTCAGCCCGTTGGTGTTAAGCACAGCCGTTACCGTTTCTTCTGATATGCCTGGGAAGAGTTTGAGAATGGTGACATTCTGATTGATTTCGGTATGCAGAACGAGTGGTTTCCGCAGGTCGGGATAACGGATGAGGTGCGGGAAATATTTGATATGCACACCGGCAACTGCTAACGGTTCGTAGTTGTAAGATTTGAAGGCGGAGAAGTTTTCGGCAGCACGCTTGGTGGTGCGATTCCCCCGATAGAGTTTCTCTCCGAAGAAGATGCATACTTCAGGAACAATAGCATTTCCTTCTTCGTCTTGTTCTGTGGCTATTTCGATGGCTGTCAGCAGATTTTCTTTAGCGTCACTGCGAAGTACACCCATAGGGAGCTGGCTTCCCGTGAGTACGACAGGTTTAGCCAGATTTTCAAGCGTGAAACTGAGTGCGGAAGCGGTGTATGCCATTGTATCTGTGCCATGTGTGATGATAAAACCATCGTAGGCGGGATAGTTGTCGTAGATGATGTTGGCCAGCCTGCTCCAGATGTGAGGACTCATGTCGGATGAGTCGATAAAAGGCTCGAAGGGCAGTATCTCAACGCGGATATTGTTGTGAAGCAATTCCGGCATATATTCCCGAAACATGGCGGCATCAGCAGGGCGAAGTGCCCCCGTATGGGTGTCTTGCACCATAGAGATGGTCCCGCCTGTCAGCACCAGTAATACGCTTTTCTCTTTGTTCATATAGGTTGCTTGATTATAGTACGCTGCCTGCCTGCCGATTGTTCTTCTCCATAATTATATTCGTTGCAAAATTATATATTCTTTTTGATTTGTACAAGCGATATCCTTTTTTACAGGGAAGAAGGTGAGGGGGGGGAAGGACAGGATAACGATAGTATATGGCGTTGCCGCTTATCTTGACCTTTTGTTTTTTATGCTGTTATTAGGGGTATATGCTGTCTTTGGTAGAATATGTTGATGTTATGTTCATCTTATGTTTATCTTATGTTCATCTTATGTTACGGATATTGAAAATCAATGTATTATGAGTGATTTTCGGGTGTAAGTAGTTTATTTATAAGATATTGGAGTTTGCATATTATTTGGCATGCAGTTTGCTTGATATTTTTTTAGATAATGAAAAATGTTGAACACAATAAAAATAAAATCAGTATGAAAAAGGTTGTAAGTATGGCAATGGTATTGCTGACGGCTATGAGTGTGACGGCCGAGACAAAGACAGTGGAAGCGAAGTTGACAGATGCCGTTGTGTTTTTGAATGGTGCAGAATTGCAACAGCAAGCCACTTTGAACCTGAAGAAAGGTGAGAATGAAGTTCGTATTGAAGGTCTTGCGCCACAGGTGAACCGGAACAGTTTGCAGGTAAGTTTGAGTAATGGTGTAGTGGTATCGGCTTTTGACTATGGTGTTGATTATTTGAGTGCAGACAAGAGTAACGAGCGTATTCGGCCTTTGCAGGACTCGCTGAATATATATGAGGCTCAATTGAGGTCGGTGGAGAGTGAATTGCAGACAATCAAGAAGATGCAGGAGTTGCTGCTTGCCGGTGTGGACCATAGTATGCAAGTAGAGCGTCAGAACATAACTAATGAGACAATAGAGAAGAATCTTAATTACTATCAGAAGCGCGCATTGCAACTGACAGAGCAACAGTCGGCATCAGAAACGAGGAAAGCGCATATCAACGAGCGTATCACTGCGCTGAAGAAGCAAATAAAGCAAGACAACACGGACAATGCGCGTCGTTCGGGCATTCTTAATCTGACACTTTATGCTCCCCAAGCGGGTAGTGCGAAAGCGAAAGTGAAATACTTTACGGGTAATGCCTATTGGACTCCCTTCTATGATTTGCAGGTCAGTGAAGTGGGTAAACCGGTCAATCTTAATTTGAAGGCTCATGTGGCACAGACGACAGGTTTAGATTGGCAGCAGGTGCACCTTGTTCTTTCTACCGGTACCCC
>CAJOPG010000006.1 GCA_905236355.1 Paludibacteraceae bacterium | reverse complement strand
TGGAACCCCATTGCGCCTTCAAACCGACAAAAAATCTAATCAAAAATAAAGCCATAATCATCAAAACGCTAATGACCGATTTGGGATCAATGTAACCCTCTATGGGAGGTAAAGGGGATTCAGAAACGAGTTCAGAATGACGGGAATAAGTCAGGATGTGTCTGCAAGTAGTTTATTGCCTGCTGCAAGTCTTCAGGCGTATCAATACCAATGGAGGCGTTTTGAGAAACTGCGACTTTAATTTGATACCCATTCTCCAACCATCGCAGTTGTTCAAGCGACTCTGTCAATTCAAGCGTGCTTTGTTGTATTCGGGTGATTTCTTTCAAGATGTCAGTGCGATAGGCATACAATCCGATGTGTTTGTAGAAGGTATGTGATTGCAGCCATTGTGTTTGAGGGATATTGCGCAGATATGGGATGACGCTACGCGAGAAGTAGAGAGCGTTGCCTGTGATAGAAGAGAAGACGACTTTTACATTATTAGGATTTATCAAGTCTTCCAGTTTGTCGTTGTCGTTGAAAGGTTTAGCCAGTGTAGCAATGTCGGTTGGGAAACACGACTTCAATGCCTCTATCTGCTGCGGCTGAATGAAAGGTTCGTCGCCTTGTATGTTGATGACGACATCTGCCTCGATGCCAAGTTTTTCGACCGCTTCCATACAGCGGTCAGTACCACTTTGATGTTTAGGCGAAGTGATGACGACTTTTCCACCGAATGATTTTACGGCATTGGCGATTCGCTCATCGTCGGTGGCAACCACTACCGTTTCGAGGGCTTTTTCAGCCTGTCGATATACGCGTTCTATTACAGTTTTGCCGCATAAATCAGCGAGAGGCTTGCCCGGGAAACGAGATGAGGCATAGCGGGCCGGTATGATTCCTATAAATTTCATATTATATATTGTTAATTACTTCAAACGCTTCTTTGATAGTTTTTACTTCCGATATGACAGCGGACCGTTTCCCATTCAGGTCTCTTACCTGGTATTGACGGAAGTGGTTGGTGATGTAGGTGAGCACTCTGCCAAAAGTTTCGGATTGATAGTATGGCGAGTTTTGATTTTGCGGGAAATATATAATCATGCGTTCTTGTTTGAGGACAACTTTTTCTATACCCAAACTCATACAACGCCAGCGTAGGCGTACGACTGAGATTAGTTCTTCCGCTTGCGGCGGTAAAGTGCCGAAGCGGTCTATCAGATTCTTTGTAAAGACAATGAGTGCTTCCTCATTTGTCAGATTGTCTAATTCGCGATAAAGTGTGATACGCTCAGAGATGTTTTCTATATAATGTTGCGGGAAGCCTATTTCTAAATCAGATTCCAACTGACAGTCAGTCACCCATTGTTGGTTTCTGCCGATGGCATCGGCAGAATTGTTGTCTGCCTCATCAAATAATTCAGTGAATTCTTCTTCTTTCAGTTCCAAGATAGCCTCGTTGAGTATTCGTTGATATGTCTCATACCCAAGGTCAGCAATAAAACCTGATTGTTCGGCTCCAAGCATATTGCCTGCTCCGCGAATGTCAAGGTCCTGCATGGCAAGATGGAACCCGGAACCTAAGTCAGCGAATGTTTCTACGGCCTGCAGTCGTCTTCTGGCATCGTTAGTGAGTGTTTCCGTGCTCGGGGTTATCAAGTAGCAATAAGCTTTCCGATTGCTTCTCCCGACGCGTCCTCGCAGTTGGTGCAGGTCGCTTAGTCCAAACATTTCGGCATGATTGATGATGATGGTGTTTACATTAGGAATGTCCACTCCAGACTCAATGATGGAGGTTGAGAGCAAAATATCGTAGTCGTAGTTGATAAAGTCGGTGAGGGTTTGTTCCAGTAGTTCTGCCGGCATTTGTCCGTGTGCAATAGCGATGCGTGCCTGCGGACATAATCTGCGGAGTTGGTTTTCGATGCGTGGTAGTGTTTGAATACGATTGCTTACTACGAATATCTGACCATTCCGGTTGATTTCATCCTGTATAGCTTCTTGTATGATGTCTTCGTCGTCAAGTGTAATGAGTTCTGTCTGCACCGGATATCTGTTAGGGGGCGGAGTAGTCATGATGCTCAGGTCTCTTGCTCCCAGGAGTGAGAATTGTAAGGTTCGCGGTATAGGTGTAGCCGTGAGTGTTAGCGTGTCCACATTGACTTTCAGCTGGCGTAGTTTTTCTTTTGTAGATACGCCGAATTTTTGCTCCTCATCTATAATGAGTAGTCCCAAATCTTTGAATTTGACAGATTTTCCGACCAACTTATGTGTGCCAATGATGATGTCTATTTCCCCTGCTTGCAGCCGTTTCAGGATATGTTTTGTTTCAGCAGCCGATTTGCCTCTTGAGAGGTACTCTACTTCTACGGGGAAGTTTAGGAAGCGCTCTTTGAATGTGTTGTAGTGTTGCATGGCAAGTACGGTGGTTGGCACTAATACCGCTGTTTGCTTGCCATCGGTGGCGGCTTTGAATGCAGCCCTCATAGCGAGTTCTGTTTTTCCGAATCCTACATCTCCGCAGATTAGGCGGTCCATAGGCACAGGTGACTCCATGTCGTGCTTTAATTCGATGGTAGCCTTCTGTTGGTCGGGCGTATCTTCGTATATGAACGAGGCCTCCAACTCGTGTTGCATATAGCTGTCAGGCGAATATTGAAATCCTTGCTCTTTGCGGCGTTGTGCATAGAGTTTGATAAGGTCGCGGGCGATGTCTTTGACTTTTTGCTTGGTCCGCTCCTTCATACGCTCCCATTGACCACTACCTAATTTAGAGATATTTGGAGCGTCGCCTTCTTTTCCTCGATATTTGCTGATGCGATGCAGTGAATGTATGCTTACGAAGAGGATGTCGTTATCACGATACAAGAGTTTAATCATCTCTTGCTTTTTCCCATTCACTTCAGTACGAACCAGTCCCCCAAACTTGCCGATTCCGTGATCGGCGTGCACTACATAGTCGCCGACCTGCAATTGGTTGAGTTCTTTCAGAGTGAGAAGGACTTTACCTTTTCGTGCTGTATCGGCCTTTTGTTGCACTTTGTGGTAGCGTTCAAATAACTGGTGGTCGGTGAAACAACAGATTTTGGCATCTTTGTCTATGAAACCACTATGCAGAGTTCGTTCTATAGGCGTAAATTGGATCCGACTATCTTTCTCTTCCAAAATAGCGGCAATCCGGTCGGTCTGTTTTCGAGAATCTGAGAGTATGTAGAGGTGATAACCTTCGGATTGGTACTGCAACAATGCTTCTGTCAGTAAATCGAAATTCTTATGGTATATGGGTTGTGGCAGGGTCTGGAAGTTGAGTGTGCTATGTGTATGGAAGTATGATTTTATTGACAATTCCAAAGTGTAATATGCCGTCAGTCGCTCAAAAAGTTGTTTGGTTTCATCGGAGTTTTCCAAACCGCTTTCCATTTTGTGTTTCAGTAATGATAGGTCAGTTGATATGACAATGGTGTCGTCAGGGAGATAGTCGGCCAAGGTGGCAGTGCTTTGCTCTTTTCCGTCGGGTTCCATTGAGGGCATTATCTCTGCCGTATCCTGTTTGTCTTTTGAAAGTTGTGATTCGATATCAAATATGCGTATGGTGTCAATCTCGTCTCCGAAGAAGTCGCAACGATATGGTTCTTCATGCGAATACGAGAAGATGTCCATGATACCGCCTCGTATAGCGAACTGACCGGGTTCATACACAAAGTCAACCCGCAAAAAGCCGATGTTTCCAAGTTGGTCAGCCAAGTCTTGCATGCTGATTTGCTGTCCTGCATGCAGGTGTATGGTTTGATTGGCAAGGACAGAACGATTAATCACATTATCGCAGAGTGCCTCGGCATAACTCACGATAACAGGCGGAAGCTTCCGCCCGATCAGATGGTTGAGTACTTCTGCCCGCTGTATCTCATAACTTTCATCGGGGCGATTGTTGCGTTGGCGTATGCGGTATGACGCAGGGAAGAGAAATATATTGTCGTCGTATTTCCCGTCATTGTTTTTTTCGCCGATTAAGGCAGTGATGTCGCTTTGCATATATGCCGCTTCTTCCTGTGTGTCGGCAAGCACCAAAAAAGTCCGCTTTGTTTTTCTCCAAAGTGTACTTATGATGATTGATTGTGCAGATGCGCACAAACCATTAAGCAGCAAGTGTTGCCGGGACTTTTTTTGTAACTCAGCTACAGCCACTTCCAATGCCGGATGCTGCTCATACAAATCCACCAAATCCTCTAATCTCATCGCCTCTTTTCAGGATTGTCTTATCGCCTGCAAAAATACGAATTATAAATAGAAAGGAAAAATAAAAAATGAAGGGGTAGTGGCAGATGATAAGCGGTATTTTGCAACAGCTGCGGACAAAACATAAATAGTAGCATGTATGACAGGTATTGTATATATGAAAAATATGTTGTACCTTTGTGGCGTTTTTTGCGATAAAACCCATAAACACAATTGAGATAAAATGAAAAAGGCAGGTATTATAACCGGTGTTGTGCTGGTGCTTTTGCTCGCATTGGCGGGTTGGTTTTGGTTTGAGTTCTATTTTGTGTTCGGTGAAGGCGTGAAGGCCGGAGAATTGAACTATGTTGTGCATAAGGGCTATGTATTCAAGACTTATGAAGGTCGTTTGATTCAGGCCGGGTATAATTCAAAGAACTCTACCGCCACCATTCAGTCGAACGAGTTTAAGTTTTCGGTTGCCAGTAAGGCAGTGGCAGATTCGTTGATGCGCTGCACAGGTAAACAGGTGGAACTTCACTATAATGAGTATCGAGGGGCCTTGCCTTGGCGTGGTGTAAGCGAATTTGTGGTGGATAGCATAATATCAGTTCGCTATGAGCCTATGGTGCCTACTGTGCCTATATATTGAATTATTGAATTTTTTGATTAGAATTTTGTAACAATATTATCTTATAGAGGCTATTTGCCGGAGGGTGGATAGCGTGTATAGGACTTAAATTTATATTATTATGGTAAAAGAAAATTTTGTAGAGATGTTCCAAAACTCCTTCCGTGAGAATTGGAATCTTGAGGCGTACACGGACTATGAGACCAAGTACACCATGACTTACGCTCAGGTGGCTGAGCAAGTAGAAAAACTGCATCTGTTGTTTCAGCAGTGCGGAATAGAAAGAAACGACAAGGTGAGCCTTATAGGGCGCAACTGCGCTCACTGGGCGGTTGCGTATGTTGCAACAGTCACCTACGGAGCGGTGATAGTGCCTATTCTTCAGGACTTTCGTCCGGACAATGTGCACCATATCCTGAAGCACTCCGACTCTAAACTGCTTTTTACGGCAGACTATATCTGGGATCATCTTGACGAGAACGAACTCGGTAATGTGCGTGCTGTGGTCTCGCTTACTAAGTTCAAGCCTCTTGCAGTTATAGATGCCGCTCTGCCAATAGTGGATGAGGAGACAGGAATTCGCCTTACTCTAACAAAGGAACTTATCTCCAACGAGACTATTCAGCAACTTTTTGACCGCAAATATAAGGGCAAGTTCACTCCTCAATGCATCAACTACTATTTGAAAGACAACGAGGAGATGGCATCACTTAACTATACTTCCGGAACAACAGGCTTCTCAAAGGGTGTGATGACTTCCGGTCGTGCTCTGGCTTCGAATGCCGTATTTGGGCATAATACATACTCAGGTTGTAGTCCTACAGGGAAAATGCTCTACAAAGGGGACCGTATGGTAACATTCCTTCCTTTGGCTCATGCATACGGTTGTGCATTCGATTTTCTTGGCAATACCACTGCCGGCGGACATACC
>CAJOPG010000005.1 GCA_905236355.1 Paludibacteraceae bacterium | reverse complement strand
AGTATGGCATGTCGATTCTATCTATCATCTGCACCTGACTGTCAATCCGGTGCATCATCACGACACCACGGTCTATATCTGCGCCGGAGATAATTATAACTTCAACGGAACACCTCTCACCGTAGCCGGTACATATCTGGATACCATACCTACCAAGTGCTGCAGTTGTGACAGCACATTCCGGGTACAAGTGGTCATCAGACCCACACAAACCAGACCCACTGTCGTACAAATCTGTCCGGGAGACATATACACTTGGCGCGACAAAACCTATAATAGTAGTGGAGAGTATGAAGACACCATTCGCACGAAAGACGGCCTGTGTGATTCCATCTACTATCACCTCTCCCTCAGAAACAAAATGCGCTATGAGATAGAAGAGTACAGAACTATCTGCGACAATGAATGGTACAACTTTAACGGACGGGCACTCAACATAACTGGTGATTACGACACGACACTTATCTCCACGCAAACCATGTGCGACTCCGTCATTCATCTGCATCTCACGGTTAATCCCACTTACCATCAAATAGTATATGATACTATCTGCGAAGGAGAATCCGTCTTCTTCGGAAATCTCAGTCGGTCAGAAGGAGGAATATATACTTATGAAACTAAAACTCTCACAGGGTGTGATTCTATTGTAACTCTCCATCTTACCATGATTGCCAAACAAAATGCATACTATGAAAAGCATATCTGCGAAGGAGATTATCTGGAAATAAATGGAGAAAAAATTACGCAACCCGGCCTCTATCAAGAAACAGCATTAAGCCGCTTCGGATGTGATAGTACCACCACATGGCGGGTATCTATTCACCGACCCATGCGGGATACTATCTATAAAACTATCTGTGCTGGAAGCGAATACAACTTCAACGGAGTCATCTATCGAAACGAAGGAACCTACACGCAGGAGGACCGTTCACGCTATAACTGCGACTCCACCTATGTGCTCATCCTCTCCGTCAACCCGACTTATAGCAGAGACACTTCTCTTATATTATGCGAACATGATTTCTTCACCTACAACGGACATATCTACAGCGAAGGAGGATATACATCCGATACCGCAAGAACTATTACAAAGAATGGCTGCAATTGCGACTCCGTTCTTAACATCAATATAACCAAATATCCCGTCACACTTATTGAAACAGAAGATGCTATATGCCGGGGTGAAACATACTCTTGGAGAAACCGCCAACTCACAAAAGCAGGTATCTATAGCGATACGCTTCGAATGAAGCAGACCGGATGCGATAGTGTTGTACATCGACTCACACTTAAAGTTCATTCCGACTTCTATGAAGAACAAGCCTATACCATCTGTTCCGATAACTATTTCGCATTCCGAGGTAGAACCTATAATCAAACCGGTGTTTATTACGACTCACTCTCTACCACCGACGCCGGATGCGACTCCATCTATTGTCTCAAACTCACGGTGAACCCGTCTTATCGAATCATTGAACCCGTCAACAGATGTGACTTCGAACCCTATTGGTACAATGGATATTGGCTACAAGAAACGGGAGACTACGAAGAAAAACTTAAAACTTCTTGCGGATGCGACTCCATCAATGTGCTGCAACTCAGTGTACACCCAACCAAGCGGGATATTCTGAGAGCCGATTTCTGCGAAGGTGATACCTATAGCTATTACGGACAACTCATCACTCAGTCCGGACTATATCGCGATACCGTCAATCTGCCGGATCTAAATCAGTGTGTTATACGACTGCTGTCTGCTGAATTCTATCAACCTACTGTCGCCTCACAAATTCATGTAGAGGAGATATGCGCCAACGACACCGCTATCACTATTCATCCCTACTACTCCGGAACCAAACCGCAAACCTATTCCATCATATTCGACAGCCAAGCCAGAGCTGCAGGATTCAAAAATATAATGGAAGAGCCTTTCACGGATATCATTCATACGCCCATACCAACCAAAGAATCGGGAGATTATATAAGACCGGACTATTATAGTGCACAACTAATACTTAACAACGAGGCTTGCTACTCTACTTCGGCTACATACGAACTTACTCTCTTGGTTAAATATCCCGCTTGGGTTATTGAACAAAACTGGCATGATGTGGTCGCCGTACTCAACGAAAACTACAACGGAAGATACTACTTCTCCGACTATACATGGTATCTCAACGATCAACGCCTTGACTCCGAAACCAAACCATATATCTATATCCCGCAATATATGCATGTCGGCGACCGCATCTATGCCGGACTCACTCGCGAAGGAGAAAACTATGAAATCTGTACATGCCCCATTATTGTGGTCCCATATCAGGACGATCCGGACAACACCCATCCTGTCTTGGTACAACCTACCTTCTTGCCCAAACATCAGAAAAAACTGGTAAATGCAATATCCGACAACGAGGCATCTTTCCAACTCTATAGCACACAAGGAACACTATTGAATAACGGATATATCAACGCAGGTGCAACTAATAACATAACTCTTCCCGCCATACAAGGAGTCTATCTGCTCCACTTCACACTTGACGATGGCCGGCAGCAAATCGAAAAAATCATAGTCGAATAAGTTCCCGCATCTTGCTAAACCTATGTCAAATAAATCTCCTCGTTTTTTCATATCAATTAGGTAGCGGCATCAATACATCATCGATACCTCAAAAGCTCCGGTAAAGCCTGAATAAAGCCTATATAACATACATAAAGTCTATACAAACCCTATATGAAAGGTACTGACATACAAGCACAACTCTCTTCTTTGTTCCAACAATTCACTGGTTTATTGCCCGAACAAATCACCCCACTCACCGCTGCCGGTAGCAACCGCCAATATTTCCGTCTCTTGGGAAACAACCATTCCCTCATTGGTGTTGCCGGCACCTCACAAGAAGAAAACACTGCCTTCCTTTCTATGGCACGACACTTCCATAAGCAGCAACTCAACACACCCGAAGTATATGCCGTCAGCAACGACCGTATGGTGTATCTGCAGCAAGATCTTGGAAGTCTCTCGCTCTTCGATTATATCACCGATGGCAGAACCACGGGCAATTTTAGCGAAGCAGAAATAACAATGCTCCGCAGAACCGTGAAAGCCCTCGCCCGCTTTCAAGTGAAAGCAGCGGAAAATTTCGATTTCTCCTGCTGCTATCCGCAACCCTGCTTTAACAAACGTAGCATCCTCTGGGACCTGAACTACTTCAAATATTGCTTCCTCAAAGCCACTGGCATTGAGTTTCAGGAAGACCGTCTGGAAGACGATTTTGAAACACTGGCCGCTGTCCTTCTACAAGCCCCATCCGACTATTTTCTCTATCGCGATTTCCAAAGTCGCAATGTGATGCTGCTTAACGATGAACCTTTTTTCATTGACTTCCAAGGCGGCAGACGAGGACCATGTTATTACGATGTCGCCTCTTTCCTTTGGCAGGCAAAAGCCAACATACCGGCTACACTTCGAATGCAACTTTTCAATGACTATTTGGATACACTGTCTCAATATGTAAACGTCAATAGGGAAGAGGCCTGTTCCTATCTCCCCTACTTTGTGTTGTTCCGTACAATGCAAGTGCTTGGTGCATACGGCTTCCGGGGATATTTCGAGCGCAAACCGCATTTCCTGCAGTCAGTACCTTACGCTATTCTCAACCTGAAAGAACTTCTCACTCTTCACTCATCACTCTTCACTACTCTCCTCCCCTGTCTCACACAAGTTCTGACACAACTCACCGAAACAAACCTTTCCAAACCATCCCCAAACAGCCCCAACAACCCGGAAGCAACCACAATCGAACCGGGAAATACCCTCACCGTCACCATCTATAGTTTCTCCTACAAAAAGGGCATCCCCACTGACCCGTCCGGCAACGGAGGAGGATTCGTGTTCGATTGCCGTGCCATACACAATCCCGGAAAGTATGAGCAATACCAATCTCTTACAGGCAACGACCAACCCGTCATTGACTTCCTTGAAAAAGACGGAGAGATTCTCACCTTCCTGCAGAATGTCTATTCGTTAGTCGATGCCTCCGTCGCTCGCTATCTGAAACGGGGATTTACCAGCCTGATGGTTTCTTTCGGTTGTACAGGAGGACAGCATCGAAGCCTCTATGCCGCAGAGAAAACGGCAGCACACCTGTATGAGAAGTTTGGAATCAAAGTACACCTCATTCATCGGGAACAAAACATCGAACGAATCTTTAATCCACAATAGCGTACTGCTAATTTTCAAATCTCCGGGTAGCAAATTATGAAAGCAATGATATTTGCAGCGGGTCTGGGCACACGACTCAAACCAATCACCGACACTATTCCTAAAGCACTCCTTCCCCTCAACGGGAAAACATTGTTGCAGTATCAGATAGAGAGCCTTAAAAAAGCAGGAATAACAGAAATGGTGGTCAATGTACACCATTTCCCTGACATGATTATACATTATCTGCAAGAGAACAACAACTTCGGTTGTACAATTCATATATCGGACGAACGCGACCGGTTGTTGGATACCGGCGGCGGACTCCTGAAAGCAAGACGCCTACTGCAAGACGACACCTTTCTGGCATGCAATGTGGATATCCTCTCCAATATCAATATCCCGCAACTATTCCACGCCCACACCAACGCACCCAACGCACCCATTGCCACGCTCGTAGTATCTGAACGGCAAACACAACGATATCTTCTCTTTGATGAAACAAACAATCTGAAGGGTTGGATTAACATAGCAACAGGTGAGACGCGCCCTTGCTCACTCACTCACACCGGTTATCTTCACCCGCTCGCTTTCTCTGGAATGCAGATACTGAGTCCAATGATATTCAATCTATTAGAAGAAGGAAAGGGAAAGGACAGATTCTCACTGATAGATGCTTATCTGTCAATTTGTAATACGGAATCCGTTAAAGCCTTTGAACCTGCTGACTATCGTATGATGGATGTCGGGAAAATCGACCACCTGAAAGAAGCAGAACAATTTGCCGCTGATATCTATTAATTGCTCTGCTTATGAAATATCTCTACCACATATCACTTCTGCTTTTCACCTATATCATTGCCTTTGCCCGACAAGATTGTTGTCAATGATGCCAATGCCAAAGAACAACTCCGACAAATCTATTCCAACGCACGCAACAATGACCTTTCGCCGGCCGTCAAGGCAATGCCACCACGAAAGTCCTGATACCATAACAAACACACGGAATCCGATTGGCACTCCGCGTGTTTGTTATTACTCGTTACTTATGACCTGTTCCTGTTTACTTCACTTGTGTACCTACCAAATTGTAGCGAATACCGTTGTGCAGAATGTAGATTTGTCCGTTTTCTATAACTTTCTGAGCCTTCACACTGTTCTCTATAGTCCCCACAGATGTAGGAATCTCCTCATCTGCAGTGCTGCTGACTGTCAGACCGTCCAAAGCAAAATAGGTGGAAGTGTTGGTTCCATACATTCCCTGATCGGTACTTACTACCACAAAACTCAGACCGCTCACCTTGCCTAATGATGAGAGGTCAACTTTCTCCCACTTGGTATTGACAAACTGTGTTTCGTCATCATAATATGCCAGATGATAGGTAACAAAGTCATCAGACTCTTCGTAATCTTCATCCAAACCATAGATGCGTACATCAAACTGGTCGTGGTCACGAGCGGGGTCTGCCGTTGCATAGTCACCAAATTTATAGCCAGTAAAACTCCCATTAATAATATCATTATAGCCCACCTGGGAATTATTCAGATAGACTTCACGCGGATAGAATTCTCCATCGAAGATAATATGAGTGGACTGCATATCATCGTCACCACTCAACAACCACCATTCATTATAATAGGCAAGTATATATGTAGTACCTTGTCCCTTTAATCCGCCTTTGGCTGCATTGCTGTAATAGCCATATATAGCAGGTTTATCTTCGGTAGCCTGGCTTACTGTAAATCCATGCCATGAATTATACACATCTTCCGCATGGTGCGAAAAATTAAACTTCTGCGTGGAGAAATAAGTAATGGAGCTGTTTCTTGTTTCTTTCCATGTGTTACTACTATCCATCTCGAATTTCTCCGGATCGGTGGGATTTGACAGGTCAAGAGTGAAAACCTCAGCGTTAGCCGTAAAGCAGAATGCTACTGCAGCTGCAAAAAGTAATGTCCTTTTCATTGTCGTAATGATTTTAAGTTGTTGGTTATTTATTGTTTTATGAATTTGAATGTCGTATCGCCTATCTGAATCATATACAATCCCTTGTTGAGCCACGGACAAGGCAGAATAGTGGTGCCGGATTGGGTATTGGCAGAAAACATAAGTTGGCCCCTAAAATTCCGCACTTGCACCGGCTCAACCGAAAAGGATGTAATGATAATATATTCGTTTACACATGTAGTGAGCAGATTTATACCTTCTGCCGATTGTAAATCATGAAGATCGTCCTCTGTAGAACTCAAAGTATCGTACTCATCTTCACCTGTCAGATGCAAATCAACCGCCCCCGTTACCTCTGTACTACATTCCCCTATCATCCCACAGTTCTGCTGCACGGCGGTGGCTACCCTTACAAAATTGGCAGAGGGAAGATGCACACGCATTCCTGCTGCATCTACTGCCCAGTCTATATTTATCTTCGAATGCAGATTGTCGTTGGGGTAGTTGTCTGCATAACCGTAAGCATAGGGGTATTGAACATAGTTGTTCCCGACTGGTTGACCATTGTCTGCCAAACGCGTGCCGATGAAAGTAATGCTGTCTTTCTCTATCCATTGTGGAAAATAGTCCTGCTGGTGATAAGCATTCTGCATGATATAACCGCTCCTACCCTCCGAGTCTTTCCAGCGGATAAGGGTGGTGTCCGTATGATATTTATGTTCATTATCAGGTGTTGCCACATGATCTTGAGGGGTGCGATAGTAGGTAACAGAATAGTTGTGGCGGGTGTCTGCTGAGTGATACTCAGAGCCTGCTATCTCATACCATGCATCATCCGGTTCACCATTGCCGTTGGCATCATAACTAACCCACACAACAGCAGGTTCACTGCTCCCGCCGTCTTCAGGATGGGTCTTGTCAGATAAGAACGCGTTGCCTAATATCTGTATATCCATTCTGTCATGTTGGTTTTCCACTGCATGATCAAATCCGAATACAACATAACCGCCCCATGCGCCTAAAGAAATGAGTTGCTTCTTGTTGTTCGCAATCATGTTTTCCACTTTGGCATTGATATCTTGCTGTGTATTGCCTTCCTCATAAGCGGGATAAATATTGATGAACTGCCCGGGTGCAGGCAGATATTCATACACCTTATATATATAAGGAGAGGACTCCTGAGCCAATAGAGAGGTACCAGCCAACAAGCACAACAACGCCCCTGCCAGTGCAGAGCGTACATAAGAATCTTCCATGTGTTTGAACAATTTATACTTCATTTTGCCGGCCCCAATCCGCGAGAGCTACACAAACTCCTATTGCGGCAGGTCTTCCGGCTCGTCTCCCGCTCGTTGCCTTCCCATGTGATTCACACAGTGGCATGTCAGACTCTACGACACGGTTATGAGACTTACGGCTGCGGGACAGCGCAGGACTCACACCTGCTTCCCTTTTGATTTCTGCCTGTCAGCGACAAACAGAAAACCGCAACAGCACAACTATTTTTCTCAATTGCACTGCAAAGATAGGACAAGTTTTAGAAATATGCAAATTATTTCAGGAAACCTGTAAAATTTGCACTATTTAGACATTACGGGAAATACCCTGAATTTCCATCGCTCTGACTGCACGAAACCCGGTAAAAATCTGGAACCGTTATTGGGTGATTATTGGGTGATTATTGGGTGATTATTGGGTGATTCTGAACCTATATAAAACAGCAATAATAACTACCTGTTACTTATACTCCCATCGGATATATTGATGATTGAAAATATCTGGTGAATTATATGGAAATCAATATGCCGATAGTGTATAGACTTAGAATCACTCCACAACCCTCAAAACTGCTATTGATTACAAATGGTTAGAATTCGTGTGTGTGTGACATGCTTGTTTTCATGCGTAAAAAAAATTCGTTTAACCCCAATCGGTCATTAGCGTTTTGATGATTATGGCTTTATTTTTGATTAGATTTTTTGTCGGTTTGAAGGCGCAATGGGGT
>CAJOPG010000004.1 GCA_905236355.1 Paludibacteraceae bacterium | reverse complement strand
TGCCGCCTTGGCGATATTGTTCGTAACTGTCTTGCGTAAAACCATCAATCGAAACGATGATTTTGTCCAATCCGCTCTGCACTAATGCTTCGGCATATTTGCTGTCCAATAATTGGGCATTGGTGGAAACAATAGTATAGATGCCGTAGCGCTTGGCATGCATAATCAGTTCCGGCAGATGTCTGTTCATCAAAGGCTCGCCTTGAAAATAAAACTGCAGTGTATTCAGTCGCTCTCCACATTCCTCCAATATCTTGTCAAGCAGTTCTGCTGAAAGCAAATGCCGTGCTTCTTTATCCTTTTGACGCATCCCAACAGGGCATTGCGGGCATTTTAGCATGCACCAATCCGCCGGTTCCACCGACAAAAACAAAGGGTAATGGCGTATGCTGACGATGCCTGCCAGACTCAGGCAGTAACTCCACAAGCAACGTGCCGTATTTATCACACGCTTCGGGGAAAACAGCCGTTGATATGTACTTGTTTGGTTCAGCAAGGTATCTTCTGTACGCGGCGCTCGTGTCGTCCTCCTTCAAAGTCAGTGGCAAAGAAAGTCTTTACCATCTCTAAAGCCAGTTCCGTTGACACAAAATTAGCCGGCAGACCCAGCACATTGGCGTTGTTGTGCTGACGGGCAAGGCGGGCCAGGGGTATGTCCCAGCATAAGGCGGCACGGATGCCCTGATGCTTGTTGGCAGTCATGCAGATGCCGTTGCCGGTGGAACAGATAGTGATACCGTAGTCATATTCCCCGTTCTCCACTGCACTTGCCAACGGATGGGCAAAATCTGGGTAGTCGCAACTCTCTGTATTATAGCAACCAAAATCATGGGTCTCAGCACCTTGATCGGCTAAAAAGGCCGTCACTTGTTGCTTCAGATTGTAGCCTGCATGGTCAGAGGCTAATGCAATACGCAATTCCTTCAATTCTTTCATAATATGCTGATCTAATAATTCTATTCATGTGCCAAACGGTGTAACCACTTGATGCGCTGTCGCCGCGAGGTCTTGGCCCACTCTTCTCGTGTCATCTTCACCAAAATAGGGTTGGTAGTCAGCCCTTTGTGCGTAGTAGGTTGCAGATGATTGTTATAGGGGCACACCATCGCACATATATCGCAACCGTAAAGATTGTTGCTCACCACTTTCTTGTAACACGCTGGAAGGTCCTCTTTTCGCTCAATAGTCAAGTAGGATATACACTTTCGGGCATCAAACATATCGGTCCGTAATGCGCCCGTCGGACACTTCTTTATGCACAAGTCGCATTCGCCGCAACCGTATTCCGTATATTCATCGGAATACTCGTCCAATTCCGCATTTATCAGCAGTATGCCTATATGTACAAACGATCCCATGGTTGGGTGAATGAATTGCTTGTTTCGTCCAATCCATCCCAAACCGGCTCGTTGAGCCCACCGGCGTTCCAATATGGGAGCACTATCGCAGAACAGATGCTGATGACCTGCCGATACAATCTTGCTGCCGGCCTCCTTTACAATCGTGTCTTCCAACTGTTTCAGCCGCTCCTTCATCACTATATGATAGTCAGTTTCAGCCAACCCGCTCTTGGCAATATAAGGGGCGCCCTCCGGCTGACGGTCAGCCACGTAATAGTTGAGCAGGCATACTAATACAGTTTCCGCCTCAGGTACCAGTGCTTTGGGATTGACGCGCTTCTCAAAGTTCTCTGCCATATACTGCATGCTCCCTTGATAACCCTCTCGCAACCAGCGCTCCAAATAGGAGGCATCTTTGTCCAAGCGAACGGCACGGGCCGCACCGAAAGCGTCAAAACCCGTTGCTTGGGCATAGTCCTCAAGTTGATTCAGCGTAAGCATGCCTCTATATCTTTGGGCAGATTCTCAAAACCGGTATAGCGGTTCACTATCTGACCCTTGCGGTCAAAAAGAAACATCGTCGGAACAACCTGCACATTGTAGAGCAAAAAGGCGTTCATGTCCCCTTCTTCTCCGCGTACCGTCACCCATGGCAAGTTCTGCGCTGATTCCTCCCACAACAAACGGTTGCTGTCTGCACTCACACTGTATATCTCCAAACCCTTGTTATGATAGCGGTTGTAGAGCTCACGCAACTCGAAAATATAGGCATTCCCTTGTTGCATGCCAACGGCCGAGAAGTCAAGCAGTATCACCTGTCCGCGCAAGTCTGACAATCGTCTCGTTTCACCGGTTTCATCGGGGAGTTCAATGTCTAAAAAAGCTGATTCTGATTGCTCAATAAAGTTTTGCATTATCTCCCGATTGCGTAGTTGCCGTTCGGTCTTGATTACATCGGTCACAAGATTATACAAGGCTTTGCTTCGGCTGTTTTCAGGCAGAAAGGTATGCCACGCTGTTGCTACTGCAGCATAGTAGGTGCGATCTTCTTCTTCATACAGGTCAAACACTGGTTCCCCGTCCCGTTGTTGAAATAAAGCATAGTATGCCACCAAACTACGAGGGTCTTGCAAAATGTACTCTCGCGCTAATTGCTTGTGTTCATCTGGCGTTTGTGTCGCAATCGAGCGGCGCAAGGCGGTCAGTCGCTCTGTTGAGACCGACCCCGTTACAGCTGCATACGCAAGTTGCTCTATGGGTGTTGCCAAACTAATCGTTTCCATCGAATCCACCGCTAAAACCAACTGGCGCTTGCCTATGCGTAGCCGGTATAATTCAGGATTGTTCTTTGCCGACGGACGGAAACGGAATGTCCCGTCTCCTTTCAGAAGGCACGAGTCCGCCACTTGCGTCCCCTCCAAGGCCAGCCGTTCTAAATAAAGAACTTGCCCGTCTGCCCCTTCCACCATACCCGATACCTCAAATCTCGGCTCCCGCTGGCAGGAAGCAAGAGCAACTCCAAGCAACAATCCGATAATAAATAGATTATTTTTCATAAAGCGGCAACTATTGTGTCAATTGCACCAAACTGGCTATGTTGGTGGTGAACAATTTTACGGCAATAGCCAGAAGTACTATACCGAAGAACTTGCGGATGATATAAATACCGCTTTCTCCCAAAATTTGTTTGATGAGTTTGGTCGCGCGCAATTCGAAATACAAAAAGCACATGTTCAACACTAAGGCTATCACTATATTGAGGGTGGAATATTCCACTTGCAAGGCCACCAATGCCGTAAACACACCCGGACCCGCAAACAGCGGAAATGCCAACGGAATAATTGACGCAGTCCCCTTAGGACCGTTATTTTTGAATATCTCTATGTCACACACCATCTCCAATGCCATCAAAAACAAAATAATGGCACCGGCAGCGGCAAACGATTTGATGTCCACTCCCAGAAAGTTCAGTATCCACTCGCCCGCAAACAAGAATACTATCATGATGATTAGTGCTACCAACACAACCTCCCAGGCGCGTATCCTCTCTCCTTTTCCTTCCAAACTTAATATGATAGGGATGCTGCCTAAAGGGTCAATAATAGCGAAAAGCACAATGAAAGCACTCGCTATCTGCATGAAATCAAAACCTAAATTACTCATATATAGTATGTCTTTGATGTTACAAACTCCACTCAAATCCCTCTTTCGTGTCCTTTATGGTGAAACCTATTTCCGTCAGCGCTTGGCGAATATGGTCTGAAGTAGCCCAATCTTTACGCTGTTTGGCCTCCAAACGCATATTCAATAGTAAGTCCACCGCCTTTTTGTAGGGTTCCTCGCTCGCACTTTGTTGCTCCAAGCGTAATCCTAAAATATCTTCGGCATATAACTTCCATACCCGCCTTAATTCTTCCAAATCTTCCGATGAAATCGATCCCTTACCGTCAAAAACAATGTTGATGGCACGAGCCGAATCAAACAGATGGGAAATCACTATGGGGGTGTTCAAGTCATCATCCATCGCTTCCTTGCAACGCTCACGAAGACCTTTCGTATCTACACTGCTCTCACCGCCTGCTTTCAGTTTCTGAAGTCGCTCGTATGCTTCTGTCAGACGCGCAAGTCCCTTCTCCGCAGCTTCCAGCGCTTCACTCGAAAAATCAACGGTGGAACGGTAGTGCGCCATCAGGATGAAAAAACGAATGGTCATCGGAGAAAAAGCCTTGCTCAACAGAGGATGCGAACCCGTGAAAAACTGCTCCAAGGTGATGAAGTTACCGTAACTTTTGCCCATCTTCTTACCCGCTATCGTTATCATGTTGTTGTGCATCCAATAGTGCACAGTGTCATGTCCCAAGGCGGCGCAACTCTGTGCTATCTCTGCCTCATGATGAGGAAACATCAGGTCCATGCCTCCACCATGGATGTCAAACTCCTCTCCCAAATATTTCGTCCCCATGGTGGAACACTCCAAGTGCCAGCCGGGAAAACCTTCCGACCACGGACTCGGCCAGTGCATGATGTGCTCAGGTGCTGCCTTCTTCCATAGAGCAAAATCATAACTGTGGCGCTTTTCCTGCTGACCGTCTAATTCGCGCGTCTCGGCATACAATTCGTCAATATTTCTGCCTGACAGCTTGCCGTAATGAAAGTCTTGCGCGTACTTCGCCACATCAAAATACACACTCCCCTCGCTCTCATAAGCATAGCCCGCTGCCAATATCTTCTTGATGAACTCTATCTGCTCTATGATATGACCCGATGCATGCGGCTCTATCGATGGCGGCAGCACATTCAGAGCCTCCATGTCATGATGATACCGATTTAGATAATACTGCACCACCTCCATCGGCTCCAACTGCTCCAAACGGGCCTTCTTGGCTATCTTGTCTTCACCTTCATCCGCATCGTGCTCTAAATGACCTACATCCGTTATGTTGCGTACATAACGCACTTTGTAACCCGATTCCGTCAAATAGCGATATAGCACATCAAAAGTGATGGCAGGACGAGCATGACCTAAATGGGCATCGCCATACACTGTCGGACCGCAAACATACATGCCTACATTGGGTGCATGCAATGGTCTGAACTCTTCCTTCGTTCTCGTTAGGGTGTTGTAAATCTGCATAGGCTAACTGATTCCTCTTTGTTTCTTTATATATTCGTATGCTTCGTTGATGCCGCGGAATTTCTCCGTCGCCTTCTGTTTAATGTCATCGCCGGCTGAGGCTACCTTGTCCGGGTGGTACTTCATTGCCATACGCCGATATGCCTTCTTCACTTCCTCATTCGTGGCAGAAGGCTCTATCTCCAAAGCCTTGTATGCCCACTCGGGGTCATGCTGCTTGCCGTATAATGCTAATAGTGAGCGGTAGTCGGCATTCGATATATATAGACCGACTACCATCCGCTCTATTACATATTGCTCTGTAGAGTCATAACTGCCGTCGGCATGTGCTAAGTCAAGCAACAGATGCACTATCTCTACACGGGTTGAATAGTTCACATTGTCGCGAATCTGGTGGGCAACGGACATGTAATCTATCTCCTGCTCAAGCAGATTCTTGAGCAGTTGTAATGCCTCTTTCCCGCCTTCTTCACCATAGTTGTTCAGCAGAAAACGCTTCACTACCTCCAACTCCTGCTTCTTTACATGACCGTCGGCTTTCATCACGGCAGCAGCCAGTACCAAAACCGATATCCTGATATCCCCTTGTGTCGGACGACGCCGTTGACGGTTCGCCTGATGATATTGACCGCTATACGACTCTCCACCCGTATCTTCCCCTTGGGGCAGAGCCTTCGACGAATCAAACAACGAGGCGATAAGCACACCGAGTAATGCACCTATAGGTCCGCCCATTACGAACCCCAAACCGCCTAATATCCATTTCGTTGCCGACATCACAATGGCTGTAAGCCTCCTTTATAGCAGAGTATCAGGATCTAAGTTGTCCTTCTCTATGTCAAGAAAATATTTGTAGGTTCCCACCTTCAACTCGTCACAGGCAGCCTCATCGCATACAATAATGCCCCGTTGATGCATCTGAAGAGCAGATACGGTCCACATATGGTTGATGGGCTCCTCCACGGCATGCTGCAAAGCGCGAGCTTTGTTATGACCATTCACCATTATCAGCACCTCCTTGGCGTCCATCACTGTCCCTACACCAACCGTCAAGGCCGTCTTCGGAACCAAATCTACATTGTTTTCGAAGAAACGGGAATTGGCAATGATAGTGTCGGTGGTCAGATTCTTCTTACGCGTTCGCGAACTCAACGATGAACCCGGCTCGTTGAAAGCAATATGCCCGTCAGGACCAATGCCGCCCAAAAACAAATCAATACCACCATAGTATTTGATTTTCTCTTCATAACGGGCACATTCTGCCTGCAAATCTTTTGCATTACCGTTCAAAATGTTCACATTGTCCTGTTTGATGTCAATGTGGTTGAAAAAGTTGTTCCACATAAAACTGTGATAACTCTCAGGATGTTCCTCCGGTAAACCCACATATTCGTCCATGTTGAAAGTTACTACATTGCGGAAACTAACCTTCCCCGCTTTGTTCAATGCTATCAAGTGTTTATACATTCCAAGAGGACTCGAACCGGTGGGCAATCCTAATATAAAAGGCTTGCTCTCCTTCGGTTGCGCCTCATTGATACGCCGCGCTACATAGTTGGCTGCCCATGCCGATAGGGCTTCATAATTCGGCTCAATAATAAGTCTCATAGTGTTTCGTGTATTAGAGTTGTTTTATAAGCTTTTGACTTTTGCTGCATTTTAGTGTGCAAAGATACGAATAATAATGAATAATAAAAAATGAAAAATAATGAAGATATTCTGAACCCTTGAATAATGCTGCCTCAACTCATGTAATAGCACCTCTCTATAGCAATGTAATTAACCCGAGATAAGACATATCGTCGTAAATGCGGGCAATACTGCAATCGCCTGTAAATCAAATATTTCTAAACGTTTTAACCGTCAAAATTCATTGTAACTCACTCAAAATCAGTACCCGCAAACATAAGATAAACATAAGATGAACATAACATCAACATAACATCAACATAATATCAAAAGCACGGATAAGTAGTTGCATGAAGAAAAACTCTTACTGCTGCGCTATCGGTAAAATATACATTTCATCTGCGAAAATAGGCTACCTGAACAAACCTTTTGCGAGTTATGCAAAAATATATTATCTTTGCACCCTGTATCCTAAAAATACTAATAATTCTAAATATTATATCGTTATGATTAACTCTCAAGACATCAAAAACGGCGTTTGCATTCGTATGGATGGTCGCTTGTATTTTGTAATCGAATTCCTGCATGTAAAACCGGGAAAGGGCAACACCATTATGCGTGTTAAGTTCAAAGATGTAGTTGACGGACGCGTACTGGAGCGCCGCTTTAATATCGGAGAAAAACTGGAAGATGTACGCGTCGAACGACGCCCATATCAGTATCTCTATCAGGAGGGTAACGACTTCATCTTTATGAATCAGGAAACCTACGAACAGATTCCTATCGCTCACGACCTTATCACAGGTGTTGACTATCTCAAGGAAGGTATGGTTTGCGATGTGGTAAGCGATGCCTCCACCGATACTGTCCTCTTTGCCGAACTCCCCACAAAAGTGGAACTCCAAATTGTCTATACCGAACCGGGACTGAAAGGCGATACCGCCACCAATACTCTTAAACCTGCCAAACTGGAAACAGGGGCTGAAATCCGCGTGCCACTATTCATTAACGAGGGAGAAATCGTACGCGTGGACACACGCGATGGAAGCTATTGCGAGCGCGTAAAAGCCTAAATATTCATCTGGTATATTAGGCTAACCTTAAGATTATACATACCCCAAAGCACAACTTCAACCGATTGTGCTTTGGGGTATCTTAGTATCCTGACTCATATTTCTTCTCCTGACCCGCCAGTTGTAATGTAAATCGTTCCCAAAATCTACATCTTTGCAGACGCTAAACAACTGTGCATTTTT
>CAJOPG010000003.1 GCA_905236355.1 Paludibacteraceae bacterium | reverse complement strand
TGAACAAATAAAAAAATTTTGCCAATTGAAAAAAACTGTCTACCTTTGCATTCAAATTTGAGAGAAAATTAGGCCCTGGTGGCGGAAAGCGATACGCATTCACGCTCAACGCAGACCGAATCCGCTGTTCACTCTCTCTCACAGCATTATCCGGCAGACCCACGATGTCGAATCTGCCTATCACATTGGTCAAGTTGGCCTCTACCGTGATGATAACCGCATCTATTCCTTGCAATGCGGCCGTCAGTGTTTTAACAAGCATAAACCCTTATTGTTCGTTTGTCGGTTTGTCTGTTTCTCCCGTTTCCTTGTTCGTCTCTGAGTCCTTCCTCTTTTTGGCGGATGCTCCGTCAAAATCATATTTGAACATGAAACCCACCCCTTGTATTGTATGTGCTTCCCGGAGCGAATACTTGTCCACCGTATGCGTATAGGCCTTTGCACGCCACATACCCGAAGGTGTAAGCAGATATTCCACATCCAAGTTGCCGAAGATAGGCTGGTTGCTGATGTCATTATAGCGATAGCCGAAGTTCCCGTTGATGATAAGCCGGTTGGTGGGAGTGTATTGGAATTGTGTTTCATACTCCTGTGAGGCCGACTCGCCCTCACCGTCAGTACGCACATCAAACCCGATAGAGAAGTTGTTGGTCAGCTTTCTTATCCAATTGTTTATCTGACCTGAAACGGTGGAAGTCAGCAACGAATAAGTCTCATTCAAACCCGCTGTGGTGGAGTTTTTCAAGTATTCGGGCGTATAGAACCGGTTGAAAACAAGCAGATAGATAATCTCGCGCATCAGTATCTCGTCAGTATTGATAATGGAGCGCACCTGCGACATCACACTCTCATCCGACTGCGGCAGTTCTATTCCAAACGAGATAACAGGATTCATCATATTCTCTTTCAAGTAGATGATGCAGTTCACCGGCACTGAAGTTCTGTTAGTGGCGATATTGGTGTATTCCGAGCCGAACAGGTCGCGAAGCGATGCAGTGGTGGAATAGGCGGCAGAGGCATCAATATACAGATTGCTCATCGGGTCACCGGCAAAGGTTATCGTACTTCCTCGACGCAAGGCGAACTCTTTGCGTATTACATTTTCCAAAGTGAAGTAGAAGTTGCCCGATTCCAATGTATAGGTGCCATACAGTTGTATCTCATCCTGATTGACATCATACTCTATCTTTATGTTCCCCTCGCCGCGCCCATGCAGTTCGTCATCATTACGAGGGTCAATGATGATATTTACTTCTGCATCGCGTGTAGCCTCCACCTGCAAATCAAGCAGCACCTTGGTGGAGAGGCGCCTTTCCTCTTCATCACCTTTAATCATAGGCACTTTTTTGTGGTCCACAAAACTGATAAAAGAATTATCGCGAGCGGTAGTGGCTGTACCTAACGACAGACTGAAAGAAGTGTTCGGGTCGGTACGGGCGTTGGCGAATATTCTGCAAATTTCTTCATCTCCCCGTATATGCACTTCGCCTGTTGCATACACTCTGCCGTAGAACATATCCTGTGCGCTCTTAGGCAGATTCATCACAAGCGCATTTTTGTAGTTCACATCCATTTGGTAGGCAAACTCCCTGAACTGCCCGTCGTGTGACAGCACACCATCCAAATATACCTCATTCCCCTCTTCGTCATGCAGAGTCATATTGGGGAAACGGACTGCATCCAAATCCAAGAACACACTATCGTTGATAAAATAGCGTGTCCCGATATAAGGAATACGCAGAGAAGCATTCTTCGCGTATGCCCGTCCCTCTACATAAGTAGTCTTATTTTCATCCTTCATCGGACCATATACATGCACATAGCCATACCCTCTGCCTTGTATGTCGTCTATGATTCCTTGTGTCCAAAAATTGATAAAGGCAAGGTTGGCGGAGTCAGGATATATTTCTATGCCCCACAGATTATTCTTCGGGTCCACCCGCCCCGTCACCTTGGCGATTGTATCCGTCTGCTCTGTCACTGCCCCCCAAATATCCACGGTTTTTGCTTCTCTGTTAAGATTGGCACCTGCATGAGCATCCCCCATCAGGGCACCATTAATCATGGCGTTTTGCATCCACACCTCTGCTTCAAACATTGGTTGACTGAACAAACTATAAGCGGTAGCCCAACCTGTCAGGGCTCCTCCGAAAGAGATAACTTCCTTCACATTGGTGTATTCCAGCAGGTAGTCCAATACGATGTTGCGTAGTTCGATATTGATAGAGTCGGTCTCACGGGTGCTTGCCAGACCATCGGCATAGATAAAGCAGCGGTCATTCCCGATGCGGAAACCGTCCACCTGCAGTGTGGTGTCTGCCACAGAATAGGCTATTCTGCTGTCCGCAATTGTCCACACTGAATCGGCTATCACCAATTCTGATGGCAGCACATGCACATTTACGAGCGACTTGCCGGCATACTGTGCGAAGTGAGTGGCCGTTCTGATGACACCCGCCGTGCGGGACGAATCAGTATTCTCAATCGACACATCCAGATATAGCGAATCTCGCCGGGCGATTGCTTTCAGGTAGGTCTCCAAATCCCCCATTTTCTTGCCTGCCGGACTTTTGGAGGCATACTTATAGGCATATAGTCCCATATTCACTTGATGACCGCGGTTGTCCATATTGAGAGTGATATCATCCAACTGCTGACTCCCTGCCGTCATTGACGGTATGCCCACTTGCAGAGCAAATTGCTGAGTCTGCTCATTTAGAAAGCCCTTTATTGTCGGCATTTTCTTGAAGCTGACAGGCAAGTCCAATATATCACACAACATGTCCAGATTCTTGAAGTACAGATAACAATCTATCTGTACTTCTCCTTCCTCTTCGGCGACCCGTTTGCGTGTTTGTTCGTTGAACATCCGCGGAATGTACTTTACCAGCAAGCGCATAAAGGCAGCCGGTAATTGGCTGTAGTAATAGTTGCCGGACAGGTTGGCATTCAAGAAGTCGGAGTTCACCTTCAGATTGGTTCTCTCTCCTTCACCCGTTTCCGCCAACATACGCAACTGTCGCATCACCAACTGCCGATCGGTTGTCTGCCGATACAACCGCAAAGAGTCAATATATGCATAGCCGTTGATGTTGTCTATCGAATTTCCGCTTCCATTGAGCGTGAGCGTCCCGCTCAGTTCTGCATCGGCATACTTCTCAGAGAGATGCAACGCCCCTAAGTGCAATCTATCAACGGCAAGCACACAGTTTACCACCGGCAGTCCCTGCGTCAAGTCCGCCATACCATTGAAACGGAATGCGAGATGCTCGTCGTCCAGACTTATCTCACCATCAAACTCCCGTTCACGGTACATACCGTCTATCTTCATATTTCGGTAGGTATAGTTCTTATACTGAAACGAAGTGACCGCCCCAGCCAAATCTGCCTCCCATGGTTTTTCAGCCTGCTTGGATGCATCCACGGCAAGATGCAACCCGATGTTGCCGATATCTTTCTGTCCCAGCAGTTTGCCCAGTCCGAAGCGCGAAGTGCTCACCTTGCCTTTGAAGGCAACATCCCTGAAGTCATTACGCCCGAGCAGACTACCTTGTGTAGTCACAGAGCCCAAACGCGAAGCGAAGGTTCCATTCAGTGTGAGACTGTCTATTCTTCCCTCGATAATACCCGAATAATGCATTTGTCCTAATCGTGCCACCATCACAGGCAGTTGATAAGGCCGATTCTTAAAGTCGGAAAGGATATCCTGCAATAATGCCTTGTTCAGCGTTAGATCCTGCAAGTCAGCATGGACATAGGCTGCATCGAGGGCAGGAAGCCCCACTATGTTTACATCACCTCTCAACACCGGATAATTTTTGTAATCCAATGCAAGAGACGATGCACTGATGTCATCAATGCGGCCATTGATATGTGCAGTAAAGCGAATAGGATTATCTATTTTTGCGAAAGCAGGAACCAGCCTTCCTATATCGCTGAGCACCACATCGGCCTTCTCCACCACCAAATCGGCATGAGCGGACTCGATACGGCTTTTGTCGAACAATTGTTCAAAAAGCAGACGATTGTCATCTGCCGAGGTCAGCCAGTTGCCCACCGGATGCGCCAAACTGCCATGCAGTTTCAGTTCGGAGTGCGGCAATGCCACATTCAGATATTCTATAGAAGCCCTTTCGGAAGACATCCGGACATGTGTATTCATATCCAGCAGTCTGAGTCCGCCCTTTTCATAGAAAGAGAGGTGAGCGACTTCAGCATCCAGCGAGTCCCGCGAGAAGCGGTTGAGCGACAGGTCTCCGTCAATGTCTTCAACACGGATGTCATCATAGCGCAAACGCAGGTCGCGCAATTGTACATTCTTCACCTCCACCACTTGTGACATAACCATCTTGGGCTCGTCGGTTCTCGGGAAGAGTTCTAAGAAAAAATCATAGTTGTGCACTGCTTCGTGTCCGCTGCCGGAAAGAGTGTAGGCATTCACACCCGCATGCAAGACCGTAGCCTCTTTGAATACAATCCGCTGCCGGAAAAGACCGATGAAATCGAACTTGGCATGCACCGTATCCGCCCACAGAAGCGTGTCCCCCTGCTTGTCCTCTACATAGATACCGTGAATATCTATGCGATTGGGGAAACGATAGTTGAGTTTGTCCACCCTCATCTCCGTCCCCAAAGCGTTTGACAATTCTTGTGTCACCACGCCCAAGGCAGCCGTTTGCACTTGGCTACTCTGCACCACGGCAAACAACATCAAGAGTGTGAGCAACATGCACACCACTACAATGCCTGCTATGTATAGGAACCGCTTCACCTTTATTGTCTGTGTAACATTGCACTAACTTGCTTTCGGCAAGTGCCTGCTAATGCATATTATAGTTTAACTTGCAAAAATACAAATTTTATTCCAAACGGGAAAATAAAAACATTCAAATGTCGGAAAATGTCGGGGGCAGGTTTAATTCCGCCAACGGGGTATTCAATAAGTATTTGATAGTCATTGCTCAGGTGCAGTATGGACTTGGAATGTCCCAATAATCACCCAATAATCACCCAATAATCACCCAATAATCACCCAATACCTTTATTGCTTTGCAAGGAGTTATGAATGCATTTTTGATTCAATCGGGCTGTCAAAATGATTTTTTGTTTTTGATTTTCAAATAATATATCTATCTTTGTGCCCGTAACTACAACCCCTCTTTTCTATGTTCATTATCGGTATTGCGGGTGGCACCGGCTCGGGTAAAACAACGGTGGTGAGGAAACTCACAGAGCGTCTGCCCAAAGGCGAAGTGGTGATAATTCCCTTAGACAGTTATTACAAAGACAGCAGCAATGTGCCCGTTGAAGAACGACAATTTATCAATTTCGACCATCCCGATGCTTTCGACTGGCCGCTGTTGGAGAGACACATTCGCGAACTCAAGGAAGGCAAAGCCATCGAGCAACCCACCTATTCCTACATTACCTGCACCCGGCAGTCCGAAACAATCCATATTGAGCCGCGCGAGGTCGTGATTATTGAAGGAATCATGGCGCTTTGCGACAAGAAACTGCGGCAACAGATGGATGTGAAAATATTTGTTGATGCCGATGCTGACGACCGTCTTATCCGAGTCATCAAGCGTGACATTGTAGAACGCGGCAGAACTACAGAAGCGGTGATAGAACGCTATTCGCGCATTCTCAAACCCATGCACGAGCAGTTCATAGAACCTTGTAAGCGCTATGCCGATGTCATCATTCCGCAGGGGGGGCACAACAATGCCGCTATCAATATGCTTGTCAAATTCGTCAAACAGCAGATAATAGAGAAGGGGGATGATACTATTATTCCCAAATGAAAAAAAGCAAATGGCATATTCTGACCGTATTAGTTCTGCTTTTGGCAGGATGGTATGGTTATGAAACGGGAATTATCATAACAGAAGGGTTGGAAGAGGAAGAACAAACAGAGCTGTCCTCCATACCCTATGCTAATTATTTTCGTCAGTATGCCCCTCAGATAGGTTGGGACTGGCAGTTGCTTGCCGCCGTATGTTGGGAAGAGAGTCACTTCAATCCGCGTGCCCAATCGTATGTGGGCGCCAAAGGACTGATGCAACTCATGCCTAAAACCTCCCGACGCTTCATGCTCAACGACTCCACTATTTGGGAACCGGAAGACAACATTCGTGCAGGAGTAGAATATATCGCCCGTCTGCAAGACATATATTCCTTCATCACATCCCCCGACGAAAATCGCAATTTTGTATTGGCAAGTTATAATGCAGGACCGGCACATATCATGGATGCACGCCGACTGGCTAAACGCTACGGCAGAAATCCGTATGTGTGGTTCGACAACACCGAATACTGGCTCATCCAATTGCAAGACCCCGAAGTAGCCACCGACTCTGTTGTGCAATACGGCTCGTTCAATGCCACCGAGACAGTGGCGTATGTAAAGAAAGTGCTACGCACCTACAAGAAATTTCTATCGGCAGACTGAGAGTGTCTCAAGATGTCTGTCTTCAAGATTTCCAAGTTCCGAAAGTCTTTATTCTGCTCCAATAGCGAGAATGAAACAGCACTGCCACTATCGACAATGCCACTATAAAACTGATCCACATGCCTTTCACCCCCATTTGGGCAGGGAACATCAACAAATAGCCTAACGGCAATCCTACCGCCACATAGGCTATAATAGCGTATATCATAGGCCGTCGTACATCTGTAATCCCCCTCAGCATTCCTGCTCCTACACACTGCAGGCCATCGGCATACTGAAACAAGCCGGCACACACCAACAACGGAGAGGCAATCTCTATCACTTCAGGGTCGTTGGTAAACAAATACGGCAGATAATGACGCAACCCGATCATCAGCCCCGCACCGATAGTATTCATCAGTAGAATCAGATGAATACTTGCCTTCGAGGCCATACGCATAGCAGTATAGTCCCCTCTGCCATACTGATGCGACACCCGGATAGTAGTGGCCGAACCTACACCCAATGAGAGCATAAACGCCAAGTCCGCCACATTATTGGCAATATGATGCGCCGCTAATGCCTCCTTGCTTATCCAACCTACCATAATAAATGAGATGGTGAAAAGCACCGTCTCCATCGTAGTTTGTATACCTATCGGGAAACCCACCCGCACCAACTCACGAAGACAAGCGCCACTATTCTGTTGCAAAGAAAACGATGCCACATACCATCGCCACTCCCTTTTCAGCATGATGACCAGAAAGAACAACAGCGGCATCAGCAATGTTGCAAACAATGATGCCAAACCTGCGCCATAAGCACCTAATGCAGGGCAACCCAACTTGCCGAAGATAAGCACCCAGTTCAGAAAGATATTCAGCAGGTTGACCCCCACCGTAATCATCATTGCAACAAGGGTATTACCCAAGCCCTCTAAAAATTGTTTTTGCAAAGAGAAAAGGAAAAACGGGAGCAGACCTGCCACACGGGCGATAAAATAGGGACGAGCCGCTTCCGCCACTGCCGGATCTTGACCCATATAAGGCATAAGCGGCACAAACAGCGCTAACAGCAGGGTGGTGACTACCGACAATATCACACAAAACAACAAGCCGTTTTGCAACAACCTGCTTACCCGGACATGATCCCCCTGTACAAAAGCATGCCCTACAAGCGGAGTAATACCCATCAGTGCCCCCATAGCAAACACCATGAATGTGAAAAATATGCCATTGGCAAAACTGACAGCGGCAAGATCGACGGTTCCGTAATGCCCTACCATCACACTGTCTGCCAACCCCACCAATGCCGCCCCCAATTGAGTCAGTATCACAGGCAACGCCACCTGCAAGTTGCGTTTATAGTAGGGAAGATAGGCTTTAAAATCAGGCATACTTTTTGTTATTTGTTAGTAACATGGCAGAGGCAACTGCTCTGAAACAAGGTGCAAAAGTACCATAATTTGTCTAATCAAACAAAAAATATTACCTTTGTCCCACATAATTAAATGCTCTTTTGTCCCTCTGTTCCCAGACTATCTCAACAAACGGGCAAATAGACAAAGGACAAATAAAAAAAATATACCTATGAAACGCTATTCTATTTGTTGCTTATTATTCTGCATCAATTATCTGTGTGCATCCGCTTGCACCAACTTTATGGCAGGGAAACTTGCCACCACCGATGGCAGCATCTTGGTCAGTTACGCAGCCGATTCCTATTCGCTCTACGGATTCCTGCGTTATTCTCCTGCTACCGACTACGAAGCGGGAGCTATGCGCAACATCACTGACTGGGACACGGGGAGACCCCTCGGGCAAATTCCGCAAGTACCGCACACTTATAGCGTTATCGGCAATATGAACGAGCACCAACTTGTCATAGGTGAAACAACCTACGGAGGCAGGGAAGAACTCTATGGCGAAAATGGTATTGACTATGGCTCGCTCATCTATATAGCATTAGAACGATGCCAAACGGCACGCGAAGCCATTCAATGCATAACAAGTCTGGTGGAAGAGTACGGCTACGCCTCTGAAGGAGAGAGTTTCACCATTGCCGATACCGAAGAAGTATGGATTCTTGAGTTGATAGGCAAAGGCAAAACGGAAAAGGGAGCCGTGTGGGTGGCGCAACGCATCCCTGATGATTGTGTCAGTGCACATGCAAACCAAGCGCGTATCACACATATTGACTTCAAAGACAAAAAACACAAAAACTTCTATTGGTCCAAAGATGTCGTCTCATTCGCGCGACAAAAGGGGTGGTTTGACGGCAAAGATGCCGAATTCTCGTTCAGCGACACCTATAACCCGCTCGACATCGTCGGACTATATATCTGTGAAGCACGCGTCTGGTCGTTCTTCCGCCAGGTGAACAAAGAAATGGGAAACTACTATAGTTATGTCATCGGGCAGACCAAAGAACGAATGCCGTTATATATCAAACCTGACAAATTGCTGTCTGCAGACGATTTCAAACATTTCATGCGGGACCATTATGAAAACACTCCGCTTGATATCACCCAAGGTTCCGCCGCCGGACCTTGGCACTCAAAACTTAGATATGGTTCCTTAGGCTATCAACTCGATAGCCTGCAATACTGGTATCAGCGCCCAACCGCCACACAACAAACAGGGTGGTCGTTTGTCGCACAGATTCGCCCCAACGACCCGCATGCCGGCATCTTCTGGTTCGGTGTCGATGATGCCGCCACCACTGTCTATGCTCCTTTCTATTCCAATGTGCAGGCAGTGCCCGAAAGTATGCGGGAGGGCAACGGCGACTTATACACCTATTCCGCTACCTCGGCATGGTGGACATTCAACAAAGTAGCAAATTGGGCATATAGCAAGTATTCGGCTATGCGACCCGACATCATGCGCATCCAGACACAATGGGAACAATACTTTACAGAGAAGTTAGTGCCGGAGACAGATGCTGCAATGGTCAGAATGAACAACGAAGAAGCCGCACACTATGCCACCAACCTGTGCTGCAAAAAAGCAGACGAGCTGACGCAATCATGGAACCAGCTATTCGAATATCTGCTGGTCAAATATCTTGACGGACAAGAACGGAAGGAAACAGCGGAACCGGCAGACGGAAAAACTTTCTTCCAACGCAACGAATGGGGAGAACCGGTAGGACCTAACCGCCCCGCCTTCCCCGAAGACTTCCTGCGACGGATTGCACCCGAAACACTGCACGAATAACAAACCGGCGCCAACAACACTAAAATACACAATACTACACCAATCAATATGCTCCAAGACTTAGAACCTAAAGAGGTTTTCTCCATCTTCGAGGAGATAACCCGAGTACCACGCCCTTCCAAACACGAAGAGCAAATAGGCAAGTGG
>CAJOPG010000002.1 GCA_905236355.1 Paludibacteraceae bacterium | reverse complement strand
TCAGTTACAATGGAACCCCATTGCGCCTTCAAACCGACAAAAAATCTAATCAAAAATAAAGCCATAATCATCAAAACGCTAATGACAGATTTGGGTTGAATGGTTACCACTTGTAGTGGTGACAACACCATAGGGGCGAGCACTTGTGTTCGCCCCTATGGGAGTTGCGGGTTAGTGAAATTCTGAAACAGGTACAGGATGCCGTTCAGTCGGTCGTAAGCCGAAAATGCCAAATGTTGCTTATTGTTTCCAAATTTATGTGGTATTATACCGGACAGAGAAGGACTCGGGAAGAAGCCAAGAGCCCTATTGAAATACAATGAGTTATAGTGGCGTTTTTTTTAGCGGCTTACAGTTCTGAAAATGAGGTTACAATATTCTTTATTGATGAGTTGCGGACGCGGAGTGTTGTTGTGCAAGCGTAACATGGTTGTTTTCTTATGGAATGTGCATATTGACCGAAAATGTTGAACAGTTTTATAGGTTTTGACTGAAAATGTTAATTGCGCTTTATCAGAAAGATGTTATCTTTGCAAACGAAACACTGTGTAATGATATTATATTTATAATGTGTCATGTCATTTGCGATACCACAATATTATTGTAAAAAGGTTTATCATTTGATTTATCCGGTTGTAGTGTCCCGATACAGGAGACTGGTACTTGTGTTGTTGTCAGTTCAGTTCTCTTTTTTCTGTGTGCATGCGGAAGATTTTGACTCGTTGCTATCTGCATTTAACAAGAATACGGATAGTGAGAGGGCTAATGCTGTATTCAGTTATTTGGAAGATGCGGAGTTTTTGGACGGGCCATTGCAGGTGGGTGAAGAAACAGCACATGATTCATTATGTGCAGTGGTGTGGTATTGGGCGGCAGAGTGGTATTATGATACTCAGGATTTCAGACGGTCGAAGCAATATGGTCTTCAGTCGTTGCCTCTATGCAATGCGGTGGGCGACAAGACGATGGAGGCAGATTGTGCATCGTTGTTAGGCTTGATATATGTGCGTTTGGGCGAGTTTGACAAGGCGGCAGTATATGCCAAGCGGTGTAATGAGTTGGATTTGGAGAGTGGTGATAACAATAACATTTCGTCATCCTATAATACTCTGGCGGGCATATACATGAGTATGCGTCAGGCAGATGAAGCAGAGCGGTATATACTGAAGGCGATAGAGTATGTGGAAAAGACAGACAACCTGCCTCGCAAGGCCGTGATATACGGCATGGCGTCGGAGGTGTATCAGCACAAATACGGTGATGCATATCGTTTGCAGAATAGTGAGGACAAGGGCATGACTGAAAAGACGCTTGCTTATGCAACGCGTGCGTGGGAGATAGAAAAGCAGTTGGGCAGAGCAGACAAGGCAGCGATCCGGCAGACTCAGCGTGCGGCCGCTATGACGGTGTTGGAGCGCTATAAAGAGGCGGAAGATATGTTGGTAGAGGCAATACCTGTGATAGAGGCAAGCGGCAATATTCATTCGTTGGGCATAGCGTATAACCAGATGGGTGATTTGATGTATGTGCAGGGCAGGAATCCGGAGGGGGCGGACTATTATTATAAGGCGTTGGATATTTTTGTAGCCCAACATGATATATATAATGAGGCTCATACCCGTAAGGGGCTTCGTGAGACATTGCGCGGCATCAATCCGGAGGAGGCACTATTTCACGGTGACAGGTTTGAACATTTGCGTGATTCGATATATGATGCAGAGACGAACGAAAACTTGTCGCATTATGCAGCACAATATGAGAATGATATTTTGCAGGAATTGAACAAGCAGCAGCATCGCCGGTATATTTTGCTTGTGGTGCTGATAATAGTATTGTTTGCGCTTCTTGCAGTTGCGGCCTATATAGTATATCGCGCTCAGCACAAGCGTCAGTTGGTGCATTTGAACAAGTTGCTTCAGGAGGCGGAGCATATTCGTGCTCAGGCTCGGGCGCGGAAGAATTTGGAGACGACGAAACGCCAGAGTGAAGTTATATCTATGAGAGAAACGGCGGTCGGAGAAGAAAATATGGTAGAAAGATATGGCGTGTCGAGTGTATTGTCAGACGACCGATTGTTTCTTGCCCGTGTGGTAGAGTTGGTGAATGCGGGAATGTCTAAGGGGGCATTCAGTATAGAGCATTTGGCAAGGTCGCTGGCTATGAGTGAGAGTACTTTCAGGAGGCGAATGTTGTCGGCGACGGGTGATTCTCCAAAGAACTTTATTCTTGCGATACAAATGGAGCGTGCGGCCGAGATGCTGACGACGCATCCGGAGGTACAGATAAAGGATGTAGCATTGCAATGCGGTTTCTCGGAGTCAGGAAGTTTTACCCGTACTTTTCAGCGTTTCTATGGTGTGACTCCGACGCAGTATAGAGAAAATAAAGGAACGATAGAAAATATGGGAGCTACGAATAATATTGAGTGAATGGGATATAGAATAACCAAAAAACACATTAATGATTATGAGAAAATTTTTTACTTTGCTTGCAGCAACGATGTTGTTTGCATGTGGTGCATGGGCGGCAAACCCTACATTTGGAGAGGCTATAGCAGATAATGCGTTTCCATATACGCGTTATATCAGCGGGTTCTCTTTTAACAAGAAGACACAGGCGTTGACCTTTACTGACAACTTTCAGCAAGGTCAGTCGCGTGTTCGTGATTACTACATAGTAGCCGCCCAACGGACTGTCCAATACGGGTTTTATTATGGGGGTCAGTGGGACAAGGTACAGCAGAAGTATGTAGTCAACAGTTTTATGTACGGTGACAAGACTTATGCTGCTTTTGGCAGTCAGGCTCAGATGGTGCAAGTAGGCGGTGTGAATACAGCCAATGCAGAGTTGACGGGCGGCCAGTTTCAGGTGCCGGCCAAGTATATGCGTGATTTGATTGCTCAATGTGCGTCAAAGGGTTATACCAAGGTTCGTTTGTTTGTGCGTCCTGTTTGGCGTTCGGGTGGAGAGTTCTCATACTATTATGCCGAAGATCAGGAAAGTTCTATCGCCAACAAGTGGTATGCCAACTTCTATGACGTTGAGTTTTCCACCATCAGCGCTGTGGCACAGACTCCTACAGTGACCGTGGATTATGGCAATAGTTTGACATTGAACGGCAAGGTGTTTGGTGTGGGCGAGATGACATATACCTGGCAGAAGAACTCTTCGCTTAACGGTAACGATTGGTTAGATGTGCAATACGGGACTCTGACATCGGCGCAGGCCAAAGCAGGTACAGGGCTTCAGTACACCATGACTTTCAACAAGAACTCGCTTCGTCCGTGCAACTATCGTTTGATAGCCAGGACTCCTTCTTCGGGTGATGCCGACACTTGCGTATTTGTTGTTAACTTCCGTTATCCGCTCACATTCCCGAACGGAACGACTCAGTATTACAAGGCCGGTGATGAGGTTATTTACGGAAAGGGAACGGTCTGCACCGATTATAAATTTGGTGCCCGTTTTGCTCCGCAAGTGGACTACAGCAACAATGCTTACATCAGTTTTCCGATGCCCCCTTGTCCGGTTACAATGACGGAAACCACTGCTAAATACTTGGTTCAGTTCCTTGACAATGATGGTAAAGAACTGAAGTATGAGTGGGTTGATTGTGGCGAAGATGCTACTCCCCCAACTTCAGTTCCGGAGATAGCGGGTATGGAGTTTGTGGGTTGGAGCGGCGACTATACCAATGTTCGCAAGGCTCTGAAACTGAAAGCGATTTATTCTATCTCAGGTGCGGCACTTGAGTTGACAGTGAAGGAGCACAAGACCTATATGGATGCGGAATGGAAGTTCAACTCTGTGTCACACGACTATTTCCAAGGTTCCAATACCCGTGCTTTGAGTAACGACTCGGTAGCTTTGAGCATCAACATCCGTTCTAATTCGAGTGCTAAAGCATGGATATGTACAGGGCGCTTGTACACCGGCAGTGCTGAGATACAATGGAATGATGGTGGTTATGAAAAGAGTGTGAGTGCAAATGATGCCCAGCAGGGAAAGGTATTGGAGTGGACATTGCCTGTGGCTCACAGCACATGGAGCTGCGCCAATAATGGTTGTCCGAAGTCAAACGAACAATGGAGTATTGTGCAAGAAGCTTACCGCATCAAGGTGACCTCAGGCGGGAACACGGTTTATTCTAACCCGATAGTGTTTGATGTATATTATGCGTTGACAATAGCGTCGGAGCACGAGTTGTATGTGAAGAACGATGAGTTCTGGATGGTGGACAAGTCCGGTATGATTCCTGTTCGTGCAGGTGAAAAAGTGTATATCCAGGACAATGAGGTGACTGCCAATTGTGCACTTACTTTGAGCGGAACGGACCAGAGCATCACAAGCAGCGAGCAAGGTACGGACGAGGACGGCACTTGGTATATCCCTAACGGTCAGACCGACCAGATGACTGTGGCTCCAAAGACTTATAATGTTATCTTCAAGATAATTAATCCTTCGACTCATGCTGTAATAAGCAATGCACAACAGGCGGTGGCATGCGGTACAGCAGCCGTTGAGCCGGAGGTGCCGGCAGTAGAAGGTTATGCGTTCATGGGTTGGGAGTCAGACGATGCCGGAGCATACGCAGATGATGCCTACCAAGAAGTGGTATCTGACAATAACGGTTTCCCCATGCAGTTCAATGCGAAGTGGCAGAAGGTGATACCGGACTATACTGTCAGATGGGTTAATAAAGATGATGGGCTCATTAAAGAAGAAACAGTAAAAGAGGGAGAATCAGCCACTCCGCCAGAGGCCTCGGCAATACCGGTTGTTGCCGGATATACTTTTATCGGTTGGGATGCCGACTATTCGGTTATTTCATCGGATATCACTATCAAGGCTCTTTATAGCGAGGACGAGAAGTTCTGGACCATAACCTATAAGTATCGCGATGCGGAGATGAATGAGCAGACCATAACAACGGAGGTAGTGAAAGACGGCTGCGATGCAGTAGTAAATGTGGAAATCCCGACATTGACAGGCATGACTTTTACCGGTTGGGATGCAGATTTGACTAATATACATAGCGACATTGAGACTTTTGCTCAATATGAGGTGACCAAATTTGTCATTACCTTTGTAGATTGGGATGGTACTGTGCTGAAAGAATATGAAGAACTTATCGATTGGGATGTGGTTGCACCTGCAGATCCTACTCGCGAGCCGACACAGGACAAGCAATACAAGTTCAAGGAGTGGTCACCTGCTTTGGCTCCTGCAACAAGCGATGTTACCTATACGGCTGTATATACGGAAGAGCCTCGCGAGTATAGTGTCCGCTTTGTAGTGGGTGATGATGAGTGGTTTGCATATGGTTCGGTGCAATATGGTCAGTCGGCAGCATGGATAATAGAAGGCAAGGAGATAACAGCTCCAGACGGCTACTATTTCAAGGAGTGGGATAAAGATTACACCCACATCATTGCGGACCTTGTTGTTAATGCCGTATTTGAAAAGGGTAATTCTACATCCTTGGAGGAAGTGAAGGAAGGAGCAGGAACAATGCAGGAAACGGATGTAAGGAAAGTACTGCTCAATGGTAATCTCTATATACTGAAGGGTCAGAAAGTATATACCATTCTGGGTGCAGAAGTGAGATAAGATATAGATAGCCTATATAAAGCAGAGTCCATGCGTGATGGTGTGGCTCTGCTTTGTATAGATATTCTATTTCGGATACGATGTGCATTATTGTGACATAATTCCCCCGAAATTTGTGACTTTGCAGTTGATTTCCGGCGATGGTCAGGATGGCCCGTCAGCACATTCCACAAGGACAAAAATAGCCAATTTTGTGATAAGGGAACTCCTGAAAAATCCCGTTTTTAGTTGAAATCTTGGTGCGGAGAGGTCACCCAATACGAATACAACCAGAATAAACAAAATATAATCAACAATACTCTCGAATAAAACTGATGAGGCAACAGTATAACACCGTCAACAAGTATTATGAGAAAAAAGTTCTTTTTCTTCATCCTCGCCGCCTGCATAGGTGCTACTGCCGCTTGGGCGCAGTGTCCGCAGTATTTCTACGACACGATTCCCGCGCAACGCTACATTACTAACTTTGAGATAGTATGGGAAAACAACGAAGGAGATGATTATGAACTCCCTTACCTCAAGTTCGAGGACACATTCAGACCGGACTTGCAACTTGACCGTATGTATAGTATTAAGATAGAGGCCCGGCATGC
>CAJOPG010000001.1 GCA_905236355.1 Paludibacteraceae bacterium | reverse complement strand
GCCTGCGAACTTTGGTTCTGCTGATGATAGACGGCTATCGTGCGGTAAATCCATACGGCAAACTCATAGAGGAACTTGCGGTACTCCGGCGTGAGGTATTTGGTCTGACCTTGCGGCGTGATGACCTTGGCAGGGTCCAGTGTCACGCCATCACCGATGACCAATCGGTCCTGCTCGTTCAGTAGTACCTTCGGCAAGATGAACACACAATCATGGATATGCGGCTCGTAGTAATAGCCGACATAACTGACGCTGACCATCTTGTCAACATCCTGCAACTCACTGATACCGCGAAGAACTTCCTTGACAGTGTCAGCGTTGTATTGATGTTCCTCGAAGATAATGTACATCGCTTATTCCTGCTTGGTGTTTTCGTTCCACTTCATCACATTCTCGATGAACTGCTGAACAATGCCCGATACTACCTTGCCGTTCTCATCGAAGAACTCGGTGAAGTTGAGTTTGCCCACTTTCTCTTGTCCGTTCTCGTCCGTGTACTTGAACTTGAACAAGTCCGTTTCAACATCGTCCATGGCGTAGGTCTTGAAGATGTCGTTCCAGAGATAAAAGCAGACTTTGGCAACAAAGCGGTCGTATTTGATTTCTCCGGCATCGTCAGCCTTGGCGAAGAAATAGCCAAGTTGCTTGTCCGCGGAGTTGGTCATCTTGCTGATGATAGCATTGATTTTCTTTAGGAACTGCCACCAGTCAGTGTCGCCCTCGATGTGCCAATCAAACGGCTTGCCCGTTTCCTTGTCTATCGGTTTGGCAATCTTGATATATCTCCACTCCCAGCGGCGTTTGAACGCGCTATCTATCGGGAACAATGACTGATCACTCGTGTTCATTGTTGCCCAAATATACAGGTTTGCCGGCAAGCAAAGCTCCTCGCCTTTGAAGATAGCAGAATCATCAGGAGCGACACAACCGTGTTTCCTAAACTGCTCATTGATATACGTACCCAGGTCGTGGTCTGGCTTGATAGGATATTCCGAGATGTTGTTCTTGCGGTCGAGCAACTGGAACAAGTCGCCAAAGATTTGTGCGCAGTTTCCGCGATTGATTTCTTCAATCACGAGGAATACTGGTTGGTCGGTCTGCCAAGCACGAATATAAGCTTTTGTGAAAGCCTGCGGAATAAAGTTGTACGTGATAGTTTCCTCGAATACCTCTTGTCCGTTCTGTTTCACTATATCTCCGGCGACATTGCGTACAGGGCGTTTCTCCTTGGTCGGTTTGTAACTACCCACAAAAGTAGAATAGTCGCTATCGGGATGGAATGTAGTGCGGAACACATTGTCAGTATTTTCGTATGGTTCGGTAACGCTTTTAACAGCATAACTCTTGCCAGTACCTGGTGCACCGAAATAAATGAGTTGGCGTGGAAAGTCTAAAATAATTGTATTTCCCTTTTTGTTTTCGAAGAGTGCATATATATCATCAGCACTAATTCTTGCAGGTGTAGAATCAAATGAAATAGGAAAATCAACTGTATGAGGTGTTATTAATGATGCAAAATTGGATGTAAAAAACTCAGAATAGCAGTTATTTATATCTATTATAATATCGTCAAATGGCAACTCTACTCTTCTTAACATCCACAGGGCAAGAGCAAATTTTAATTCATCGGTTGGGATATATGTGTGAATATTTGCTATTAAATCGTAACGCTCAAATAATACGCCATTTTTAATTTCAAACAAGGAAGCAGAGCCTCGCCGAGGATATTGAATGACCATAGATGCATTTGCTAAAGACTCGCGAACAGCCCCCACAGAATAAAAATTGCTTCCTACAGAGCAATCTCCTTGATGGACGGACAGCGGATAATAAAAGTTTGTCGTATACAGTGTATCATCTATTGCGACTATAGAATTAACATATTTCACGAACTCTGCCTTATCTGCTGTTTCCCTTGTGTTGCACTCTCTATTATTCTTTTTGTAGAACATATCAAGCGCAAGAATATAGCGAATAGCACTAACCCTTTGCGTTGCACCTTGTACGGATGGATTCTCCGACAAATTAGATAATTTTTTGTACGCTGCAAGAAGCGTTTCTTTAGATAAATATGCCATAACTTTAACCTTGTAATGTTTCTATTAGAGATTTTGCGATTACCCAACCAAGAATAGGCGGAACTGCATTTCCTATTACCTTGTATTGCGACTGAATAGGTATAGCAGAGAATGAATAATTGTCCGGGAAAGATTGTATTCTTGCACATTCTCTTACTGTATAACGCCTGTTTTCAACAGGATGAGTTATTCCGCAATTCTCGGGTTGGGCTGATGCTGTTATCGTTCCGTTAATCTCACCATAAGCAAATCGACGGAAGAACTTAGGAGCGTGATACTTTTGGGGGTCATCTGCAATTTTACGGAAACGAGGAGACAATAATTCATAAGGAACATCTTTCCATGAGCGCCCCTCAAATGCTACTGCCGGTAAATCTGCTATATGAAAATCCCCGCTGAAAAGAGGAAGAATATCATTTCCATGGCGACATGGTCCTATATTCTGTACCATATCTTGAGTAGTCTTGCTATATTCCCAATATACATTATTTTCCAGCCCATCAACACCTTGCAAAATGCTTCCTAAAAGGAGTTTTTCAGACGTACCTTGTTTTTCGGAGGGGATACTCTCCTCCGTTACAATCCTATCTAAATTATCAAAATCAAAGATTGGATAGTCATTCCTCGTGCCTATAATCAAAAACCTATACCTCTTTTGAGGTACTCCGTAATCACTTGCACAAACCAGTTTCATCGAAACATTATACCCCAAAGCCTGCATACGATTCCTTATTTCATCAGGTACAAGTATTCCACTATTCATTTTAGAGGACATTATGCCCCTAACATTTTCAAAGACAAATGCAATAGGTGGTATTCCGGCATCTATCTTACTCCGCAATATACGTTCACATTCTTCAAACAATGTTCCACGCCCATTATCATCATTTACTCCCTTACGGTTGCCTGCATTTGAAAATGGTTGACAAGGGAAACCAGCCAATAAGATATCGAAATCGGGAATATAATTCGTGTTCACTGTACGAATGTCTTGTAACAAACAAGGTACGCCATCCGCGACTAATAAGGGATTTGCATTGTAACAGGTTTGAGCATCAACATCAAAATCATTAGCAAAAACAATTTGCGTATTAAGTCTATCAAAATGATGTTGATAGAAATTAAAACCTCCACTAAACCCTAAATCTAACCCTCCACATCCGGAGAATAATGATGCTATTCTATATGGCATAATTATGTAATTATCTCTTTCAAAAAAGGCAACGACTACGCAGCGTCCAAAGGCAGACCAATGCCCATCACTGCGTAGCTGTGTTGCCTGTTATTTTGGTCGTTGTTT